>CAZAGK010000062.1:0-21701 GCA_964484775.1 uncultured Gemmatimonas sp. | reverse complement strand
TCTTCCCCTCGGCCGACGTCTCCTCGAGCTCGCGCCGCTCCATCGAACTCGCCTTCGCGGATTGCGTCACAGTCGTCCTCGTCCACGACCGTGTCGCGGCGGCCTCGCGGTTGGCCTCGACCCGCCGGCGTTCCGCATCGAGCGACGACGCGCTACGCGCCAGCCGCTCGCGCCCGCCGGCGCCCCCCACCGGCATCGCCAGCGACTCGGCGCCGAGTCGATCGAGCACGGGAGCGAACGCGGACCACTCGCGGTCCTCCGGTTTGGTCGGCCCTCCCTTGAGCACCTTCACGAACTCGCCCACGACGAGTTGCGACTCGGCACGGGTCGCCGCCACGTAGCGCAACCGCTCGTGTTCGGCGCTCTCGCGCGCGGATTCCGCGGCCGCCATCTCCTCCCACCCCGGAGGTTGCGCGAGGATCGTGCGCTGGAACTGGTTCCGCTCGACCTGGATCAGCACGCCACCGACCGCGCCTCCGCCGACGCGCCGCACCGCGATGCGCGGTGGCCACGGCCGGCGTTCGGTCGGCGAGGCGAGGATCACGATGTCGCCCTCGAGTCCCTTGGCCTTGTGCAGGTTCATCACGCGGACCGCATCCGTCCGCCCCGGCAGGAGAGGGGCGTCGGGGATGTCGGCCTTCAGCATGCCCTCCAGCGCCTGCAGAGCGGCCATCCCCGTCAGATCGGGATCGAGCGAGGCGATACGCACTTCCTCGAGCAGCCGCACGAGCAGACCGGCGCGCACGTCGCCGAGCTCGTCGGCCGCCGTGAACGCCAGCATCCCCGTCTCGTCGAGCACCCGCGCGAGGAAGACGTCTGGCGCGTCGTCACGCGAACGGAGCAGCCACGCGTGCAGCTGCAGCAACGCGCCCCGCACCCCTTCGGCGCGCGGATCGGCCGACGGGTCGCGATGCGGCGTGACGATGGTGAACTCGATCCGGGCCTGTCGAGCCGCCCAGAGATCCGCCGGCGACATCCCGAAGAGCCGCCCTTCGAGCACGGCGGCCACGAGCACGGGGTTGGCGGGATCCTGCAGCGCGCGGAGCAACAGCAGCAGCTCGTGCAACTCGTGCTCCAGCGTCACATCGGCACCGGACACGGCGACCGGGATGCCGCGCGCCGACAGCTGACGCGCGATCCCGGCGAGTGCGTCCTTCTTGCGCGTCATCACGAGGAACTGGTGCGGCTCGGCCTCCCCCCGCGCGACGAGCGTCGCGATCCACGACGCCACCGCCTCGGCATCGGCCAGATTGACGTCATCCTTCTTCGACGACCCGTTCCCGCCCCGGATCTCGTAGCGCGCCACGCGCCCCCCCTCGTGCTCGTCGCGCGCCGGTTCGAGCATGGCGAAGGCGGCCTGCCCCTCGGACGCGACCGCTGGGAAGGCGCCGAGCGCGCCGAAGTGCGTGTTCACGAGCGAAGCGATGGCGTCGCGGCTCCGGAAGTTCGCCGTGAGCGCCAGGACCGCGCCCTCACGGTCGAAGGCGGACTTCGCCTGCTCGTAGGTCTCGATGTCCGCACGACGGAACCGATAGATGCTCTGTTTGGGGTCGCCGACCACGAAAAGCGCCCCGGGACGCAAACGCGCCTGCCACCACTCGGGCTCCGTCTCCGCGCCCGTCGGTGCACTCCCGAGCAGGAAGAGGATCTCGGCCTGGAGCGGGTCGGTATCCTGGAACTCGTCCACCAGCAGATACCGCCAGCGCTCCCCGAGCGCGGCGCGTGCCCCGACGTCGCGGCGCAGCAGGTCCCGCGTGTGCAGGAGGAGATCCTCGAAGCTGAGTCGCCCCGAGGTGATCCGATACGACGCATACGCGTTCGCGGCACGGCGGAGGAAATCGGCGATCGGCGCGTAACGGTGCTCACGCCAACCGCGGATCGCGCGCGCGCCGTCGCCTTCACGCCAGCGCCCGTACTCCTCGGCGAGTGCCTTGGCATCCGCCTTGTCGGATCGGTCGGTCGCCGCCGAGCGCACCCAACGCTTCTGAACGGGCTTCAGCTCCTCGGGCAGGTCGGCGACGATCTCGAAGAACGCGGTCGGATCGGCCCAGTCGGCGCTGTTCCGCGCGAAGTCGAGCTGTTGGATCCATCGCTGCAGCGGGTCCCATCCGCCCTCGGGCTCCGCCTCGGGCATCAGCCGCATCCCGTCGTCGATCAACTGCTCCAGCGATCGGCGCGCGACCTCGGTGTCGGGCATCGGAGCCGGCGGGGCCGAGAAGTCCACGTCGGGATACTGCACGAACTCGCGGAAGCCGTCGGCGAGCATCCAGGGCTCGATGCCGATGTTCCGGAGTTCCGCGAGCGAGCGATCACCGGCCACATGCAACCGCTCGATCCAATCCGCCCACCATTGCGCGGCGAGCAGCGCGGCGTCGTCCTCGTCGAGTTCGCGGAAGTGCGGGTCGAGCCCCGCCTCGATCGGGCGGTCGCGCAGCGCCCGCGCGCAGAAACTGTGGATCGTGCCGACGAAGACATCGTTCGCGATGCTCGCATCGGCCCCGGCGCTCTCGAGCACGATCTGCACGCGTTCGCGAAGCTCCCCAGCGGCCTTCTTGGTGAAGGTCACGGCGGCGATCCGGTTCGCGGGACGTCCGGCGGTGAGGAGGGCGACGACACGGCGCGCGAGCAAGGTGGTCTTCCCCGACCCGGCACCGGCCTCGATCAGGAGGTTGAGGTCGATCTCCCCCTCGGCGCGGTCGCGCGCGCCCTGGTCCGGCGGAGTGCGGCGGCTCATTCGCTCCCCTCGACCTTCTCGCCACCGCGACGGGCGCGCATCTGGACGTACTCCGGTGCCGATTCACCGTGCGCCTTCCCCCAGTCCGCCCGCGGCGAGGTGATGTCGCGCCGATCGCCGTTCACGCGACAGATATCGCGAAAGTCGCAGTAGACGCAGTCGTCCGGATCGTCGGTGGGGACGAAACTCCCGCTCCGTGGGTGCGCGAGCAGCGAGCTCACGATCGCGGGCGCACGCGCGATGTCCGCCCGTGTGAGCCGCACCCGGTCGAACAGCGTACGCTCCTTCGGGAAGCGGTATTCGAACTCCTGCACCGGAGCACCGAGCGCCTGCGACGCGCCGGCCGCATAGAGCGCCGGCTGCAACATGCGCCCGCCCTTCAGCGGCGCGTCCTTGCTGCCGACGCGGAACCGCCCGCTCGACCCGGTCTTGTAGTCGATGATCCGCAGGGATCCGTCGGCGAAGCGATCCACGCGATCGATTCGACCGTGGATCGGGAGCTCGAGTCCGTCCGCCGAGCGGAAGGTGGTCGCCTGGTCCCGGCGAGGGAACGCGACCTCGACCGCGACCCACTCGGCGTCGTGATACGCGCGCTCCTGTGCCAGGAAGTTCCGCGTGAGGCGTTCGAGCAGCTCACGTTCGGCGGCGAGCACGACGGTCGATGGGGCGGGCGTGACCTGCAACTCCCGCGCGATCTCTTCAGAGAGGATGCGACCGAGCTCCACATCGGCGTCCGGGGAGGAGATGTCGTCCTGCCGGGACATCCACGCCGTGACGAAACGCTCGAACACCGAATGCAGGAGGGACCCTCGCTGCGCCGGGTCGAGCCAGAGTGTCGCGTCGAACTCCACATCCTCGGGGGGCGCGAGCTCGAGCCCGTAGCGGTAGAACCAGGCGAGCGGGCACTTGGCGAGCAGTTCCAGCGACGACGGCGAGATGCCGCGCGCGGCCGAGGCGAGGGGGCCGAGCATCCCGGCCGCGTCGGGCACCTGTCCATGCCATTCCGTCACCGCGTTCGACTCGGCGCCGGCATGCAAGGTGAGTCCCCGATGGAGGCTGGGCCACAGCTCGCGGATCTGCGTGCGCCCGTCCACGAGACCGCTGTCGCCCACGAGGGCGCCCAGCCAGAGGTCGCGTGCATCGAGCGCTCCGGCTCCCGTCGCCGCGCCGGTGGGGGCGCCCATCGTCGTGCGCAACTCGTCGTAGGTCATCGTCGGTCGCCCGAAGGAGGCGCGCGCGGCTCCGAGGAGCAGGGGCGCGGGCGAGGCCTCGCGCCCCGCACCGTCGGCGAGAGTCGCGTACGAGAACCAGCATTCGCGATCGAGCATATTGAGCGCGCGATGCATCCCGCGCTGCCGGCGTTCGACGCGCTGATGCAAGGTCGGGAGCTTCCCCGGGAGCGCCGCGCGCGTCTCTTCATCGAGCAGCGGGTCGCCACCGATATCGGTGGACACGCGATCGGCATCGAGTCCCATCAGGTGCACGCGAGGGCGCCCCGTGACCCCGGCCTGCGAGATGTGCGTGAGGTGCACCGCGCCCGGCACCGAGACACGTCCCGAACGGGCACCATCCGCGCTCGGGAAGGCGCGGAGATCGGCGATCCCCTGTCGCAACTCCGCCATCGCGAGCGCGAAGGGCACGCGAGGGCGCTCGTGGGCCGCGAGCGCCTCGAGCCGTCCACTCACGCGATCGAGCGCGTGCTGCTCTCCGGTGCCGCCGAGCGTGGGCGCGATCAGCCGAATCCAGCCGAGCGCCCGCCGCGCGAGATCGTCGGTCGTTCCCTGCACCGCCTTGGCGTCGGTG
Organism: uncultured Gemmatimonas sp.; assembly: GCA_964484775.1. Lineage (GTDB taxonomy): Bacteria > Gemmatimonadota > Gemmatimonadetes > Gemmatimonadales > Gemmatimonadaceae > Fen-1231. The sequence continues at coordinate 17,164 of CAZAGK010000062.1, read as the reverse complement.
GCTCCGGGGAGCGGGACCGCGGGCATGAGATCCGCCAGCAGGTCGATGAGCCCCGCCGCCGCGTGCGCGGTGCGCTCCAGGCGCGCGGCGAGTTCTTCGCGATCGGTGGGGTCATCGCGCAGTTCGCGGCTCTCGAGGCGGCTCTGCACCCAACTGCCGTCGGCGAACCGCTCCCGGGCGCGGGCCCATCGCTCGGTGCCCCAGCCGATCTGCGCGCTGCGCAGGGCGCGGGCCACGTCGGCGGCTGCGACATCGGTCGCGAGGATCGGCAGCTCCCCCAGTTCGAGCGACTCACGGATGACCGATGCCGGGAGCCCCTGCTCGAGCCAGCGGAGATAGCGGAACAGCGCACGTCCGGCGCGGCTGCGCGCCATCGGGACCCCTTCCTTGAGCGTGTACGGGATCCCCAACTGATCACCGATCGATGCGAGCGCCGATCCGTACGTGTCGAGGTCGGTGACGGCGAGTTCGACCTGGTCCCACGACAGGCCGTCGGCGAGCGCGCGGCGGAGCGCCTCGCGGACCTCGAGTGTCGGCGTCGCCGAGCGATAGAAATGGCGCGGCACGGTGCACTGCTCCCATACGGGGGGCGCGTCGGGCGCGGTCAGCAGCTGCGCGCCCTGCGAGGTAAGCGCTTCGACGAACGCCCGCGGAAGCCCGGTCACGTCCGCCGCCCCCGCTTCGATCACGAGTGTCGCGCCCGCGAGTCCGCGGTGCTCGGCGCGATCGGTCGCGCGACGGAACGCCTCGGCGGCATCGCAGAGCCGCTGCTCGACGAGCAGCCCGCAATAGCGCTCGTAAGTGGGCACCAGATAGTGCGCCGGGCTCCCGGGCCGCGCGCTAAGTGCCAGCTCGGCAGCGGTGACTCCCGCCATGCGCAGTTCGCCGCAGGCGTCGAAGACCGCCGTCCGGAACCCGAGCGAGGTGACCTGCCGCTTCAGCGGATCGGGAAAGCCACTGACCGTCTGGTCGAGCGCGTCGTCGGCCGCGGCCTGCAACTGGAGATCGTCGGCGCGGGTGAAGCCGTCCCGATCGAGCGTCTCGGTCGCGAAGTCGTCGGCGAGCTGACGCAGGGTGGTCCCTTCCCATCCCACGAGCACCCCGCGCGCGCGGGCCAGCTCCCGGAGCGTCTCGCGGGCGAAGGGGACCTCGCGGGCGACGAAGCGCACGCTGCCGATCGGCACCGCGGCGGCGATCCCGGCGAGTTGGTCGATGAGCGTCGGCATGCGTCTGGGGGACGGGACGAGGAGAGTGTGCCACCACGGTCGGACCACCACAAGGGCAAAGCTAATGCGCGGGGGTGACAGTCCCGAACGCGCGCGACCCCGTCGCGGTCTCCCACGACGGGGTCGCTCGACACTACGGACGGGGTGGGATTCGAACCCACGGTACGCTTTCACGTACACACACTTTCCAGGCGTGCGCCTTAAACCACTCGGCCACCCGTCCCTCTTGCTTCGATTGTCCCACGAACGCGTCCCGCAAAACGAACGCGCTGGCACGCGGATCCGCGAACCAGCGCGTTGTTTCTCCGTGACGCTGCAGCGGACAGGGTGAGATTCGAACTCACGATACCGTTGCCGGTACGCCGGTTTTCGAGACCGGTGCTTTCAACCGCTCAGCCACCTGTCCAGGATTTGTTCCTAGCCTGAAGAAATTATCGGCTCGACCAGCCACAGTCAACGCATAACCGGCGATTCTCACCGATCCCGGCGTGCCGCGAACCAATCCCGCAGGAGCGCCGCGCACGGTTCCTCCAGCACGCCCCCAGCGACCTCTGGTCGATGATTCAGCCGCGGATGGCGGAGGATGTCCTCCACCGACCCGACCATCCCCGCCTTGTCGTCCCAGGCCCCGAAGACCACACGGTCCAGCCGCGCCAGCACGATCGCTCCGGCGCACATGGCACAGGGCTCCAGCGTCACGTAGAGGGTGCACCCCACGAGCCGCCCCTCGCCCAGGGCGAGCTGTGCCGCCCGGATCGCGCGGAGCTCGGCGTGGGCCGTCGCGTCGGCGGTGGCGACCATCGCATTCCGCTCGGTCGCCAGCACCGCACCATCGCGCGTGATGACCGCGCCGACGGGAACCTCCCCGGCCGTGCCGGCGGTCCGCGCCGCCTCCAGCGCGAGTGTCATGAAGTGCTGGTCCTGCTGCTGTCGAGCGCGCATTCGGGCGGGATCCTGAGGACTCGCCGCATGCCCAGCGAACAGGGCGGCATCGGGGCGAGAGGGTGCAAGACGGGTCGCGGGTCTATAATACCACAGGGGCGGTGGCACGCGCCCCGTCTGGTGGGGTAGGACCTGTACGACTCGCCCCCCGACCAGCGACATCACCCGAGCTCCGAGCCCATGCGCCGTTCGTTCCTTGCCTTCGCCATCCTGCTGGCCGCGTGCCAGCCCTCGGATTCCGGCACGTCGCCCACCTCCCCCACCACGGGGAGCGTCAGCCGCCTCGTGCTGACGGTGCCGTCGAACGCCTTCGTCGTCGGCGAGTCGGTCCGCGGCACCGCGACACCGTACGACGCCTCCGGCAATGCCGTGAGCAATCGGACGATCACCTGGGCCTCCAGTACCCCGACGGTGGCCACCGTGTCCACGAGCGGGACCGTCACGGGGCTCGCGGTCGGCACCACGAACATCTCGGCGACGGTCGACGGCTCCATCTCGGCCGCCCTCACGGTCTCCGTGCTCGCGGCTCCGGCGGCCTGCAGCACGACGAACGCCGTCACCATGACGGTCGGCGAGATCCGCACCGTCACCGGGAGCAGCCGGAGCCAGCTGTGCGTGGCGGGCGGCACGGCGGGCGCCGACTATGCGCTCTCGGTCGTGAATCTCGACACCGGCGCCACCATGCGCACGCTCTCGATGCTTCCCGCCGGCACACAGGCGGTCGGGACTCCCCTCGCGCCGAGCTTCGCGAATCTGGTGGCCGCCGGCGCTGGAGACGACGATCCCGCCGAACGCGTGCATCTCGCACGCCAGCGCGCGATGCGCCGCGTCCTCGGCCCGCGCATGGCCGCGGAACGTCAGGCGCGCGCCGCGCGGAGCTCCGGGTCGAACATCAAGGGGATCACCGGCGTGCCGACCGTCGGGACGATCGTGCGCCTGAACACCAACGGCGACGGCGTCAACGGCAACCCCTGCATCGCGAACGCCAGCGATTATCACGGCGCACGCGTCGCCGCCGTCACGACCCGCGCGATCGTCATCGTGGACACCACGGCGCCGAGCGGCGGACTGACCGACGCCGAGTACCAACAGATCGCGACGACCTTCGACACGCTGGTGTACGACAGCGATGTCTCGGCGTTCGGTGCGCCCTTCGACGCCGATGCCAACGGCCGCGTGGTGCTCTTCTTCACCCCCGGCGTCAATTCACTGACACCGGCCAACGCGAACTACGTGATCGGCGGTTTCTTCGACTCCCGCGACCTCTACGCGTCCACCGGAACGAACCCCTGCACCGGGAGCAACGAGGGGGAGATGTTCTATCTCCCGGTCCTCGATCCGGCGCGGCGCTACAACGGTGTCTTCACGAGCCGCCCCGGGCTCGTCACCGGGGTGATCAACACGCTGGCGCATGAGTTCCAGCACCTGATCAACTGGTCGCGCCGACTCAACGTGACGAACGCCTCCGCCCCCGAGGATCTGTTCCTCGACGAGGGGCTCTCGCACCTGGCCGAGGAACTGCTGTACTACAAGGCGAGCGGACTGACGGCGCTCTCGAACATCAACTTCACGACGATCACCGCCACGTCCACGATCCAGAGCAACTACCTGAACTACCAGGACCAGAACATGCAGCGCCTGCTGTCGTTCATGGCCAACCCGAACCCGAACTCGGCGTGGGCCAACAACGACAGTCTGGCCACACGCGGCGCGACGTGGGGGATGCTGCGCTTCATGATCGACGCCGCCGGCGGCGCGTCGTCGAGCTACACCCTCGCGCTCGTGAATTCGAACCGGCAGGGACTCGACAACCTGAACTTCGTGTTCGGGGGGACGTTCACCACCCCGTACCAGGCGGCGCAGGCCTTCGCGATGAGTCTGCTCACCGACGGGAGCACCGTTCCCGTGTCGTCGATCTACGCCTTCAAGAGCTGGGACCTGCGCAGCATCATGCCGCGTCTCGCCAACACCCCCACCGTGTATCCGCTGAGCGTGCCGACGCTCTCGCCGGGTGTCTCGCGCAGTGCGTCGCTCGCGGCCGGCGGCATGGCCTTCGCCCGCTTCTCCGTGGGCTCGGGCGGCGCGGGGACGATCGCCTTCAGCTCCGGCACCGAGGCGCTGCACACGCCCATCACGATCCAGCTCGTGAGGACGCGCTGAGCGTCGGCACGACCTGAACGACGAAGGGCCCGCGCCGATCCGGCGCGGGCCCTTCGAGTTCCATACAGGCCGTCAGGCGGGCTTCTTTTCGAAGGAGAGCGCGTCCCCCTTCACCACCGCACTGATCGTGTCCCCCTCGCTGAACTCGCCGCCGAGCACCGCCATGGCGAGCGGGTTCTGCAGGTGCCGCTGGATCGCCCGCTTGAGCGGCCGCGCTCCGAAGGCGGGATCGTAGCCCTCGTGCGCGAGGAAGGCCTTGGCCTCCGGGGTGAGCTCGAGCACGAGCTTGCGATCGGCGAGCAACTTGTCGAGCCGGTGCAGCTGCAGTTCGACGATGTGGCCGATGTCCCCTTCGCTGAGCGGATGGAAGATGATGATGTCGTCCACCCGGTTCAGGAACTCCGGCTTGAAGTGCTCGCGCAGCGCCTGTCCGACCTGCGTCTCCACGAGCGCCCAGTCCTCGGTGCCCTGCTCGAGGATCCAGCTCGACCCGATGTTCGACGTCATGATCACGACCGTGTTGCGGAAATCCACGGTGCGCCCCTGACTGTCGGTGAGGCGCCCGTCGTCGAGGATCTGCAGCAGGATGTTGAAGACATCCGGATGCGCCTTCTCGATCTCGTCGAACAGGATCACCGCGTACGGGCGACGGCGCACCGCCTCGGTGAGCTGCCCCCCTTCCTCGAAGCCGACGTATCCCGGCGGGGCGCCGATCAGCCGCGAGACGGCGTGCTTCTCCATGTACTCGCTCATGTCGATCCGGACCATGGCGTTCTCGTCGTCGAAGAGGAACCCGGCCAAGGCGCGCGCGGTCTCCGTCTTCCCCACGCCCGTGGGCCCGAGGAAGATGAACGACCCGATCGGGCGGTTGGGATCCTGCAGTCCGGCGCGCGAGCGGCGCACCGCGTCCGCCACGGCACGCACCGCCTCCGGCTGACCGATCACCCGCTTGGCGAGTTCCTGGTCGAGCTTGGTGAGGCGTTCCTTCTCGCTCTCCATCATCCGCGTGACGGGGATCCCCGTCCACTTGGCGACGATCTCGGCGATGTCCTCCGCCGTGACCTCCTCCTTGAGGAAGCGACTCCCTCCCGACTGCTGCGACGCGAGTTTGGACTCGCGGTCCTTGAGCTGACGTTCGAGCTCCGGGACCTTGCCGTACTGGATCTCGGCCGCGCGCCCGAGGTCGCCGCTGCGCGTGGCGCGTTCGGCCTCGATGCGCGCCTCCTCGATCTGCTGCTTGAGCTTGCCGACGTCGCCGAGGGCGTTCTTCTCCGACTGCCACTGGGCCTTCATCGAGGAGGCCTGCTCCTGCAGGTTGCTCAGCTGCTTCTCGATGATCGCCTTGCGCTCGAGCGAGGACTTGTCCTTCTCCTTGGCGAGCGCCTGGCGCTCGATCTCGAGCTGTACGACGCGGCGCTCGACCTCGTCGATCTCCTGGGGCATCGAATCGATCTCAATGCGAAGCCGGCTGGCGGCCTCGTCGACGAGGTCGATGGCCTTGTCGGGGAGGAAACGGTCACCGATGTATCGGTTGCTCAGCGTGGCCGCGGCCACCACCGCGCCGTCCGTGATCCGCACGCCGTGATGCGACTCGTAGCGTTCCTTGAGTCCGCGCAGGATCGCGATGGTGTTCTCCACCGTCGGCTCGCCGACGTACACCGGCTGGAAGCGGCGCTCGAGCGCGGGGTCCTTCTCGATGTGCTTGCGGTACTCGTCGAGGGTAGTGGCGCCGACCACGCGCAGCTCGCCGCGCGCGAGCATCGGCTTCAGCATGTTGCCGGCGTCCATCGACCCCTCGGCCTTCCCCGCTCCGACGATCGTGTGCATCTCGTCGATGAACATCACGAACTTCCCTTCGGCGGCGGTGATCTCCTTGAGCACCGACTTGAGGCGCTCCTCGAACTCGCCGCGGAACTTGGCTCCCGCGATGAGCGCGCCCAGGTCGAGCGAGAGGAGCGACTTCCCCTTGAGCCCTTCGGGGACGTCGCCGTCTACGATCCGCTGCGCCAGCCCTTCGGCGATGGCGGTCTTGCCGACGCCGGGTTCGCCGATGAGCACCGGGTTGTTCTTGGTGCGGCGCGACAGCACTTGGATCACGCGCCGGATCTCCTCGTCGCGCCCGATCACGGGGTCGAGCTTCCCCTTGCGGGCGAGATCGGTGAGGTCGCGGGTGAACTTGGTGAGCGCCTGGTACTGGTTCTCGGGGTTCTGGTCGGTGACCTTGTGGGCGCCACGCACGGCCTTGAGCGCCTCGGTGAGCTTCTTGGGGGTGGTGCCGGCCGCCTTGAGCAGGGCGACCGACTCGGCCCCCTTGCTGCCGGCCAGGGCGACCAGCAGGTGCTCGGTGGAGATGTACTCGTCGCCGAGTGCCTTGGCCTGCTTGTCGGCCTCGTCGTAGACGCCCTGGAGTTCGCGCGACCAGCTGGGATTCGCGTCGGACTGCTTGGGGTAGCGCGCGAGCTCCTTGTCGACCGCCAGCTTGAGTGCGTCGACGTCCACCCCCACCTGCTTGAGGATGGGGACGACGATGCTCTCCTCCTGATCGAGGAGCGCACGCAGGAGGTGCGAATCGTAGACCAGCGGATTGCCGCTCTTCCGCGCCAAGGCGAGCGCTTCGTTGAAGGCCTCGGTGCTGCGTTCGGTGAGCCGTTCGGGATTCATGGATTTGTGATCGAGAGGACTACGCGACAGGTGCTCGGGTCGCCATTTCTGATCCAGAACAAGGCAAGACTGATACCACGAAACCTACGCCGGAATGGCACATCGTGTGTCAGGCTGACGCTGACGGTGCGCCGAAATGCATCGCCGTTCGCGGCGGTCAGTCGGGGCCAAATCGGGGTCAGACGGACCGCGGAGTCGGCCGGTCAGACGGCACTGTCAGCCGGCGGCTCAGCCGCCACGCGGCGGCCACCGGAACGTCCGGTAGTCGCCATCGCGACGACTGTACCCCGCCCGATCGCAGTACTCGAGAAAAGGGATGAGGTACTTGCGCGTAAGCGCAAGCGATTCCCTGATTTGCGAGACTGTAAATCGGTCGTTACTGCTCGTCAACGCGGCCAGTCGGTCCTCGAGTTTCCGCAGGGCCCCGACGCCGTAGTATCGCTCCTGACTGACCGCGACGGCCCGCTTCCCCCGTTCCAGAAGACGCAGGAGCGCAGGGGTCCGAGGACCGAACCGCGCGGTCAGTTCCTCGACCCCTGGAGGCTCCGCACCGCCGGACTCGAGCAACGCCGCCAGCTCATCCAGAAGGGCGGCATCACCCGCCGCCGCGGCGGGGTCGAAGCCGACCCGGGCGAGCACCTTCCCGGGGGGCTGCAACACCCCCTTCGCGGCCAGATCCGCCAGCAGCTCGTCGAACAGGGCGTCGGAGGTCGCGAGCGCCGCCCGAGCCGCCTCTCGCGGCATTCCGGGGTCGAGCGGGTGCTGCCGGTGGAACTCCTCCACCTTCCCCTTCAGCCGATTCCGGAGCGACGTACGGAGCGCCTTGGTGAAGAGGCGGTCGCCGGCCGGGATCACCTCACGTTCCTTGGCGGCAGCGGCCCGCGCGGCAGCCGGAGGGAGTCCCAGCTTCAGCGGGAGCTCGTCCGTGCGCAGGCCGCGACTCCCCGACTCGGCCACCAGCCACCCGAGCCGCTCCCCCACTGTCGCGAAAGGGGTCGGCCACGGCTTGGCGCGTCGCGTCGTCCACGGATCGGTGATGACACCGCCGCCGATCGTCGCCAGCGGCGAAGCCGATCGCAGGACGAAGCGGTCCCCGGCCCGCGCGAAGACCGGCGCGTCGGTCGCGATCCGGACGGTGCGCGCGCTCCCCGGTTCCACCCGGCCATCGCGCGCGATCACCCGGGCGCCGACCTCCCGGGTGCCGATGTGCAGCCGCACCTTCGTCCGAGGGCCGAGTGAAGGAGCGCCCTCGAGCAGCGAGAGGTCGGCGCGGAGATGCCCGGTGTCCTGCCACGGCGCTCCCGCACTGACGAGCACATCACCGCGCGAGAGTTCGTCGTGATCCACACCGCCCAGCGCCAGCGCGACGCGGGAGCCGGGACTCGCCTGCGCGACCGCGGCCCCGTGCTGCTCGATCCCGCGCACGCGCAGCGCCCGTCCCCGCCCCACCGCCGAGCGCTCGAAGTCCAGGAGGACGACCGAATCCTCGCGGGCCACGGCGCCACTCCAGAGTGTTCCCGTGACCACCGTCCCGGTCCCTTTCACCGTGAACACCCGGTCGACCGGCAGGCGCAGCAGGTCGTCGGCGTGGCGCGCGGGAACGGTCGCCGCGGCGGCACCGAGGGCCGCACGCAGTTCGGGGAGCCCGGCGCCGGTGGTCGCTGAACAGCGGACGATGGGGGCGTCGGCGAGCGGCGTTCCCGTGAGCAGGGTACGCACCTCCTCCTCGACCAGTTCGCACCAGCCCTCGTCCACCAGATCCGACTTCGTGAGCGCCACGACACCACCGTGCACACCGAGCAGCGACAGGATCGCCAGATGCTCCCGCGTCTGCGGCATCGGCCCCTCGTCAGCGGCGATAACGAGCATCGCGACATCCACCCCGGTCGCCCCGGCGAGCATCGTGCGCACGAACGCCTCGTGCCCGGGGACATCCACCACCCCGACCGTGCCCACCCCCTCCAGTTCGAGTGGTGCGAACCCCAACTCGATGGTGATCCCGCGCCGCTTCTCCTCCGGCAGCCGATCGGTGTCGACGCCGGTGAGTGCGCGGACGAGCGTGGTCTTGCCATGATCGATATGGCCGGCGGTGCCGAGGATCATCGCGCCGCCCCCTTGGCCGGAGCGGGGCGGAGTTCCTCCCAGCTCAGGAAGGCGCGCAACGGGCGGCCGTCCCCCACATGCTCCTCGAGGAACTCGCGCAACAGCCGCCGATGGGCACGCGCGCTCGCATCGTCCTCGATGGGCGCATCGGCACCCTGCAGCCAGGCGGAGATCGTGGCGCGGGCGATGGGAGGCAGGGTGCGCCCGCCCGACGCGCGTCGGGCGCAGCTCGGACAGAGCGCGCCGCCCGCCCGATGATGGAAGGTCACCGGGACGTCGCTCGCCAGCGGCGTATGACACGAGGCGCAGACATCCAGCGACGGCGCGAAACCGAGCCCCGCCACGAAGTGCCACATCCCTGCCATGGCAGCTTCGGCCACGCGGTCCGGCGGAGCCTCGCCGATCTTGTCGAGCGCCCGTTCGGCGGCCACGAGCACGCGACCGGACTCGTCCTCCTGCCCGAAGCGCATGCACACCTCGGACAGCGCCTCGGCCGCGCCGAACCGTCCGAGCGAGGCCCCCAGCTGCGGTCGCGACCGGGTGGCATCGAACGCGTTCAGCGAATGGAGATCGCCCGTCGGGTGCATCGAGAGTTGCGCGACCCCGCTCGTGAAGAGGTCGAAGGCGCTGCCGAACTTGCTCTTGGGGCGACGCGCGCCCCGCGCGATGGCCGAGACGACTCCGGCATCGCGCGTCGCGAGACGCACGATGCGGGAGGTCTCACGGTAGTCGAACGCGTGAAGGACCAGGGCGTCGGTGGAGAGGATCCGCACGCCCGAAAGTTAGCGTTCGGGCCCGTCTAGCGGCCGATCCGGAGCCCGAGGTACCAGAGCCGCCCCGGGGAGGCGAAGTGGAGGACTTCCTCGTACTTCACATTCGTGATGTTCGTCGCGCTGAGCACCAACTGCGGCCCGCCGGCATCCGCCCCCTGGAACGGGAGCACCATCGACGCGTCGACGCGGGTGTACGCCGGGAGGGTGACGGCCGTGCTCGGGAAGGCGGCGAAGTCGCGGTCGGCGCGGGCGCCCACGCGCATGGCCGTCACTTGGAAGCGGGAGCCGTCGGCCCAGCGCTGTTCCGCGGTGAGCGTGCTGCTCTGCGCCGGACGACGGATGAGCTGCTCGCCGACCACGTAGCTCGCCCCCGTGCTCTTGTCGAATCCGGACTTCGTGGTCCGGGTGTTGACCCACGTCTGCGCGGCGGTGATCGACGACATGGGGGTCACCTTCCACTCGGCCGACAGTTCGGCGCCATCGGACTTGGCCGCCGCCACATTGTAGTAGTTCGGCGCACCGGGGGTGGGCGCGGTCCCGGTGTACTGGATCACGTCGGTGAACTGCTGCGTGAAGAGCGCGCCGCGCACGGCGACGGTGCCCTCATGCAGATAGCTCTCGAACCCGAGCTCGGTGCTGCGCGAGCGCTCGGGCCGGAGCGCCTTGTTCCCGGTCACGAAACCGGTGGCGAAGTTCTCGGAGAAGCTCGGCGCCTTGAACGCGTTCCCCATGGACACGCGGACGCGGGTGGTGGTGCCGAGGAGCCAACCGATGCTCGCGCGGGCGGTACGGAAGGTGCCGAAGGCGCTGTTCTGGTCGAGACGTCCACCGAGGCTGTACGAGAGACGCCCCACCGCGTCGCCGAGCGCCTGCACATAGAGCGCGCTGTTGTGCCGGGCGGCCTCGAAGGCGTCAGGCGAGTTGCCGTACTGACTCAGAGAGAGCGAGCTGCTCCGCTCACGGTCGCGCGCGACCTCGCCGCCGATCGTCAGCGTGTTGCGCTCGGTGAACCGATAGTCGAAGCGCGTCTCCACCGTGCGACGGGTGCGAACCGCGCGCGAGTAGTACCCGAAGAATCCGAGGGTGTCGGCGGCGCTGTCGGGGCCGTCGTTGGAGCGCGGCAGGTATTCGTTGGAGCCGAGGAGCAGGTGGAGCGAGAGGTCACGCGAGACGCGATGCGAGAGATCGGCCGAGACGACGAAGCGATGGTCGACCTGCTCCGAGTTGCGGTCGGCGACGGTGCCGTCGAACTCCGTCGGGTATTGATACAGGGAGCCGGACCAGCGGGCGGAGAGACGCGCCTCGCTGACGCCGTTGGAGAGTCGCGTCGCCGCGCTCAGCACGTCGGTGACGTTGCGGTTGTTGTACGGCAACACCCCGTCGGTCGCCTGTCGTGCGCCGAGGAGCGAATAGCTCGCGGTGGCGTCGCCGCCGTGCACGCCGAAAGAGCCGCGCTGCGCGCCGTTGGCACCGCGCCCGGCCTCCAGGCTGTAGCCACGCCCGCCGCGGCCATCGCGCGTGATGATCTGGATCACCCCCGTGACGGCGTCGGAGCCGTAGAGCACGCTCGCGGGGCCACGGACCACTTCGATCCGTTCGATGTTGTCGGTGCTGAGCGCCGCGAAGTCGAAGGCGCCGCCGGCGTCGTTCACCGCGACACCGTCCACGAGCACGCGCACGTAGTTGCTGTTACCGCCGCGCAGGAAGAGCGAGGTGAGCGATCCCTGCGGTCCGCTCTGGACCATCTGCACACCCGGCACCTGCCGGAGAGCATCGCTCACCTTGACGATCCCCTGCGCCCGGAGCGCGTCGCCGCTCAGCACAGTGGTGGTCGCCGTGGGGGCGTTGGTGGACATCGGGACGCGCGTGGCGGTGACCACGACCGTCTGCAGAGTGTCACGTGCCCCCTGAGGGCCGCGTTGTTGGGCCGACAGCGGGGAGGCGATGAGCGGGGAGACCGCCATCGCGAGGAACGCGGGTACTGCGCGGAACGTGATCATCGGAGAACGCGAGGATTGAGAGCGATCGGTTGACGTGCGGGACGCGAGGGATCGTCCGCTCGATGCGCCGGGAACAGCCGCGGAGTCATCGCGGCCCCCTGCCCCGAAGTGGAACGAGCATCGGGGCGCCGACGGCCGGATCGCGCGAGACGACGAGTGGCCACTCGTAGACCCGTTCGAGCAGATCGCCGCGCATCACATCGGATGGTGCTCCGACCGCCACCGCCTGCCCCTGATGGAGCAGCGCGATCCGGTCGGCGAATCGGGCGACGAGATTCAGCTGGTGACTCACCAGCAGGATCGCGATGCCGTCGTGCTTGAGTTCGTCCAACAGTTCGAACACCGACATCTCGTGCGCGATGTCGAGGAACGTCGTGGGTTCATCGAGGACCAGGGCCTTCCCCTGCTGCGCCAGCGCACGCGCGATGCGGACGCGCTGCCACTCACCGCCGGAGAGGGTGTCCGTGCGCCGGTCGAGGAACGGCGCCACGCCGGCGCGCTCCGCCGACGCTTCCGCGACCTTCCGGTCCGTCGCCGTCGGCCCCGCCCATAGCGAGCCGTGCGCGAAGCGTCCGAGCGCGATGAAGTCGCGCACGATCATCGGGAACACCGGCTCCTCGCGCTGCGGCACCACCGCCACGCGGCGCGCCATCTCGCGGCGCGACAGTGCCGTCGTCTGCACGCCATCGATCGACATGCTCCCGCGCTCGGCCTCCACACGGCCGAGCAGGGCGCGCACGAGGGTGCTCTTCCCGCTCCCGTTCGGACCGACGATCGCGGTGAGCGAGCCCGCCGCCACCTGCAGCGAGAAGTCGCGCACGACGGGCGCCGCCTGCCCCGCATACCGGAGCGTCACCTGATCGAAGCGGATCATGACATCCTCCGCAGTCGCATCAGGAAGAACGGGACTCCCACCAGCGCGGTGACGGCCCCGAGGGGCAACTCGGCCGGCGGACGCGCGACGCGCGCCACGAGATCCGCCGCCACGACGATCGTCGCGCCGGTCAGGGCCGATGCGAGGATCGTCCCGCGCACGGTCCGTGCGCCCAGCGATCGCGCGATCGCCGGCACGACAAGTCCGACGAAGCCGACCAGGCCCGCTGCGGCGACCGTCACCGCGGCGAGCATCGAGGCGATCAGGAACACACGCCGCGTGGCACTGACGGTATCCACACCGAGCGCCATCGCGGGTTCATCGCCGAGGGCGAGGACCTCGATCTCGCCGCCGTAGAGCATGAGCAGCGCTCCGCCGAGCGCCACGTAGCCAGCGGTCCAGGCCGCACCCGCCCACGAGGCGTCGCCGAGCGATCCCATCATCCACCAGAGGGCACCCCGCACCGTCTCGTCCGGCGCATTCGCGAGCAGCACCATGATCGCGGCGTTCGCGAACGCCCCGACGACCACACCGGCCATCACCAGGACCCGTGCATCGCCCGGCCCGCGCGCCGCCTGGGCCACCGCGAGCACCGCGAACACGGCCAGCACCGCTCCCGCGAACGCCGCGATCGGCAGCAGCGCCGGCGCGGTGATCGACAGCGAGCTCGCCACCACGGCGCCGACCGCCGCGCCGCCGCTCACACCGAGCAGATACGGTTCGGCGAGCGCGTTGCGCAGGTTGGCCTGCAGCGCCGCGCCGCTCATCCCGAGCCCCGCTCCCACCGCGATCCCGAGCGCCACGCGCGGGAGTCGCAACACCCGGACGATCATCGCGGCATCGGGAGTCCCGCGCCCCATCAACGCATCGAGCACGGCCGACACGCTGAGGCTCACCGACCCGAACACCGTCGCGGCCACCGCGACGAGCAGGAGGACGACGAGCAGCAGGAGCCAGGCGCGTGGACGCATCGGTCAGCGCTTCGCGTTCACGGCGGAATCGAGCAGCGCGCGGATCCGACGCGCGGCCTCGCCCATGCGGATCCCCGGACGCCCGACGAGCGCGGTGTCCACCACGAGCACCCGTCCCTCACGGACCGCGCGCACCGCGCGCCAGGCGGGGTTCGCGAGCACCTTCGGCGCGTTGTTCGGTCCCGAGAGCACGAAATCGGGATCGCGTTTCACGATCTCCTCGAGCGAGACCTGCGGCGAGGCCGCCGGCATCTCGGCGAACAGGTTGTCGGCGCCGGCCGCCGTGACGAGCTCGTCGAGGTAGCTCGCCTTCCCGATCGTAATGACGGGGACGTCCCACACATGCCAGAAGACGGTCGGCCGCTTCCCCTGCACCGGGATCGCGGCCACCGCCCGGATCTCCGCGAGCACACTGTCACCGAGCGCCACGCCGCGGGCGGAGTCGCCGATGGCGATGCCGAGCGTGATGGCGGCGCGGCGGAAGTCGTCGACGCGGTCCTGATGCAACGCGATCGTCGTGATCCCCGCCTGACGGAGCCGTCGAGCCGCAGGGCGATTCGACGCGCTGGCGTACAGCACGACGAGATCGGGACGCGCGCCGAGCACGGCCTCGACGTTCGGCTGCATCCCGTCGCCGACATCGGGGACGGCGCGCGCTTCGGCCGGGTAGCTGTCCCAGTGCGTGCGCCCGACCACGCGGTCACCGGCACCGAGCGCGAAGAGCAGCTCCGTCGTGACGGGGCTCAGCGAGACGATCCGGCGCGCGACGAGTCCGGTCGGGATCGTGTCGCCGAAGTCGTCGACCCGCACCACCGTGCGCTCGGCGGTGCGGACATCGCGACCGCACGCGGTGAGCGCGCAGAGCAGCGCCGAGATGCAGCAAGCGACAGCGAGACGACGGAAAATCAAAACGGGCTCCTTCCGAGATGGGAAGGAACCCGCAACGCACGATGGATGAGGCCCACTACGGCCCTTGAGCGCATCCAGCGAACGCCACCAGTCCTCCCCCGAGGTCCTGAGATCGTGGCGCGAACGTGGGTCGTCTCCTGGCTCCGGGCGACCATGCCCGCCTTCCCGACCGCTCGGTCAGTGGCGTCGTGAGCATGGCGTACTGCTACCCGTTACAGTGGCGGGGCCGCGTCGGTTTCGCACCGACTTCCGTGTCCCGCGTTCGCCTTCAGTTGTCCATCGAAGCTATTGCATGCCATCGCGGCGCGCAATCGCCGCCGTCAGGCGTCCCTTCAACTGCGCCCGCGTCTGATAGTGCGCGGCCTTCTGATCCGCCGTCGGCTCGGTGATCTCGGCATAGGTCGCATCGAGCGCCGCGATCTGCTTGGCCAGCTGATCCGGATCGTCGGTCGCGCGGGTGTCGCGAGTCGGCGCCGCGCCCCGACGCAGGAAGCCGCCGGCGAGACCGAGGAGCACGGCCGCACCGATCACCGTGACGACGAGCGCCATCCGCACGTTCAATGACCCCGACGACGCACCGCCGACCCCGATCGCGACGCGCGACGCGGCCGGCACCTCGTCGCCGAGGAAGCGCACGAAGTTGCGCCCGCCGACGTTGGCCGCCGGCTGCGCCTTCATCCCGCCACCGGTCACGCCGCCACCGGCGCCCTCGAGCAGCACTTCGAGCACAGGGACCTTCACCGGCACGGGGAGCGTGAACTCCTTCACCGATGTCGGCAGCGTGTAGCTGATGGAGAACTGCTTGAGTCCCGGGCCGATCGGTGCGACGACCCGCACGACGGCACCGTCGAAGCTGATCGCCTCGGCCGAGATGTCCCCCTGCCCGCCGCGCGGCGCGGTGGCGCCATCGGGGAGGCGGGTCTCGAAGACGACCTTCTTCTCGCGTCCGGGGACGCGCGTCAGCGTGGAGTCGTTGCTCAGCTCGTAGACTTCGATGATCGAGCGTTCCTTCGGCGCACCGCTGTCCGGTTCGGTGACGACCACGTGCCGGCCGCGCACGGTGATCGGCACGGGACCGCTCGTCGTGTCGAACACCGTGAGGAGCGCCTCGTCGCCGGTGACCTTCGCGCCGCGCAGGGGCGACGTGAAGTAGGCGATGCCCGAGTAATTGGTCGAGACGAAATAGAGCGCGGTGGAATCCCCCGCGGTGCGGTATCGCATCGTGTAGCGCCCGGACGCGTCGGTGCGCACCGAGTCGAGCGGTCCCGAGCGGTCCTTCCCCACGCGATGCAGCGTCGTCCACGCACCGGCGAGCGGCACGGTGGAGCGACCGACGCTGTGGAGCACCTGCCCCGACACCTCGCGTGGTGCACCCTGCGCCTGCACCGCGGAGGCACCGACGAGCATAATCGCCACGAGCCGCAGCCCGCGACGCACGAGACTACAAGCGGAACTTTCCAAAGTCCTCCGGACGCATCTGCTCGAGGTAGCGCTGCAAGTCGGAGGGTTCCGCCTTGCCGGTGGCCGACGGAGACTGATACCCGCCT
The DNA here is from genome assembly GCA_964484775.1 of uncultured Gemmatimonas sp. GTDB lineage: Bacteria > Gemmatimonadota > Gemmatimonadetes > Gemmatimonadales > Gemmatimonadaceae > Fen-1231. The sequence goes on along the minus strand of CAZAGK010000062.1, from coordinate 998 downwards.
TCGTCATGCTCGACGTCGTCGCCGCTCGACGCCGCATCCTGTTCGGCACCGGTGATCCCGGGGATCCCCGGTTCGTCGGCGCCGCCGGATTCCTCCTCGGCGACGCCATCGTCGCGGAGCGAGGGATAGTGCGCGAGCAGTCCCTCGGCGGCGAGGATCGTGGCCCCCGCGCGCAGGGCCAGCGCGATCGCGTCGGAGGGGCGCGCATCGACGAGCGTCTCCACGCCGTCGCGACGGACCGCGATCTGGGCGTAGAAGGTGTTCTCGTGGACGTGCGTGATGCGCACATGCTCGATCACGCCACCGAGGGAATCGACGAGGGACCGCGCGAGATCGTGCGTCATCGGACGCTCGTTCGGCAGTCCCTCGAGATGTCGGGCGATCGCTTCGGCTTCGGCGCGCCCGATCCAGATCGGGAGCATCCGTTCACCGTCGAGCTCCTGCAGGACGACGACGTTCGTGCCCGCCGTGCCGTCCATGGCCAGTCGAGAGACCCGCACCTGCACCATGCTGTGATCTCCCGACCGGCCGAGGCCGCGACTAGCCGCGGACGGCCTTCTTGAGGGCGGCGACCTTGTCGGTGCGCTCCCACGTGAAGGTGGTGACCTTCTTGCCGAAGCGGACGGTCTTCTCGCTCGTGCGGCCGAAGTGCCCGTACGCAGCGGTGTCGCTGTAGATCGGCTTGCGCAGGTCGAGCGCTTCGATGATCCCCTTGGGGGTCAGGTCGAACACCTGGTTGACGGCCTGCATGATCTTGTTCTCCGGCGCCGTCGCGGTGCCGAAGGTGTCGACCATGACCGAGACCGGCTTGGCCACGCCGATGGCGTAGGCGACCTGGACCTCGCACTTCGTGGCGAGCTTCGCGGCCACGATGTTCTTGGCCACCCAGCGCGCGGCGTAGCACGCCGAGCGATCGACCTTGGACGGATCCTTGCCGCTGAAAGCGCCGCCGCCGTGACGGCCCATGCCGCCGTAGGTGTCGACGATGATCTTGCGGC
>CAZAGK010000061.1:0-22138 GCA_964484775.1 uncultured Gemmatimonas sp. | reverse complement strand
TCCCCGACCTTCACGAACTTCTTGATGTCGTCGGTGGCGCCGAGGATCAGCCAGTACAGCTTGGCGAGGCCGACGTCACCCGGGTTCTCGGCGACCGACTTCTCGATCATCGGCTTCGCGAGGTCGAACTTCTTGGCCGCGGCCAGTTCGTTCACCACGGTGATCTGCAGGCGCGCGTTGCTCGGATCGGCCTGGTAGAGCTTCATCAGGGCGTCGATCTTCTTGTCGGTCTGGCCAGCGGCCTCGTACTGGTTGATCGCCTCGGCGAGCGCGGCCTTGTTCTTGGCGTCGATCTTGAGGATGTCCTCGACGACCGGCAGCACTTCGGCGGCCGGCTTCTTCTGCGAGGTCAGCGCCTGCATCTGGCAGAGGCGGATCCAGGTGCTCGTCGGGTACTGCTTCAGCCCGTCGGCGACTTCCTTGGCCACTTCCGCCCACTTGCTCTCGCGCACCGCGAGACGGCAACGCTTCTCGCCGTCGAACACCTTGTGCGCGTTCTGATACGCCTTGGAGACCTGCGCCGCCACGTTGTCGAGCTTGGCGCCCGAGAACGAGCCGAGCGGCTGCACGAGCGACGCATCACGGGCGAGGACCACCGCGGCCTCGATCGTGAACCCCGTCGCGGTCTTGGTGACCGTGCCTTCGATGTACTCGTCGGCGCGCAGCATCTTGGCGAGCTGCACCGCGTCCGAAGGCGAGAGCGCCTCCGTCACCGAGTAGCCCGACTGCTCGAGGTTGTTGTTGATGTCGTTCTTGGGGAACACATAGAGTTCCCGGATCGACACGTCGCCGCCGATGCGCTCACGGAGCGCCTCGGCCGCATCCGGCCCGGTCTTCTTGTCGTCGCTCTTGAGCGTTCCGATCATCAATCGCGGCGCATTGGGATTCGCGCCGCGCGAGTACTGCGCGCCAGCCGGGGATGCCACACCTGCGAACAGCGCTGTCGCAATCGCCGCGAGCGCGCGGGCCTGATGCCGAGCCATCACTGTGAATCCTCCAGAACGGTGATCCAGCCAGCCTACCAAAATCATACCCGACACTCCAACCGGAGTGCCCGATGCAACAAATCTCGATCAGTGGGCGAAGAGGGATTCGAACCCCCGACACCCTGCGTGTAAGGCAGGTGCTCTAACCAGCTGAGCTATTCGCCCTCGGTCCTACGAGAGGATCGCCACCGGCACGAGCACCACATATCCGACCACCAGAAGGATGGGCGCAAGCGTCATCCCGCCACGTGCGAGGTCGGCGTACCCGATGGCCAGCACCGCGGCCGCTACCCCCCACTTCACGGCGGACTTGCCGCCACCCACTCGCCCCTGTTCCGTCATAGTCGGCTGAGTCTACGACCCTATATAGATGGTGTCAAGGAATAATCGACGCGTTCACCGTGACTTAATGAACTTGTCATTCTGCCCTACTCTTTCGCTGCCCGTTCGGGCGGGTTCTCCTCCCCGTCCTGAGGAGGCGTCCCACCGTCATCCGGCGGCCATTCCAGCGGCTCGCCGAGCAACGCCGCCAACGCACTCTCACGATCCCGTCGCTCCTGCTCCGCATCGGCGAGCCGCAAGCGCTCCATCCGCGCACGGTCCCGCTGTCGGCGTTGCCACCACAACGGCCCCAACACCAGCAACAGCACGATCGAACCCAGGCTCACATCGGTCACGAGTGCCAATGCCCCGTAGCGCAACCGGGTCCGCGACCGCCAGCGAGCCTCGAACGTCTCCGACGTCTCCCCGTACGCGCGGCGCAGGCCGCGGTCGAAAGAGCCCGTCTCCTTCCAGTACTGGAAAAATAGCGACAAACCACGCTCGGAGTCGCCTCGGGCGATCTCCTCGACCGCCCTCACCGAAAGGGAGTAACCTGCCTGAGCGTTATTCTCTCCCCCGTTGAACAGGTCGTCGAGCTCGCTCAGACGGGGGAGCCCCCGGAGCGCCAGGGCCAGGTTCGTGGCCACCACCCCGTCGCCCCCCATCTCCCCGGCCACCAGGGTGGCGTACCCCTCGTCGAACCAGCGCGGGGGGAGCTCCCCCATCGTTTCGTGCAGCGCGAGGTGCGCCAGCTCGTGCCGGAGCACCCGGACGGGGTCCCCCGCTGACGACGGGGCCCGCCGCCCCTGCATCACGATCCGCGACAGGCTGGGATAGGCCAGCGCGGCCCCCCACTCTGGGGCCCCGGTCCCGTTCCACTCCCGGAAGGCCCGGGTATCGGGGGCGACGAAGATGACCACCCGCCGCACCGGGCGCGGGAGCCCCGGAAAGGAGTCCTCGCCGACGGCGGCCGCGAGCAGCGATCGGGCGAGCTTCTCGTCCGCCGGGGCCGCCACCACCGAGACGCGCCCGCTGTCGAAGGCGACCAGTCCGGCCATAGTCGCGGGGCCCTGCCCCGCCGCGCGCCTCGGAAGCGCGACAGCCAGCAGACACAGCGCTCCGATCAGCGCCGCGCGGATCAGGCGCGTACGGGCTCCTCGCCGCCGTCCACGACCTTCAGCACCTCGGCGCAGCGCTTTCCCCACGGATTGAACTTGTTGGCCGCGAAGCCGCGCGCCCACGTCTCCTTCCCTTCGTCGCGCTGATCGTTGAGCCAATACGCCCACCCGAGTTCGTAGTACGCCTCGATCAGGTTCGGGCCGAGCGCGAGCGTCTTGAGGAAGAAGTTCTCGGCGTCCTCGTACATCTCGCGCTCGAGATACACGAGACCGAGATAGAAGTGCGCGTAGAGCGAAGCCTTCTTGTCGTTATCGAGCCGGATCGCCTTGCTCAGATGTTCGATGGCGTCGGCGAAGCTCCCCTTCTTGAGACAGATGTAGCCGACGTTCACGCGCGCGAGCGAGTTCGCCGGCTCGCGCATGAGCACCTTCTGGAAGTTCGCGAGCGCGGGCTCGAACTTCTCCTGGAGCATCTGCGCCCAGCCGAGGAGTGACTCGCTGGTGGGATCGTTGGGCGAGAGCTCGATGGCGCGCATGAGCGCCGTCTCCGCCCCTTCGAAGTCGCCGAGCGAGAGGCGGCTCCATCCCTTCTCGATGAAGGTCGAGGCGCCGATATGGTCGGCCTGCACCACGGGGCGCTCGCCGGTGAACTGCGGGGCGAGCGAGGCGATCGCGGCGGCCTGCTGCGCCTTCCACTTGTCCACGAGCAGCTTGATGTCGTCCTTGAGCTGCGTGAGCTCGGCGAGCTGCTGCTCCACGTTGCGGAAGAGCAGCACGATCTCCTGCTTCACCGCGGCGCGCTCGGAATCCTGCAGTCCGGCGTCGAGGCGCTGGTCGATGCCGAAGTAGCGGGCCTTGAGCGCGGAGGGGGTCTCGTCAGCCATTGGTCGCGTGGTCGGGGAGAGCGGCGAGGTGAGCGGTCGCCGCCGGATTGCCGGGGTCGAGCGTGAGGGTGCGTTCCCAGCAGCGGCGGGCGTCGGCGAACTGCCTGCGCGACGCGGCGATCTCGCCGAGTTTCAGCCAGACGTCGGGGCCGAGGGTCTCGTCGATGGTCACGGCGCGCTGATAGGCGTCGTGGGCTTCGTCCAGTGCACCGCGGCGGAACTGCTCGTCGCCGATGTTCTTGGCGAGTTGCGGGATCCCGGGGTCGATGCGTGCGCCGGCGATGGCACTCACGAGCGCGTCGGCGTGCGCGCCGCTGCGCTCGAGGGCGACGGCGAGGTTGTTGTGCAGTCGAGCCGCACGCGGGTGCACGGTGAGCCCCTCGCGCAGGATCTCCACCGCATCGCGCGTGCGGCCGGCGAGGGCCGCGACGAGGGACGCGTAGTGGAACCAGACGGCGGGGATCTCGCTCTCGCCGAATGCCTTGCGCGCGCTGTCGAGGTGCGTGGTCGCGGTCGCGAGATCCCCTTCGCGCAGCGCGATCACGCCGAACGAGAGCAGGACGCGCGGATCGCCCGAGCCACCGCGCGAGGCGGCCTCGATCAGCGCCTCGCGGGCCTGGGAGAGATTCCCTGCCCGCTCGTAGGCGAGCGCGAGGTGATGGAAGAGCGGCCACGCCGACTCGCGCGCGCGCGCCGCCTCCTCGAAATGCGAGGCGGCCGATGCCCAACGTCCGGCGCGCAGCTGCAGCAGCCCCAGGAAACTCCGCGCCTTGGCATCGCCGGGACGCTGCTCGAGCACGCGCCGGAACTCCTCCTCGGCGTCGGCGTACATCCCGGCCCGATACAGCGCGGTGCCGAGCGCGACCTGCTCCTCCGCGAGCGAATCGACGACGCGCACCACACTGTCGCGCCGCTTGGGGGCGTTGTTCAGGTACCCCGCCATCGCGAGTCCGTAGAGCGCCTTGCCGACCTCGAACTCGCCGAGTCCGCTGGCGTCCGCCAGAGCGCTCACGTCGCGCTGTCCGTCGATGAGCGGCACGAGCCGTTCCTGCTCGCGCGAGAGCTCCGGGGCCTTCATCTCGAGCTTGCGGTGGTCGAGCTGGAAGACCACGTCGAACGACGGGATCTTCTTCTCGATCAGCGACCACTCGTCCACGCGGCGCGCCCCTTCGAGCAGCAGCGACTCGGCGTTCATCGCGACCAGGAACACCTGCTGCTGCGGCCGGACGTCAGGCTCGAAGTTGAAGGTCCCGCTCGTCCACGTGAAGAGGAAGAAGACGATCTGCTCGATCTGTCCGCGCACGGCGCGTTCGAGATCGTTCTGCGAGATCGCCCCCTGCTCCACCAGGAGTTCACCGAGCTTGCGACCGCGGCGCGCACGCTGTTCGTCGAGTCCGACTTCGAGCTGCGCGGCGGTGATGGCTCCGCTGCGCACCAGGATCTCCCCGAGGCGATCGCTGCGGTTGGTGAGCGCGGCGTGACAGATGCGTCCGCGCTCGAAGTAGATCGCCCCCACACTGCCGTGATCGGTGACGGAGAGGCACCCCGTCTTCTGCCCCATCGCGAGCAGTTGGAGCACGTCGGCCAGGCTCGCCTCGCGGAGGCTTCCCTTGATGGCCATCAGCCGATGTCCTCGACGAGGCGCGCCGACATGTCGGGCCAATCCCAGACGATCTTCTCGGGGTCGGCGAAGACGAGCAGGTCCTCGAAACCGTCGCTCGCCCGCTCGGCGGGGAGCGCGCGCCGCTCCGGCTCGACGGTGATCTGGAAGCGCTGCGTCGCCACGAGACGGCGCACGTAGCCGAAGAGCTGGCGCGCGTCGGAGATGGCGAAGCGGGCGATCTCGTCGACAGCGGCGTCGGTGAGGGTGGCGCCGAACTCGACCGCCGCCGACCGCACGAGCGCGGCGCGCGTGAGCGTATCGGGCGCACCGATCCCCACGTGCACGCCGACCGCGAGTCGGCTCAGCAGTGACGCGCCGAGTCCGGAGAGCTCCTCGACCGGTCGATCAGCGGTCATGACGACCTGCGAGAGGTCCGCCGCGTCGAGCAGCCGCGAGAGCAGCTGCGTCGCGACGGCGTTCCCCTCGAGGAACTGCAGGTCGTCGAGCGTGATCAGGAAGGCGCGCTGCGCGAGCTGCAGCAGCTCGGCGCGCGCGGCGGGATCGGCCGCGATCGAGTCGAGCGTGGCCGGATCGATCACCAGCTGCGGTCGTCCCGGGAACCGCCCCGCGACGAAGGTGCGCAGGGCACGCAGCAGGTGTGTCTTCCCCGTGCCGACGCTCCCCGAGAGGACGAGTGGACTGTCCGCGCGCCCCGGGTGCTCCGCCACCGAGGTGACGGCGAGCACCGCCGCGCGGTTCCCGGCGCCGACTACGAAGGTCTCAAAGCGGAACCGCTCGTCAGCCTTCGACGGCATAGAAGCCAAGGAAGTCGAGCGGATCGGCGACGGCGAGCAGCTCCGGCATCCCGCTGACGGCGTGCAGTGAGGTGCACAGGTCGGGCGGGAGGGGCGACCGGAAGTCGAGCATCTCCCCGTTCACCGGGTGCTTGAGCACCAGCCAGGCGGCATGCAGGAAGTGCCGCTTGGGCGGCAGCGCGACGATGCGGCGCGCTCCTCCTCCGCCGTAGGTGTCGTCACCCACGACCGGATGTCCGACCGAGGCGAGATGCACGCGGATCTGATGCGTGCGCCCGGTATGCAGATGCGCGCGCAGCAGTTCGCACGAGTCGAACCGCGCGAGCTTCACGAAGTCGGTCTTCGCCGGGCGGCCGGAAGTGGAGATCGCCATCTTCTTGCGGTCGTTCGGATCACGGCCGATCGGCTTGTCGACCGTGAGCGTGGGCGCGTCGATGTGGCCCCACGAGAGCACGGCGTAGCGGCGCGACACGCGGCGTTCGGCCATCGCCTTGCTCAGTACGCGATGCGCGATCTCGCTCTTGGCCACGACGATCAGCCCCGAGGTGTCCTTGTCGAGGCGATGCACGAGCCCGGCGCGGTCCTCATCGCCGGAGTCGGCGAGCGCCTGTCCGCGCCCCTTGAGGGCGTTCACGAGCGTGCCGCTCCAGTGGCCGGGGGCCGGATGCACGACCATCCCCGCCGCCTTGTCGACCACCATCATGTGGTCGTCCTCGAAGACGACGTTGATGGCGATATCCTCGGCGAGCACCGGATGCGCGACCGGCTCGGGAGAGGTCACGGCGATCTCGTTCCCGGGCTCGGCGCGGAAGGAGGCCTTCTCGGCGCGGCCGTCGACGGTGACCGCACCGTTGGCGATCAGCGTCGCACTCTGGGTGCGGGAGAGATCGAGTCGGCGGGCGACGAGGACGTCGAGTCGCTCGTCGTCCCCTTCCTCAACCGTGAAGCGTTGCGTCCGTTCCATGGGCTGCCTCTGCAATTGCCTCGAGCGCCGCGGGCGCCGGGAGGTCAGCCGCCGACGAGGGCGCTGACTGCGCCGCTTCGCTCCGGTCCCGCACATCTTCCTGCCACAGCACGATCGCGAGCAACACCGCCCCGCAGGTCACCGCGATATCGGCGACGTTGAACGTGGGCCAGCGCGCACTGCCGATCCCGACATCGATGAAATCCACCACGCCGCGCGGCGACTTGAGCCGATCGACGAGGTTCCCCACCGCCCCGCCGCTGACGAGCGCCAACGCCACGGTACGGAGCCATTCGCCGGCACGCGTGGCCCGATGCAACTGCGCGAGGACCACCAGCGCGACGAGGGTGAGCCCGGTGAAGATCCCGCGCGACCAGGGCCCGAGGTGCAGTCCGAAGGCCGCCCCCGGGTTGTACACGAGCGTGAAACGCAGTGACTCGCCGATCACCCGGCGAGGGAGATACACCGGCGACAGGGCGTCGACGGCCACGACCTTCGTGAACGCGTCGGCGAGCACCACCACCGTCGCGATCGTCCAGAAGGCCCGGCCTTGCGCCGTTGTCGACTCACTTCGTTCCATTCTCCTCCCGCTGCTTGCAGTCGATGCAGAAGCGCGCGTGCGGCAGCGCATCGAGGCGATCGAAGTGGATCTCCCCCTTGCACTGATGGCACTGCCCGTAGGTGTCCGGGGTGCGATACAGCCGGCGCAGCGCCTGGTCGATGTGCCACAGGAAGCGCCCTTCCTGGCTCGCGAAGAGGGCGGCCTTCTCGCGCTCCATCGCGTCGGTGCCCTGATCGGCCATGTGGAACGAGTACGACGACAGATCGCCGTCGGCACCCTGCGGCGAGGAGCCGAAGGTCTCGTCGTAGTGTCCGAGCTCCTTCACGACGCGACGGCGCTCCTCGAGCAACCGCTTCTCGAAGTGCGCGATCTGCTTCTTCCCCATGGGCTTGAACTTCTTCTCGCCGGTCGTGGCGCCAGTACCAGGCATCGTCAGCGGTCCTTGGTGAGAGCGATATGTGCCGTGATCCCGTCGAGGTCGACGGCGACGGCGTTGAAAACTACAGCGGTCGTGTCCTTGGTGACGAGCGACCGGGCGAGCACCTCGCCCTCGATCCACTCGCGATGCGCGTCGACCGCCGCGCGCACGTCGTCGGGCCCGCTGATCTCCAGCCAGATCCGATCACTCACGTGCAGGCCGTTCTCCTTCCGCATCCGTTGTACCCGGCTCACGATCTCACGAGCCAGTCCTTCGAGCCGCAGTTCCGGCGAGACGGCCGGATCGAGGGCGGCGAATCGCGTGCCGTCCTCCTGCACCACCAGCGCACCGCTCGCGCGCCGCTGGATGCTCACCTCGTCGTGGAGCAGTTCGTGGTCGGTGCCATCGACGCTGATCACCACCGGCGTCCCGTGTTCGAAGGCGCGCAGCGTCTCGCTCCCGAGCGCGGCCACCGCCGCGGCGGCACGCGGGGTCTCCTTCCCCCACCGCTTGCCGAGGGTGCGGAAGTTCGGCTTGGCCTCGAGCGACACCAGCGAATCGGCACTCGTCGCGAACTCCACCTTCTTCAGGTTCAGTTCGAGCATCAGCAGCGGGGCGAGCTCGCCCACGAGGCGCGTGCCCTCGGCGGAGAGGCGCGCGGTCACGCAGATCATGGCACCGAGGGGCTGTCGCACCTTCACGCCCGCCGACTCGCGCGCGGCACGACCGAGCGTCGCGAGCGCACGGATCTCCGACATCGCCGCCTCGAGTTCCGGCTGCACCGGGAACGGAGCCGGACGGGTGTACGAGGCGAGGTGCACCGAACTCCCGATCAGCTCGCGATGCATCCAGTCGGGGAGGAAGGGCGCGAGCGGGGCGAGCAGTCGGCAGACCACGACGAGACACTCATGCAGCGTCGCGAACGCGGCGCGATTGTCCGGCTGCGACACGTCGTAGAACCGGTCGCGCGACAGACGCACATACCACTTGGAGAGATCCTCGTCGACGAACTCCATCACCACGCGGGCGGCGCCGGTGGCGTCGAACGACTCGAGCAGGCGGCTCGCTTCGCTCTCCGTGGCGGCCAGACGCGAGAGCACCCACTGATCGAGCAACGCACGCTGCCCGTGCGGCGGATCCTTGGGACTCGGCGCCCAGCCGAAGTTCGCGAGTTCGGCGAAAAACTTGTAGACGTTCTTCAGCGTGAGGAGGAAGCGTCCCGCGGTATCGCGGATCACCGCCTCGTCGAAGCTGCGCGGCTTCCAGATCTGGCTCGCGCTCACGAGGAACAGGCGCACCGCGTCGGCGCCATGGCGCTCGAGCACCGCGGCGGGCGCCACCGTGTTGCCGCGCGACTTGGACATCTTCTGCCCGGCCGCGTCGAGCACGAGGTCGTTCACGACGACGTTCTTGTACGGCCCCGTCGCGTTCGCTTCGGCACCGGGGTGCAGGTCGTCACCGAGCCCCGTGGCGATCGCGAGGAGCGAATAGAACCACCCGCGCGTCTGATCCACCCCCTCGGCGATGAAGTCGCCGGGGTAGTGCGCGTGGAACTTGTCGGCGTTCTCGAACGGATAGTGCCACTGCGCGAAGGGCATCGACCCCGAGTCGAACCAGGTGTCGATGACTTCGGGGACGCGGCGCATGGTCCCCGTCCCCGAGGGTGCGGGCCAGGTGTAGGCGTCGATGTACGGCTTGTGCGGATCGAAATCGGCGGGGAGCTCGCGCCCCGAGAACTTCGCGAGATCGGCGTAGCTCCCGACGACCTGTCGCTCGGTGGGATCGGCATCGTTCACCCACACCGGCAACGGCGTGCCCCAATACCGATCGCGCGAGATCGCCCAATCGATGTTGTTCTCGAGCCACTGACCGAACCGGCCGCTCCCCACTTCGGGCGGCGTCCAGTTGACGGCGTCGTTGGCCGCCATCATCCGGTCCTTGAAGGCCGTGGTCTTCACGAACCACGACGTGCGGGCGTAGTAGAGCAACGGCGTACGGCAGCGCCAGCAGTGCGGATACGGGTGGGTGATCGTCCCCGCCTTCCACAGCACATCGCGCTTCTTGAGCTCCTCGATGATCAGCGGATCGGCCTTCTTCACGAAGAGCCCGCCCACGACCGGCATGTCGGCGGGGAACTCCCCGCGCGCGTTGACCGGCTGCAGGAAGCTCAAGCCGTGACGCTGTCCGGCGGCGTAGTCGTCCGCGCCGAAGGCCGGCGACATGTGCACCACACCGGAACCGTCGTCGGCGGAGACGAACTCCTCGGCGACGATGATCTGGTTGTTCCCCTCGGGGTACTCCGCCCAGTCGAGCGGGCGCGTGTACTTCTGGCCGGCGAGGTCACGTCCGGTGTGCGTGGCGAGCACCTCCCAACGCTCCTCCCATCCCTGCCCCAGCACAGCGCCGGCGCGCGACTCGGCGAGCACGAGCGACCAGTCGTCACGTCCGTTCTTGCGGACCTCGACGTAGTTCAACTCGGGATTCACCGCGAGCGCGGCATTCGAGATGAGCGTCCACGGCGTCGTGGTCCACACGACGATCCGGCGACGCTTCACGCGCCCATCACCGGGCGACGCGAGATCGAGCGCCAGATAGACGCTCGGATCCTCCACGTCCTCGTACCCCTGGGCCACTTCGTGGCTCGAGAGCGCCGTGCCGCAACGCGGGCAGTACGGCAGGATCTTGTGACCCTGGAAGAGCAACTCCTTCTTGTACAGCGTCGCGAGGGCCCACCACACCGACTCCACGTAGTCGTTGGAGTACGTGACGTAGGGATTCTCGTAATCGAGCCAGTAGCCGATGCGACCGCTGATCTGCTCCCACTCCTGACGATACGTCCAGACGCTCTCGCGGCAGCGCGTGTTGAAGTTCTCGACGCCGAACTTCTCGATGTCCTGCTTGCCGCTGATGCCGAGCGCCTTCTCGACCTCGATCTCCACTGGCAGGCCGTGCGTGTCCCATCCCGCCTTCCGGCTCACCGCGTGACCGCTCATCGAGCGGTGACGGCAGAAGAGATCCTTCAGGGTGCGCGAGAACACATGGTGGATCCCCGGGCGGCCATTGGCCGTCGGCGGCCCTTCGAGGAACACCCATCGCGGCTTGTCGGCGTGCTGCGCGAGCGTCTGCTCGAACAGACGCTCCTCACGCCAGCGCGCGAGGAGGGCTTCCTCCATCTCGCGGGCCGGCTGTTCGGGCGGGAGGACGGTGTAGTGCGGCTGCTTGTCGGTCACGCGGGGAGCTTCTCCAGCACGCCCGTCACGAGCGTGGTCAGAACGGGTTCGGCCTTGGCGGCCACCGCCAGGATATGATCGAGCGTCGCCGGCACCAGCGCGTCGGGCAGGCACTGATCGGTGATGATCGAGAGGCCCAGCACCTTCATGCCGCCGTGCACCGCGACGATCACTTCGGGGACCGTGCTCATCCCCACGACATCGGCTCCGAGCTGCCGCAGCATCCGGTACTCGGCGCGCGTCTCGAGGTTGGGGCCCTGCACCGCCACGTACGTCCCTTCGCGCAGCGTCACGCGGTTGGCCACGGCCACATCGCGCGCGAGTGCGCGCAGCGAGCGGTCGTAGCATTCGCTGAGGTCGGGGAAACGCGGTCCGAAGGTCTCGTCGTTCGCGCCGATGAGCGGATTGTCGCCGAGCAGGTTGATGTGATCGGCGATCAGCATGATGTCGCCGGGCGCCCAGAGCGGGTGCATCCCGCCGCAGGCGTTGCTCACGATCAACGTCGGCGCACCGAGCGCCTGCATCACGCGCACGGGGAAAGTCACCTGCTGGAGCGAGTACCCCTCGTACCGATGGAAACGCCCCTGCATGGCCACCACGCGCTTGCCGCCGAGGGTGCCGAAGAGCAGGCGCCCGTGATGCGACTCGACCGTCGAGAGCGGGAATCCGGGGATCTCGTCGTACGCGATCGTGTGCGACACGTCGATCGCCGCGCCGAGCGCGCCGAGTCCGGTGCCGAGGATGATGGCGACCTCGGGAACGATGGGCGCGCGCGAGCGGATCACGGTGACGGCGGCATCGACCGACGCGCGCGTGTGCGCATGGTCGGCGCCGAACATCCGCCCCGTGCTGTTCTCCATCACCGCATGGCTCTGCTGACTCTGCTGACTCACCCGATCACTCCGCGTCCACGACCTTGGCGTCCATCCACGACTTGCGCTTCCCCTCGTGACCCTCGCTGTCGGAGGTGGGCACCGGAGGCGGCGCCTGTTCGGCGGCCTGCAGTTCGGCGAGCTGACGCTCGGTCATGGCGCGCATCTGCGCGAGATAGCCGCGGCGCGCACGGTCGAGGGCGTCGATCTCGGCGCGCATCCGCGCCGTGGACTCGCGCGCCTCGGCGATGATCCGCTCCCCCTCGGCCTGCGCCTCGCGGACGATCAGGTCCGCCTCGCGCGTGGCCTGTTCCTTGGTCTCGGCGCGCATCTGCTGCGCGGAGATGAGCGCCTCGTTGAGCGCCTTGTCGCGCTCGCGGAAGGCGCGGAGCTGCTCGTGGAAGCCGCGGGCCTTGGCCTCGAGTTCGGCGTTCACCCGAGAGAGCCGCTCGAGCTCCTCGGCGACCTGATCGCGGAACTGGTCCACGCGGGTCTTGTCGTAGCCGCGCAGCGCCGACCCGAAGTCGAAACGCCGCGCGTCCATCGCGGTCAGATAGAAGGCTTCATCCGTCATGGTTATCTCGCTCCGAACAGGACCGATCCAAGCCGCACCATCGTGGCGCCCTCCTCCACGGCGATCTCGTAGTCGCCGGACATCCCCATCGACAGCTCGCGGGCGTCGTGCCCCGCCTTCCGCAGCACCTCACGCGTGGCGTAGGCGCCCTGGAACACCGTGCGCAGCACCGCTTCCGTGGCGTCGAGCGGAGCCATGGCCATGACGCCGTGCACCTTGAGCCCCGGGAGCGTGAGCAGACGCTGCGCCTCGGCCTCGATCATCGCCGGTGCGTAGCCGCCCTTGCTCCACTCGCCCACGATGTTCATCTGCACCAGCACGTCGATCGGCGTGCCGCGCTTCACCCCCCAGTTGCTGATCGTGTCGGCGAGCGAGGTGCGATCCACCGAATGCACGAGGTGGAACCCGTCGAGGAAGCGCACCTTGTTGCTCTGCAGATGCCCGATCATGTGCCACCGCGCGGCGACGCCGGCCCCGGTGACGCGCGGGCGCTTGTGAGCGCTTCCTGGACTTTGTTCTCCCCCACATCGTGGATGCCGGCCTCATACGCGGCCTCGACCGCGTCGGGGCCATGAGTCTTGGTCACGGCGATCAGGGACACCGATTGCCCGTGCCCGCCGCGCTGAACGGCGGCGTCGATACGGGCCCGAACATCGGCCAATCGGTCTGCGAGTCCTGGAAATGGCATAACAGTCTAATTTAGCGGCTGTTCGGGGGGTGGGGCAAGTGACCGAAATCACGCCGCGACAACGATTTACCGCACCGTGACGACGGTTTCCCGACCCCCGGACGCGAACGAGGGGAGCGATCGTCCGCTCCCCTCATTCTTCCGTGCGATTGCGGGGCCCTTCACCCGCGATCAGCTCACGCCGGACTCGGCTCCGGACCACCGAGCAATCCGGGCGACGAACGACGCGGTTCCGGGATCACCGGAGCCGGCGGGACCGTCGGCGGGTTGGTCGGGATCTCGATGCGCACCGGGAGCGGCTCGCCGCGCAGGAGCGCGTCGAAGTCGTCGCGGGTGAGCGTCTCGCGCTCGAGCAGGCCGGCCGCGATCGCGTCGAGCAGCGCGCGATGCGTGGTCAGCACATCCTTCGCCCGATTGTACGCCTGCTGGATCACGCGCGAGACCTCGTCGTCCACCGCCTGCGCGGTGCGCTCCGAGACCGTGCGACGGCTCGTGAGCTGCTGTCCGAGGAAGACCTCCTGCTCGTTGTCGCCGACGAGGATCGGTCCGATCGAATCGGAGAGTCCCCACTGCGACACGTAGCGACGGGCGATGCTCGTCGCCTGCTGGATGTCGCCGCTCGCACCGGTGGTCACATGATCGTGGCCGAACACGAGCTCCTCGGCGACGCGCCCACCGTAGGCCATCACGAGACGCGCCTCGAGCTGCTCGCGCGTGACGCTCACGCGATCATCCTCCGGCAGCGTGAAGGCGAGACCGAGGGCGCGACCGCGCGGCACGATGGTGACCTTGTGCAGCGGATCGTTCCCCTTGACCATCATCGCGCAGACGGCGTGCCCACCCTCGTGATATGCGGTGAGGCGACGCTCCTCCTCCTTCATCACGAGCGACTTGCGCTCGGTGCCGAGCATGACCTTGTCCTTCGCGTCCTCGAAATCGACCATGTAGATCTTGTCGTGATTGCGGCGCGCAGCGAGCAGCGCGCCTTCGTTCACGAGATTCGCGAGGTCGGCGCCGGCCATGCCGGGCGTTCCCTTGGCGATCGCGATGACATCCACGTCCTCGGCGATCGGCTTGTTGCGGAGATGCACCTTGAGGATCCCTTCGCGGCCACGGAAGTCCGGGGCATCGACCACGATCTGGCGATCGAAGCGGCCCGGGCGCAGCAGCGCGGGATCGAGCACGTCGGGACGGTTCGTGGCGGCGATGAGGATCACGCCGTCGTTCGACTCGAAGCCGTCCATCTCGACGAGCAGCTGGTTGAGCGTCTGCTCGCGTTCGTCATGTCCGCCGCCGAGTCCGGCACCGCGATGACGACCGACGGCGTCGATCTCGTCGATGAAGATGATGCACGGCGCGCTCGCCTTCCCCTGCTCGAAGAGATCGCGCACGCGGCTCGCGCCGACGCCCACGAACATCTCGACGAAGTCGGACCCCGACATCGAGAAGAAGGGACGCCCCGCCTCGCCCGCGACGGCCTTGGCGAGCAGCGTCTTGCCGGTGCCCGGAGGACCGACCAGGAGCGCACCCTTCGGCAGACGACCGCCGAGCTTGGTGAACTTCTGCGGATCCTTCAGGAACTCGATGATCTCCTGCAGCTCGACCTTCGCCTCGTCGCAGCCGGCCACGTCGGCGAAGGTGATCTTCGGCGTGTCGCCGGAGAGCAGCTTGGCCTTGGACTTCCCGAAGGAGAAGGCCTTGTTGCCGCCGGCCTGCATCTGACGGAAGATGAAGATCCAGATCGCGATGATCATGATCACCGGCAACCAAGCGACGAGCATCGAGCCGAAGCTCTGCCCCGCTTCGCTGGCGGTGACGACGACCTTGTTGGCGCGCAGCTGATCGCGGTCCTTCTCGGTGAGCGGACCGGGGAGCAGCACGTGGAACTTCTTGGCCGAACGCCCTTCGACCGCCACCTTCTGCCGGAAATCGCCGTTCACATGGCGATCGGCGGCGATGTTGATGGCCGAGACGTTGTTGGCCTCGAGCTGCTGCTCGTACTGCGAGACATTCAGCTCGACCCGCGCGTCGTTGCGCGCACTCGTGAACTGGATGAACGCGACCGGGACCAGGAGCACGAGCACCCAGAACGCGATGGTCTTGGACGTGCCGCCCCAGCTGCGAGGAGGTTTCTGCGGAGAGTTGGACATTGATCCCTATCCAGCCTTACTGCAGGCTGGCGACGTACGGCAGATGTCGGAAATTTTCCGCGTGGTCGAGGCCGTACCCGACCAGGAATTCGTTGGGAGCGTCGAAGCCGATGAACTTCGTCGGATGATGCAGTTCCGTGGCAATGTGCTTGTGCAGCAACGCGCAGATCTCGATCGACGCCGGATTCCGGGCCGAGAGCAGCTGCATCAGCTTGCTCAACGTCCGACCGGTATCGACGATGTCCTCTACCAATAGAATGTGCTTCCCCTCCAGTTTTGTTTCCGGATCATACACCAACCGGACGTTCCCGCTGGAGACGGTTCCGTCGCCGTAGCTCGATGCGACGAGGAAATCGACGTGGAGGGGGCGCTGGATCTCGCGCACCAGATCGGCCAGAAAGACGAAGCTTCCCTTCAGGAGTCCGAGCACCAGGAGGTCACCCTCCGGGTACGCGGCAGTGATCTCGGCGCCCATCTGACGCACACGAGTCGCGATCGCCTCACGGTCATAGGCGATGCGCTTCACCGCCCTGCCCAGCAGGCGGGAGTCGTGGTGCTCAGCCGGCGCGAGCGACGTGGCGTCGGCGCGTTGGTCAGCGGTCATTGTTCCTAATATAGTAGCGTGACAGGCCGGGGTGGGCGCATCACGAATGTCGACCTGGTGCGCTCCACCGTCGCCCCGCCGGACAGGGGAATGCTGCCCCCGTCCCCCACCGAAGTGGTAAACAGCGCAAGCCGTTCCGTTCCACGGCGGTCGAAGGTGATCCCGATCCGCGCCCCCAGGGCGGGCCAGAGGACGGCGAGTCCGGCGTGGTCGAAGGGGGCGAGCGCGGCGCGCTTCACGACCAATGCCCCCTCGGCCGCGACGGGCTCGAGGCGGTCCACCACCGCTTCCACCCCGGATCTCCAGTCGGCGGCCCGCCGCGCGATCGACTCGAGCTCGGCGGCGAAACCTGGGCGGACCCGCTCGAAGGCGGGGAGCAGGTCGTGGCGGACCCGGTTCCGGAGGTAGTCCCGGCCGACGTTCGAGGGATCCTCGACCCACTTCACCCCGAAATCGTGCGCGTAGGAGGCGATCTGAGCCCTCGAAACGTCGAGCAAGGGGCGGAGTGGCCCGGAATCGACGAGCATCCCGGCCAGTCCGCGGACCCCCGATCCGCGGAGGATCCGGATGGCGACCGTCTCGATCTGGTCGTCGCGGCTGTGGGCGGTCACGATCCGGGCCCGGAACTCGGCGGCCCAGCCCGCCAAGAAGGCTCGCCGGGCGGTCCGCCACGTGGCCTCCGAGTCGTCCGGAGAGGCGACTCGACTCCCCGAGACCGAGGGGAGGCCGAGCTGTTCGGCCCGCCGTTCCACCAGGGCGACCGCCCTCCGAGCCGCGGCACCGGTGCCATGGTCGAAGGTCGCCACGGCCGCCACCGGAGCTCCCGATCGGACGGCGGCGTCGAGCAGGACCATGGAGTCGCGCCCCCCCGAGACCGCGAGGAGCCAGCGCGCCGAGGTCGCGGCACGCGCCTCGAGCAGGGCACGGCCGACCGGGTGTTCGCGGAAGAGCGCTTCCATATCAGACGACATTGTGCTAAGATAGTAGCCGCACCGTTCATCACAGAGGACGACTCGTGGAACATAGCTTTGGCGGACCGCTGGGCACCTTGATCGCCGGACTCGGGATGGGAGCGTTCTACGCCGCCCTGATCTGGATCAACACGCTGCTCGGAATCTTCCTGACCCCGCTCTTCCTGATCCCGCTGACGTGGGTCCAGGACGCGATGAAGGTCAAGAAGGGCGTTCAGGCGTAAGCCAGCGCATCTTCCACCGGGCGGAGTTTCCGCGGGTGGTGCAACAAGATTTCGAAGGGGTCGGCTCTCGAGCCGGCCCCTTTTTGCGTGCCGTGACGAAACGCCCTATTGGCAGTCCTTCTGATGAAGCCCCAGGCTGGCGCGCCGGATCGACCAGCTGTCCTCGTCCGGTGGTCGGGACTTCGTCGCTCACCTCACGATAGGCCGCGAAGGCACGAACTGTTGGGCGGCCGCTAAAGGCTCGAAGGACAGGGCTGGTCGGGGTGGGTGGCAGGAGGCGTGAGCGAGCGACGATCGGCGTGTTGTTCACAAGCAGATTTGTGACGCCAGAGGACGCCCCCGCCGTATGCAGTCCGATATGCAGTCGCAAAATGCATATCCACACAGCAAATACTCCGCAGAGTTCACTTCATGCATATGCCGTAACAAGGCTATGTGCATAATGTTACATGTATGCAACTCAACCATTTTGTTGCATACGTATGCAAATCCACAATCTGGCAAGGAAAAGCTTCGTCGAAGCGCTTTCCTGCCATATTTTGCTCCGGTCGCTCCGCATGATCGGCTGGCGCCGGCCCGCTCGGGATCGTCGAACCCAGGGTCGGCCACGGATCTGACCGCGCCTCCGGGGCGATTCGGAGTGGCGACGAACGTCCCCGATCGCGCCGGAGGGAGGTGGAGTGCCCTCCCCTGCTGCCAGCCTCGCCTGGCCCGACTCAGGGACCGGACATGACAATATGACAGCCAGAGCAACCCGACGCGGGCCTGATCCTCGCCTTCCAACGCCGGCAGATCGACACACGAAAGTGCCCTGCATCACTGGCGCGGGGGAGCCGATGCGTGCATTTATTGTGGGTTCTGGAAGCCCCCACTTTCAAATGAGCCGCATATGGCGTTGTCTCGTTGCTCGGCCCTGACCCTGTCGCTTGTCGCGTCGATGGCCGCCGTGGCCACCCCCGCCCAGGCACAGCGCCCGGGGTACACTCCTCAGATGCTCGCCGAGATGCTCCGGAACGGCGTCGCCGACGAGAAGATCCTGGCGATCGTCAACTCCGGTTGCCTGGCCAAGCCGATCGGGGCGTCCGACGGGTCCGACCTGCGGAGCGCCGGCGGAAGCGCCGAGCTGGTGATGAAGCTCGGGCGCGCCTGTCTCGTGGGTGATGCGTCGCCGACCTCGGCCAACAGCTCGTCGCAGCCCGCCGGGCCGGGTCCCAGCACCGCGGCGCCTTCTGGTGCCGGGTTGGCGGGCGCGGCCGCGGCGTTGGGCGGAGCCGCCGTCTCCGGGGCCGCTGGGGCTGCCGGGGCAGCGGGCGCGGCGCCGGTGCCAGTCCCCCCCGTTCAGCCGATGTCCCAGACGCAGGCCCCAGCGCCGGAGCCGGCCCGCACCCGATCGGCATCGCCCAGCACGGCGGCGAACGCCGCCCAGGCGGCTCAGGCCGCCAAGAACGCCGCCCTGATGGCCATCCCTTCGTCGGCCACCATCGAAGTCGGGGGGCTCGGAGCGGTCAAAGCCTCCATGGACTTCTTCGAGTGTCCGGTGCTCTCCTCCACTCCAGAGCGCTACCTCGGGCCCTCGGCGGACAAGTTCGACTCGCGGCTCACCCGCTTCGTCTGCTCCCGCATCACCTTCGTGAGCGCCCAGCCCGCGCCGGCCGCGCCGCCGCTCAAGCTGCAGTGCAAGTACGACAAGGAGGGCGGCACCCTCGCCTTCGGTGAGATCGACGGCACCCCGGTCACCGGCGCCTCGGAGTGGGAGGCCTACATCCAGTTCGGCAAGGACGACTACGACAACTGGAAGAACGGCTCCTACGCAGTGTTCTGCGACTACGGCATCAAGACGGTGCTCCGAGGGCCGTTCAGTGTGTTCACCTCCGGGGCGGTCGGGAGCGACATCCCGAGCCTGAAGGCCAGGGTGCTGACGCTACGCACCTTCGGGACCGGCCCGCAGATCGTGCCGCTCATGGAACGCAGCTACACGGATGTTTTCATCGCCGACAAGACCCGGATGATCGGCATGGAGCTTCAGCTCCTCTTCCCGCCCCCGGACGGCAAGGCGTCGGAGAACGTCTCCTGCGTCTGGAAGCACGTCGATACCGGCAAGGTGATGTACACCGACGCCCTCGTGGTCGCGCCGAAGGCGGAGTCGTACACCTCGATCAAGGCGACCGGCAACGGGTTCGCCGATCCGGGCGGGTGGGCGAGCGGCACCTATACGATCGACTGCACGCACGCCGACAAGGTGATCGCCTCCACCAAGTTCACGGTCAAGTAAGGCGGGCGGGACATCACGAACGAAGGGGGCGGTGCCGGATTCGGCGCCGCCCCCTTCGTATCGGTGCGGGTGCGGTGCGGTCAGCCGTGCTTGCGTCGGACGAGGGTGAGGATCGTGTAGAGTGCCACCGATTCGTCGTCCTGGTTGCGCACATCCACGTCCCAGGCCACGACGCCCTGCGGGATCCCGTCGGGGAGGGTCTCCTTCGCGGTCTTCTGCTTGACGGTGAGCCGCACGTGGATCGTGTCCCCCGGGTACACCGGCTTCACGAAGCGTAGGTTCTCGAGCCCGTAGTTGGCGAGCACGGGGCCGAGTTCGGGGTCCACGAAGAGCCCGGCGGCGGCCGAGACGATGAAGTAGCCGTGCGCCACGCGCCCGGTGAAGATCCCGTTGGATTTGGCCGCCTCGTCGTCCATGTGGGCGTAGAACTTGTCGCCGGAGAGGTTGGCGAAGTTCACCACATCGTCGAGCGTGATCGTGCGGCTCTTGGTGACGAGGGTCTCACCCACTGCGAGCTCCTCGAAGTACTCGCGGAAGGGGTGCACCGCGTGGGTCGTCTCCGCCGCGCCCTTCACCCATTCGCGGGTGATCGCGGCGATGACGCTCGGGCTTCCCTGCACCGCGGTGCGCTGCATGTAGTGCATCACGCTGCGGCCGCCGCCGAGTTCCTCGCCGCCGCCGGCGCGTCCGGGACCGCCATGGACCAGGGTGGGCATCGGCGAGCCGTGTCCGGTGCTCTCCTTGGCGCTCGTGCGATCGAGCACCATCAGGCGGCCGTGCCACGGGGCGACGCCGAGCACGACCTGCCGTGCGACGGCGGCGTCGGCGGTGAAGAGCGAACCGCAGAGCGAGCCGCGGCCGAGGCGGGCGAGCTCGATGGCCTCGTCCACATTGGCGTACGGCATCACCGTGTTCACCGGACCGAACGCCTCGATGTCGTGCGGCTCGTGGTGCTTGAACGGCTCGGCGCACGCCATGAGCATCGGGGCGAAGAACGATCCGGCGGTGCGATCGGCGCCGACGACCTCGAAGTCCGGATCCCCACCGAAGACGAGCTCGGAAGCCGCACGGATCTGCTGTGCGGCCGCGCCGACGTCGCGCACCTGGGCACGGCTGGCGAGCGGTCCCATGCGGACGCCGTCGACCGCCGGATTGCCGATCGTGGTCTTGGCCAGTCGCGCGCTCAACGCGGCGATCACCGCGTCCTCGCTCCCGCGCGGGACGATCGTGCGGCGGATGGCGGTGCACTTCTGCCCCGCCTTGGTGGTCATCTCGCGGACGACCTCCTTGATGAACAGGTCGAACTCCTCGGTGCCGGGCAGTGCGTCGGGGCCGAGGATCGAGCAGTTGAGCGAATCCGCTTCCATGTTGAAGCGGATCGAGTTGGCGACGATGTTCTTCCCCTCCTTGAGCATCTGCCCCGTGGCCGCGCTGCCGGTGAAGGCGACGACGTCCTGCTCGGAGAGATGGCTGAGCAGATCCCCCGCGCTCCCGCAGATGAGCTGGAGCGCGCCCTTGGGGAGCAGCCCCGAGTCGATCATCGAGCGGACCATCGCCTCGGTCAGATACGAGGTGACGGTCGCTGGCTTCACGATCGCGGGGACGCCGGCGAGGAAGCTCGACGCGAGCTTCTCGAGCATCCCCCAGCATGGGAAGTTGAAGGCGTTGATGTGCACCGCGACCCCTTCGAGGGGGACGCAGATGTGGCGCGCGACGAAGGTACCGCCCTTGCTCAGCGGCTCGAGCGGGCCGTCCACATAGAAGGTCTCGTTCGGGAACTCGCGACGACCGCGGCTCGCGTACGTGAAGAAGGTGCCGATCCCGCCCTCGATGTCGACCCAGCTGTCCTGACGCGTGGCGCCGGTGGCGGCGGAGAGGGCGTAGAACTCCTCCTTGTGCGCCATGAGATGCTGCGCGAGCGCCTTGAGCATGCGGGCGCGCTCGTGGAAGGTCATCTTCCGCAACGCGGGGCCGCCGACCTTCCGCGCATGCTCGGCCATCAGGCGGAAGTCGAGCCCTCCGCTCGAGGCCTCGCCGATGGTCTCACCGGTCACGGCGTGGATCAGCGGCGTGCCGTTCCCGGTGCCGGTGACCCACTGGTCGAGGACGTAGTTCTGAAGTCGGGTCATGAGTCCTTGTTGGATTTGATCTGGTCCCAGCTCTTGAGCATCGCCGACTGGGTGGGGCGATCGGCGGGGATCTCGTGCAGCGGCTCGACCTCGTGCCAGCTGCCGTGCATCGCCGCGGGGAGACGCTGGTAGAGCGCCGTCCCTTCGGACTTCCAGGCGAGCATGTCGTCGCTCACTTCCTTGACGATCTTCGCCGGATTCCCGACGACGACCACCCGATCCGGGATCTTCATGTTCGCGGGGACGAAACAGAGCGCCCCGACGATGCACCCGCTCCCGATCACCGCGTTGTCCATGATGACGGCGTTCATCCCGATCAGGGCGTTCGCTCCGATATGCGCGCCGTGGACGATCGCGCCGTGCCCGATGTGCGCCGCCTTCTCGAGCACCACCGTGACGCCGGGGAACATGTGGATGGTGCAGTTCTCCTGCACGTTGCACCCGTCCTCGATCACGATCCCGCCCCAGTCGCCGCGGATCGCAGCGCCGGGACCGACGTACACGTCGCGACCGATGATCACATTCCCGGTGACGGTGGCGTTCGGATGGACGAACGCCGACTCGTGCACCACCGGGATGAAGCCGTCGAAGGCACAGATCATCAGACGCGCTCGATGATCATGGCGAAGCCCTGCCCCACGCCGATGCACATCGTACACAGCGCGTAGCGCGCGCCGCGTTCGTGGAGCTCCGTGGTGGCGGTCAGTGCGAGTCGCGCGCCGCTCATCCCCAGCGGGTGTCCAAGAGCGATGG
>CAZAGK010000060.1:0-22197 GCA_964484775.1 uncultured Gemmatimonas sp. | reverse complement strand
CCGTACCGCTCAGACCACCTGCAGCTGCGGCTCGGTCTCCGCCTCCGGCACGAGCGCCAGCTTCAGCACATCCTCGAGCGTCTCCGCCAGATGGAAGGTGAGCTGCTTCTTCGCCTCTTCCGGCACGTCCTCGAGATCCGCCTCGTTCTCCTTCGGCAGCACGATGGTCTTGATGCCGGCCCGCAGCGCGCCGAGCACCTTCTCCTTCACCCCGCCGATGGGGAGCACCCGACCGCGCAGCGTGATCTCCCCCGTCATGGCGAGATCCTTCCGCACCGGACGCCCACTCATCTCGCTCGCGAGCGCCGTGGCGATCGCCACGCCGGCCGACGGGCCGTCCTTCGGGATGGCTCCCTGCGGCACGTGGATATGCGTCTCCACCGCTCCGAGCCGCGAACGCGGGATCCCGAGTCGCGCCGCGTTGTTCGTCACGTAGGTGAAGGCCGCGCGCGCCGACTCCTTCATCACGTCGCCCAGCTGACCGGTGAGGATCAGCGCGACCGGGCCACCGCCACTCCCCGTGCTCGCGGTGCCGTCGGTCGAGATCGGTGCTTCGAGACGGCGCGTGCTCGCCTCGACGAACATGATGTCGCCCCCCATCGGCGTGTAGTACATGCCGGTGGCGATCCCGATCTCGTGGTTCGTGTTGGCCTTCTCCGGACGCACCTTCGGGCGACCGAGCAGCTCGCGCACTTCCTCGGCGGTGATCACCCCGTCCTCGATCCCGGTGTGCTCGCTCTTGCTCGCGATCCGACGGGCGACCTTGCGGGTCACCGCACCGATCTCGCGCTCGAGCTGACGCACGCCGCTCTCGCGGGTGTAGTTCGACACCAGGCTCGCCACCGCTTCGTCGGAGAAGACCACCTTCTTCTCGCCCAATCCCGAGTCCTCGAGCTGGCGCGGGATGAGGTACTTCTTGGCGATCTCCGACTTCTCACGCTCGGTGTAGCCGGCGAAGTCCACGACCTCCATGCGGTCGAGCAGCGGACCGGGGATGTTCTGGATGAAGTTCGCCGTGGCGATGAAGATCACCTCGCTCAGGTCGAACGGCACGCCGAGGTAATGATCGGTGAAGCTGTCGTTCTGCGCCGGGTCGAGCACCTCGAGCAGCGCGCTCGAGGGATCGCCCTGGAAGCTGACGCCGAGCTTGTCGACTTCGTCGAGCAGGAAGACGGGGTTCTTGGTCCCCGCCTGCTTCATCCCCTGGATGATGCGCCCCGGCATGGCCCCGACGTAGGTCCGGCGGTGGCCACGGATATCGGCTTCGTCGCGTGCACCACCCAGCGCCACGCGCACGTACTCACGTCCGAGCGAGCGCGCGATCGACTTGGCGATGGACGTCTTGCCCACGCCCGGGGGACCCACGAAGAGCAGGATCGGCCCCTTGGCCATCGCGCGGCTCTTGGCTTCGCGCGTGTCGGTGATCGCCCGCGACTCGTCGTCGGCCCGGTTCAGGTTCGGGGTCGCGGTCTCCTTGGTGGCGCGGAACTTGGCGGCGGGGAACTCCCCCGTCGTCGCGATCTCCTCCGCCATCTGCTGCGCCCGGAGCTGGCGGACCGCCAGGAACTCAAGCACGCGGTCCTTCACGTCCTTCAGTCCGTAGTGGTCCTCGTCGAGCACCGTGATGGCGTGCGAGAGGTCGAGCTGGTCGTCGCTCCGCTTGTTCCACGGCAGCTCCGCCATCCACTCCAGATAGGTGCGGATGACCTGCGCTTCCATGGACTCGCGCCCCGAGCGCTCGAGGCGGCCGAGCTCGCGCTCGACCTCGATCCGCGCCTGCTTGGGGAGCTCGAGCTTGTTCAGCTTGTCACGGAGTTCGGCGATCTCCTTGTTCTGGTCGTCGTCGCCGAGCTCCTTCTGGATGGCCTTGATCTGCTCGCGCAGGAACATCTCGCGCTGGCGCTCGCCGAGCTCCTCCTGCACCTGCGACTTGATCTCCTCCTGCGCTTCCAGGAGCGAGATCTGGCGCTGGACATGCACGAGGACGCGGCGGAGGCGCTCCTCGACCGAGAGGGTCTCGAGCAGCCCCTGCTTCTCGGCCACCGTCAGTTCGATGTAGCCGGCCACGAGGTCGGCGAACTTCCCCGGCTCGGTCACGGAGTCGAGCACCTGGTGCACGACCTCCTCCGGGAGCCCGCGGCGCTCGCCCAGTTCGGCGGCCCGTTCGCGGATCTCCTTGTGGAGCGCCTCGAAGGCGGCGTCCTTCTCGTCCAGCGGGGACATCTCCTCGGTGTCCATGACGACCGCCGAGAGGTAGCCATCCCCCTGGGTGAACTGGAGGGCGGTGGCCCGCTGCTCGCCCTGGAGGAGGAGCTGGACGCCGCCGAGTCCACGCTGGACCTGCCCGATCCGGGCGATGACGCCCATCGAGTAGAGGATGTCCGCGGTCGGTTCCTCCGTGTTGTCACGCTGCGCCACGGCGAACACCAGCCGGTCGCCCTTCAGGGCGGCCTCGATGGCGCGGAGTGTGCCCGGGCGGCCGGCCGCGATGGGCGCGGTCAACCCGGGGAAGATCACCGTCCCGCGGAGCGGGAGGACTGGCAACGTCTGACGAGTGCTCATCGGAAAGACTTCTCCTTCATGCCGAAACCGGCGGAAGTGGGCCGGGTACCTACCGAGGCCCGGGAATAGGCAGATTTCTTGCAAACCCCGGGCCACTCTGAGTTACGACATAAAGGCGGGGTTTGCAACTTTTGTGTGCCTTCATGACGTAGGGACTGTCAGGTTGGACGGGGGTGGCAGTCCCCGCCGGCCGCCCCGGGACCCCCGGGGGCTGTGTAACGAGAGGGACTGACCTTCCTCCGCGTTGTCTGTAGTGCTATGCTTGCCGTCTGCCCTCTCCCCACCCGGAACCAGTGGAAGACCCGAAGATCACGCAGTCCGACTCCGAGCTTCGCTCCCATGTGGCGCGGACCCTCGAAGCCACCTATGAGCTGGACCGCGAGATCGGGCGCGGGGGAATGGGCATTGTCTATCGGGCCAAGGACAAGCGGCTGAAGCGCCCGGTCGCCATCAAGCTGTTGCCGCCGGAGCTCGCCTTCCGCTCCGAGATCCGCTCCCGCTTCCTGCGCGAGGCCGAGACGGCCGCCGGGCTCTCGCATCCGTGCATCGTCCCCATCTACAGCGTCGACGAGAAGGACGGGCTCGTCTACTTCGTCATGGCGTTCGTGGACGGCGACAACCTCGCCAAGCGCATCCATGATCGCGGGCCGATGGATCCCACCGAAGTCCGCCGCGTGCTGCGCGACGTGGGCGACGCTCTCGCCTACGCCCACGCGCACGGCGTGGTGCACCGCGACATCAAGCCCGACAACATCCTCCTCGACGGCCCCAACGGCCGTCCGATGGTCACCGACTTCGGCATCGCCCGCGCCATCACCGATGGTGGCGACGCCCGACTGACCGCTACCGGGATCGCCATCGGCACGCCCGCCTTCATGAGCCCCGAGCAGAGCGCCGGCGACCGCGACGTGGACGGCCGCAGCGATCTCTACTCGCTCGGCGTGGTGGCGTACCAGATGCTCTGCGGCGATCTGCCGTTCACCGCCACCAACACCCCGGCGCTGCTCGTGAAGCATCTGAGCGAGCGCCCGGTGTCGATCGATCAGCGTCGCGCGAACATCCCGCCCGATCTGGCGCGGGCGGTGATGCTCTGCCTCGAGAAGAGCCCGGAGGACCGGTTCCCGAGCGCGGGCGCTTTCGTGACCGCGCTCGACAGCGGCGACGTGCCGAGCCTCCCCGCGCCGCGCCCCTCGGCACCGCCGGTCGCGTCGCCGTCGTACGGGCAGTCCACCGCCGGCTACGGCAGCACCGACAGCTATCTGACCACGGGCTACACCCCGGGCGCGGCGGAGATGGACCGCTGGTATCGCCCCGAGGTGCAGGCGTTCCGCAAGAAGATGGGTCCGTTCCTCTTCGTGGGGGCCGCCTCGGTCATCATCCGGCTCTTCGGCGGGCCGAACTTCGTCGGCGTGGTCGGCCTGTACGGCGTCTACCTGGCCTACAAGTACGCACGCCTCTGGAGCGACGGCTACGACTGGCACGATGTGTTCAAGGAGCCGCGCGATCGACTGTTCCTCGATGTGATGAGCGAGCGCCTCGAGGACGTGCAGGCGATGTGGAACCCGGCCAAGCGGGCCCGCGTCCGCGAGCGGCAGCGCCTGCAGCTCGGCAAGCCGGGGCTCTTCGAGCCCGCGGGCGAGTCGCAGCAGCGCGCCATCACCTCGCGCGAGAGCGCGGCGCTCGCGTCCGGGCCGCACGCCGGCGTGGCACGGCAGGCGATCACCGACCGCGACGAGATCGCGCGGTTGATCGCGCAGATGCCGACCAAGGAGCGCGACCGCGTACGCGAGGTGCCGAACGCCGCTGAACGCCTGTCGCAGTCGATCCTCGAGGTCGCGGCCGCGCTCGGCGACCTCGACCGCGCATCCGACGGCCGTTCGCTCCAGGCGCTCGAGAAGGAGATCACCCTGCTCGAGTCGCAGGCCAACCCGCTCGACCGCAACGCGAGCGAGGAGCGCGTGCGCCGCCTCGCCACGCTCAAGCGGCAGCGCCGCACGCTCGCGCAGCTCGACGGGCGTCGCGACGAACTCGTGGGCAAGCTCGACACCCTCGCCGTGGCGCTGCAGAACATGAAGCTCGATGTGTTGCGCCTCTCCACCGGCGCACGCTCGTGGCAGCAGGTGACCTCGGTCGCCGAACAGGCGCTCGCCCTGGCGAAGGACGTCGACAACGCGGTGTACGTGGCCGATGAACTCAATCGCCTGAACCCGAGGACCTCCGGCGCTCCGCGCGCCGACTCGAGCCGCCGGTGAACGAACGCGAGCAGCAGGCGCTGCGCGAACGCGTCGAGAAGGCGGTCGGAGCGCTCTTCACGGTCGAGGCCGAGATCGGCCGCGGCGGCATGGCCGTGGTGTACCGCGCGCTCGACGTGCGGCTGCGCCGAAAGGTCGCGCTCAAGGTGCTCCCGCCCGAACTCGCCTTCCGCGAGGATGTGAAGTCGCGCTTCCTGCGCGAGGCGCAGATGGCGGCGCAGCTCTCGCATCCGAACATCGTCCCGATCTTCGCCGTGGACGAGCACGAGGGGGTCGTCTACTTCGCGATGGGGCTCGTCGAAGGGGAGACGCTCGCGCAGCAGCTCGCGCGCGACCCGCACCCCGACATCGCCACGGTGCGCCGCATCCTGCGCGAGGTGGCGGAGGCGCTCGCCTACGCGCATGCCAACGGGCTCGTGCATCGCGACGTGAAGCCGGACAACATCCTGATCGAACGGGCCACCGGGCATTCGCGCGTCTCCGACTTCGGGATCGCGCGGGCGGCCGAAGGGGACGGACGGCTCACCGTCACCGGGATCGCCGTCGGCACCCCCGCGTACATGAGCCCCGAACAGGCCATGGGCGAGCGCGAGATCGACGGACGTTCCGACATCTACTCGCTCGGCGTCGTGGGCTATCAGATGCTCGCCGGATCGCTCCCCTTCAGTGCGGGGAACACGCCGGCGATGCTCATGAAACACATCAGCGAGCAGCCGCGCCCGCTGCACGAGGTGCGCCCGGACCTCCCCGCGAATCTCGTGAACGCCATCGAGAAGGCGATGAGCAAGGGGAAGCAGGATCGCTGGCCGGATGCGCTGGCCTTCCGCGACGCGCTCGCCGAGGACGCCGTGGTGGGACGCGCTTCGCGCTCGCATCCACCGACGGCCGGGCTCGATCACGTGGACGTGCCACCCCGAGCCTCGGCACCACGAGACCCGGCCTCGGAGCGGTCGCCGAGCTATTTCGAGATGAAGCAGCTCTGGAAGCAGCAGGCCGAGGACTACAAGGCGGCGCGCCGCGAGCAACTGCGCGAGGAGCGGGACTACGGACGGTCCGCGCTCGCGGTGGGGCGCGATGCGCGTCGCATGGCGCGCGAGGTGCGCGCCGAGTTGCGGGTCGGGTCCCGCGAGGCGCGGCGCGCGATCGAGCGCGATGAGGTACTCGCGACGCCGGAGGATCGCATCCGGCAGTTCCAGCGGAAGGCCGTAGGGAGCATGATGACCGCCGGGATCCTGTTCACGATCAACATGGTCACGAACGACCGGGCGCCGTGGTTCATCATCCCCACGCTCTTCCTGGCGATCGGCGTGGCACGACGCGCGGCGAACCTGATCATCGACGGGATCCCGATCACCCAGCTCTTCCGGCGACAGCCGCTGAACGCGCTCGGCGGCGAAGCCGTCGGGGGCGGCGGCGCCGGCGCGACGGTGCGTGGCGTCGCGGGGAAGCGCGGAGCCGCTGCGCTGCCGTCCACGCGCCCCGACACGAGCGGGGTGAGCGACGAGGTGCTCAACGGACCCGTCGGCGGCACGGTGCGCGACGCGGCCGAAGCGCGTGCCGAGATCCGCGATGTGCTCGCCCGACTCCC
The DNA here is from genome assembly GCA_964484775.1 of uncultured Gemmatimonas sp. Lineage (GTDB taxonomy): Bacteria > Gemmatimonadota > Gemmatimonadetes > Gemmatimonadales > Gemmatimonadaceae > Fen-1231. The sequence goes on along the minus strand of CAZAGK010000060.1, from coordinate 15,795 downwards.
GGAAGCCGAACGACAGCTCCTCCCGAACGAGGTGCAGCCGACGGTCGACGCGCTCGTGCAGCGCATCTTCTCGCTCAGCGCGTCGCTGCATCAGCTCGAGACCGACGCCTCCCCCTTCGCGATCGAGAAGCTGGAGCATCGGATCGCCGAGGCCCGGAGCACGAACGACGGCTCGTCGTCGCGGGAACGGATGCTCGAGTTGCTCGAGCGTCAGCTCGCCACGCTGCGCGACCTCGTCACCAAGCGCGACACGGTGCGGTCGCAGTTGGAGAGTGCGAGCACCGTGCTGCAGACCATGCGGCTCGACCTCCTGAAGCTGCGGAGCAACGGACTCGACACGCGCCTGGAGTCCAGCACCGGGGCGACGCAGGAGGCGCGGGCGCTCTCGCGCGACATCGGCCGGGCCATCGAGGCCGCGGACGAGGTGCGGAAGCTCTAGGCGTCGCGCGCGGCGCGGTTCAGCGCTGCAGCAGCGAGGTGATGGCGCGGGCCACGCGCTCGGGGTCGTCCTCGGGGGTGAAGTGCCGCGCGTCGGGGAGCACTTCCAGCGTGGCGCCGGGGATGGCATCGCGCAGCTGTTCGCCGAGCTTCACCGGGAGCCAGGGGTCGCGCTCGCCCCAGAGGATCGCGACCGGGATGCGCAGTTCGGCGAGTCGCGCGGAGGTCGCGGCGACGGTCGTGTCGCGCATCGCGCGCAGCTGCGCGACCAGCGCATCGACGCCGAGTCGCGTGGTGAAGGCGCGCAGGAACTGATCCACGGACCGCCGCCCGTCCTCGCGCACGGCGAAGCCCTCGAGCAGCGAGAGGTTGGCGAGCCCGGCGAGGAGCGAGGCGCCGAGGAGCCGTGCCAGCGGCGTGCCGGCCACGTGGCGCGCGAGCGAGGCGGCGCCGCGTGGCCAGTAGGTGAAGGCGGTGGAATCGAGGAGTGCGAGCCGTGAGACGCGCTCCGGATGGTGGATGGCCAGCGACTGGACCACGGCCCCGCCCATCCCATGTCCCACCAGGCAGGCGCGATCGATGCAGAGGTCATCGAGCAACGCGAGCAGTCGGTCGGCGTGCGCGTCGGCGGTGAGGGCGGACTGCCCGGGGCGATCACTCCGGCCGAAGCCGAGCAGATCGAGCACCACGATCCGGTGGCCGGCGGGGAGGAAGGGGACGACGTCCTTCCAGAGGAGCGACGAGGCGGGGAACCCGTGAACGAGGACGATCGGCTCGCCTGCTCCGCGGGTTCCGGCCGCGAAATAGTAGAGCCGAACGCCTCGGACGTCGACGAACTCCCCTTTCATATGGTCCGAAGATGGGTGGTGACACCGAACCATTCAAGCTTGTAGAGCGTTCTGGACCCTAGCGGAAACGCCGAAAAGTGGTATCCTTCCGAGTCGGGGTCCTCCGCTTGTCGGGGTCTTTGCCATATCCTGTTGTCTGACAATGGTTTAGCACGGGGCGTCCAGAATTGACTGCACCGATCACACCAACAGTTCCTGTCTTCGCACCCCCGCCACCACCGCCGGGGCCGGTGCGCTTTCCCATCACGTGGTTGATGGCGAACGCGTCAGCACCGATACAGTATCGCGCCATCATTGAGGTAGCGAAGCTCGGCGACCAGGTGCCTGCGAATTTCCACTTCCTCCCCATGTCCTACCGGCCCGCGCTCGAACTGGCGGTCCGGCAGTCCGGGGACGGGATCTGGAATCATGCCATGCTGACCGTTCCGCCCCGCGGTGAGGGGGTCGAAGGGGTCGGCACCGTGAATGCCTTCCGCCGCCTGCTCGAATACGGCTGGCACAAGGATTCCCCCGCGGTCTATCAGGCGCGCAAGATCCTCTTCCGGCTCCTGGCCGAAGACGACGATCCGGCGCTCCTGTTCGAGTTCGCGCCGGCCGTCGGACCCAAGGCCAAGCCGATGGAGGAGGAAGCGCGGCTGATGCTGCGTCAGACCCTCCGCGAGGCCGCCGGTGCGGCGCTGGCGCAGGCCGGCTACGAGAGCGATCCGCGCCTCCGCGGCGTGGCCCGTCGCACGCTCGAGCGCACGATGGAGTTCCTCCGCTCCCCCCTCGGCGCCAAGCCGTGGATCCGCGTCGGCAACCAGCAGGTGCTGAGCCCTGACGCCTTCCCGCCCAGCATCTATGCGCTGCAGATGTTCGCGCACATGCCGCTCTTCCGGAACGAGCACTACGAAGGGATGGAGATGCTCTACCGCTGGCTCTGCCGCGCGCTGCCGCGACAGGAGCAGATGCAGCAGGTCGGGAAGAAGATCCTCCCAGTGCCGCTGTACGTGATGGGGGATCGTCTCCCGCATCGCAACGCGGTGGAGGCCGACGTGCCGGCGGCGATCGCCTGGCTCGAGCTGATGGCGCGACTCGGCTTCCTCAAGCGCAACGAGATCTGGACCAAGATGTACGACCGGTTCGTGGACGACTGTGATCGCTACGGCGTCTGGCATCCGCACAAGGGGACGCCGAATCCCAAGACCACGAATCCGTGGGTGTGGGCCGCGTATCCGCTCGAGCCGGCGCAGAGCGGTGATGATCGCTGGTGCGACATCACCTTCCGGATCGGGTTGATCGCGCGGTTGATCGGTCGGCCGGTCGACCTCATTTAGGTGGCTCGGGGACGGCGGTGATCCGCCGTCCCCGATGCCACACTGTCGCCGCCCCCCGCGATCGTGGCACTCGAACGACTCCCACCCGAGCAGTGGTGGCCCGCGGGGAACCCGGCCATCGGCCGCCGCCGTGTGACCCTGGCCGACGGCACCGACCTGCGCGTGGTCGAGGCGGGGCCGGAGACGGGACCGCCGGTGGTGCTCGTGCACGGCTGGGCGGTCACGGCCTATCTCTGGCGCCACAACATCGGGGCGCTCGCGCTGGCCGGGTATCGCGTCTATGCCTGCGATCTTCCGGGGCACGGGTTGAGTGATGCGCCCTCCGAGCGTGGCAGTTATGAGCTCGGCGTGCAGGCCCGGCGGCTCACGCTGCTGTTCAATGCCCTCGGACTCGACAAGCCGCGCGTGGTCGCCCAGTCGATGGGGGGACGCGTCGCCTTCGAAGTGGCGATGGCGGGACGGGTGGAGCGGCTCGCGCTTTTCGGCTCGGTGGGCTTCGGTGAGGTGCGCCCCGAGCGCGCCTTCGCGCCCTTCATCCCGCAGATCCCCGGCGACCTGCTCTCGGTGCTCTTCCCGCGCCGCGCCGTGGAGATCGTGCAGCGGCGCGTGTACGGCAAGATCGGCTGGTTCTCGGAACGCGACATCGACGAATACTGGGCGCCGTCGCAGTTCCCGGACGTGCTGCGCGCTCAGCTGCAGATGTTGCGCGAGTTCACCTGGGAGCCGATCGATCCGCATGTGCTGGCGCGCTGTCGCGTGCCGACGCTCGTGGTGTTCGGGACGCGCGACCGCACGGTCCGCCCCGTCCCGACCGCCGCACTCGTGGCGGCCATGCCCGATGCCCGACTCGAATGGATCGACGGGGGCGGGCACGTGGTGATGGAGGAGTCCCCGGACCAGATCAACCAGCTCCTGGTGGACTTCCTGAAGGGGTGAGTCGGCGGCACGAGGCGCCGGATCCAGCGAAGGGCTTCCCTCGGGATTAGCTTTCAGCAACTTGAAAAAGACCACGCCTGCAACGCCCGCAGCGCTCCCGACCGAAGAGGAACGCGCCACGCTCGCCGCCGCCGAGGCCGCGACCGTCTCTGTCACATTCGCCGATCTCGGGCTCTCCGAGCCGATGCTCGAAGCGCTCCGCGATGCCGGATACAAGCATCCGACCCCGATCCAGGCGCAGGCCGTGCCGCTCGCGCTCAAGGGGCGCGACCTGATCGGCCTCGCGCAGACGGGGACGGGGAAGACCGCCGCCTTCACGATCCCGATCATCGAGCGTCTGCTCGGCGGTCCGCATCGGACGCGCGCGCTCATCCTCACCCCGACGCGCGAACTCTGCGTGCAGGTGGAGGAGAGCTTCGCCAAGTACGGCAAGCACTCGGGGCTCGACGTGATCCCGGTGTATGGCGGGGTCGGCTACGAGCCGCAGGTCACGGCGCTGCGCGGCGGTGTGGACGTGGTCGTCGCGACCCCGGGACGCCTGCTCGACCATCTCGAGAAGCAGAACGTCGTGCTCGATGAGGTCGAGGTGCTGGTGCTCGACGAAGCCGACCGCATGCTCGACATGGGGTTCGCGCCGCAGCTGAACCGGATCGTGGCGCAGATGCACGGGTATCGTCAGACGCTGCTCTTCAGCGCGACGATGCCGCCCGAGGTCGAGGCGCTCGCGCGGAAGTATCTGCGCCGCCCGGTGGTGGTGCAGGTGGGACGTCGCTCCGGCGCGGCCACCACGGTGCAGCACTACGTCTATCCGTGCCCCAAGGAGAAGAAGAGCGCGCTGCTCGTCGAACTGCTCAAGCAGAAGGCGATGGACACGGTGCTCGTCTTCACGCGCACCAAGCATGGCGCCGACAAGATCGTGCGCCATCTGGAGGGCGCGGGGATCGAGTCCACCGCGATGCATGCCGACAAGACGCAGGGGCAGCGCACGCAGGCGCTCGAGGACTTCAAGTCGGGGAAGGTGCGCGTGCTCGTCGCCACCGACATCGCCCAGCGCGGGTTGGACATCTCGGGGATCACGCACGTGATCAACTACGATGTGCCGCAGCAGGCGGAGGACTACGTGCACCGCATCGGCCGCACGGGGCGTGCCGCCTCGACGGGCGACGCGTACACCTTCATGTGCGCCGACGAGATCGCGATGGTCAAGACGATCGAGCGGGTGATCCAGCAGGCGATCCCGCGGGTCTCGGTGCCGGGGTACGACTTCGGCACCTGACCGACCGGTCGCCCTTCACCGCACGCGGCCGAGCCGCGAGACGGTGATGGTGTCGGTCCGACCGCGACGCTCGAGGGTGATGGTCGTGTTCGCCGCGCCCCACCCTTGCCCCGATGGTGCCCAGGTGATCGAGTCGCGCGTGAGCGCCAGCGCGATGCCGCGCGCGCCGAGGTCGCGGGCGTAGAGGGTGTCGGCGCCGCTCACCACGCGGATGCGTCCGCGCGCGGCATCCCCCACGAACGCCACGAACTCCCCGCGCCGCACGGCGGCGGCTCGTGCGATGCTGAGCGCGGTCCGTACCTCGTAGGCACCGGCGCGCAGGGAGAGACGTCCGGTGAGCCCCGCGAGTCGCGGGCCGGCGATCGCGGCGACGATGCCGATCACCGTCAGGGTGACGGCGAGCTCGGGGAGGGTGAGTCCTCGTGGCTGGTGGATGGTCCGCATGGAGCCTCCCGAAGGGTGGAGTCGGGAGATACGTTCCGACGCGAGCGACCGCGACATCGTTCCGCCGCCGATGGTGCGGAGGGATTGCGGCGCCAAGGGGTCCCGATCCATTCCCAGGAGTCCGGCATGATCGACACAGCTACGGTTCGTTCCCCGTCGTCGCGGCTCACGGTCGCGGCCGCGATGGGGCTGCTCGCGCTCGGCGCGGCCTCGTGCAGCAATCCGCAATCCGAGGCGGCCCGCGTGCAACAGGTGCTCGAGATCGGCGACGAGGTGAACGCCGTCAAGAACGAGCTCGGTGAGCTGCGCGGTACGCTCGACTCGTTGCGGATCCTCGTGGCCAAGCAGGACACGACGATCGCGCGGCTCGCCAACGTCACCGGTGTGGTGGTGGTGAAGTAGGGTGCCGTATTTCGAGTACGTCGAAGGGCTGTTCGGGCTGCTGCTGATCGCGTTCGGTTGGCGGCAGGTCCGCCGTCTGAGGCGGAACCCGACGCGGTTCCTCGCGCTCGGCGACTCGTACACGATCGGCGAAGGGGTCGCGTCCGCGGAGCGATGGCCGGTGCAGCTCGCCGCCCGACTGCGTGCGGAGGGCGTGGCGGTCGGCGATCCCGAGATCATCGCGCGCACGGGATGGACGACCGACGAACTCGCGGCGGGGATCCGTGAAGCCGGGCTCGTGGGGCCGTTCGGACTCGTCACGCTGCTGATCGGCGTGAACAACCAGTACCGCGGGCTCCCGCTCGAGGCCTATGGCGAGGAGTTCCGCAGCCTGCTCGCGCGCGCGGTGCGCTTCGCCGGCGGTGAGGCGCGGCGCGTGGTGGTGCTGTCGATCCCAGATTGGGGGGTGACGCCCTTCGCGGCCGATCGTGACCGCACCGCGATCGGCCGCGAGATCGAAGCATTCAACCAGGTCGCGCACGAGGCGACGCGCGGCACCGGGGCGCACTGGGTGGACGTCACCGCGACCTCACGCGAGCGCCGCGACGGCTGGGAGACGACGGACGGCCTGCATCCGTCCGGGGCGCAGTATTCGGCGTGGGCCGCGTGCGCGGAACCGGCCGCGCGCCATGCACTCACGGGGCCATCCGGCGGAGGGAAAAGGGAGGCGTAGTCCTTTCGAGCGATACGCCAAGGTGTCGTTCGCGCCTATTCATTCTTCATCTAGCTCGCCATCGGGGACGCGACCGTCGCCACCGGGACTGCAGACGAGACGGACTCCCCATCCCGAGGGCACGATGACCGCTCCCAAGCAGACGATCGGCGAGAAGCTCGACGCCATGAACAAATCCGCGAAGGACAAGGCGGACCACGCCCTCGAGGGCGCGAAGGCGGGCGCGAAGGACCTGGCGTATGCCGCCGGGAAAGAGATGCACGCCGCGGGCGAGAAGCTCAGCGACGCGGGTGCCAAGATCATGGACAAGAACGGCTGATCGCGCCCCGACCAGACAACCCACATGTTCCAGGTCTCCTCGCAGCGCCCGCGCCTCCGGCGTGTGGCGCTGCTCGGCAATCATCTCCCGCGGCACTGCGGGATCGCCACGTTCACCACCGATCTCGCCGAGGCGATCGCCCTCGCCGCGCCGGAGGTTGACAGCTTCGTGCTGGCGATGAACGATGCCGGATATCACCACGCCTATCCGCCCCGGGTGCGTTTCGAGCTGGCGGAGGTCGATCTCGCCTCGTACCGCCGTGCGGCGGATTATCTGAACGTCAATGCGATCGACGCGCTCTGCGTCCAGCATGAGTACGGGATCTTCGGCGGCAAGAGCGGGGGGCATCTGCTGACGCTCTTGCGCGAAGTGCGCATGCCGGTCATCACCACGCTCCACACCATCCTCGCCGAGCCGAATCCGGTGCAGCGACGCGTGATGGACGAGATCACCGCGATCTCCGAACGCGTCATCGTGATGACGGAGCATGGACGCACGCTGCTGCGGGCGGTCCACGGCGTGCCGGACGAGAAGATCGACCTGATCCCGCACGGCGTGCCGAGCGTGCCGTTCGAGAGCGAGGGGAAGGACCGGCTCGGCGTCGCCGGACGTCCCGTCATCCTCACCTTCGGTCTGCTGTCGCCGGACAAGGGGATCGAGCATGTGATCGATGCGCTGCCCGCGATCCTCGCCGAGCATCCGGACACCGTCTACATCATGCTCGGTGCGACGCATCCGCATGTGAAGGAACGGCACGGCGAGTCGTATCGGCAGATGCTCGAGCAGCGCGCGGAGCGGCTCGGCGTGAGCCGCAGCGTGGTGTTCCACAACCGGTTCGTGAGTCAGGCGGAACTGACCGAGTTCCTCGCGGCGGCGGACATCTATGTGACGCCGTCGGTGAACCCGGACCAGATCACCTCGGGGACGCTCGCCTACGCGATGGGAGCCGGGAAGGCGGTGATCTCGACGCCCTACGTCTACGCGCGCGAGTTGCTCGCCGACGGTCGCGGGATCCTCGTGCCGTGGAGTGATGCGGCGGCGATCGCGCATGAGGTCAAGGGGTTGCTCGACGACGCGCCCAAACGACTCGCGCTCCGCACCCGCGCGGCCGCGCACGGGCGGCAGATGCTGTGGCCCGCGGTCGCGAACGCCTATCTCGAGAGCTTCGACCGCGCGTGCGAGGAGCGGACGCAGCGCCTGCGCTCCGCATTCCGGTTGCGCAGTCTCGCCGAACGGCCCGCGGAACTGCCCGAGGTGGACCTGCGCCACGTACGGGCGATGACCGATGACACCGGGATCCTGCAGCATGCGGCCTTCAGTGTGCCGCGCTACGCCGACGGCTACTGCCTCGACGACAACGCGCGGGCGCTGTTGCTGACCTCGTTGATCGAGGATGCGGGCTCGGAGGAACCGACGCGCGTGCGCGAGCTCTCCACGCGATATCTGGCGTTCGTGAGCGATGCGCTCAACCGCGAGACCGGACACTTCCGCAACTTCCTCACCTATCAGCGGCACTGGTACGAGGAACAGGGGTCCGAGGACAGTCACGGACGCGCGCTCTGGGCGCTCGGGACGGTGGTGGGGCGATCGAACGACCCTGCCCGGCAGAGCCTCGCCCGCGAGCTCCTCCACTGCGCCATGCCGGTCGTGATCGATTTCCGGAGTCCGCGCGCCTGGGCCTTCACGCTGCTCGGCGTGGAGGAATACCTGCGCGCGTTCGAAGGGGATCGCGAGGTGCAGGCCTACGGTCGTGAGCTCGCGGAGCGCCTGTTCGGGCTCTTCCGGCGGTCGAGCGCCGCCGATTGGCCCTGGTTCGAGAACTCCGTGACGTACTGCAACGCACGGTTGCCGCAGGCGTTGATCGCGTCCGGCGCGTGGATGGAGCACCCCGAGATGATCGCGACCGGCGTGATGTCGCTCGAATGGTTGCTGAAGATCCAGGAGTCCGAGGACGGGTATTTCGCACCGATCGGATCGAACGGTTTCTTCTGGCGCGGTGCGCGGCCGGCGTCGTTCGATCAGCAACCGGTGGAAGCGTGCGCCATGATCGGCGCGCTCTGGCAGGCGCATCGGACCACGGGCGAGGCCCGGTGGGCCGATCAGGCCCGGCGCGTCTTCACCTGGTTCCTCGGACAGAATCAGGTGCAGGCCCCACTGTACGACCCGTCGACCGGCGGGTGCCGCGACGCGCTCCACGCCGATCGGGTGAATCAGAATCAGGGTGCGGAATCGACGCTGAGCTTCCAGCTCGCCCTTCTCGAGATGCGGACCGCCGCCGTCTCACTCGAACCGGTGGGCTGATGCCGAACGCGCTCTATCAGGTCCTCTTCAAGCGCCACGAGCACAATCCGATCCTCACGGCGGGGCAGTGGCCGTACCCGGTGCACTCGGTGTTCAATCCCGCGGCCACACGGCTGCGGGACGGCACCACGCTGCTGCTCTGCCGCGTCGAGGATCGTCGAGGTTTCTCCCATCTGTGCGCGGCCCGTTCGGCGGATGGCATCACCGGATGGACGATCGATCCCCAGCCCACGCTGAACTCCGATCCCAAGCACTTCCCCGAGGAGCTGTGGGGGATCGAGGATCCGCGCATCACGTGGATGGAGGAGCTGAAGAAGTACGCCGTGACGTACACGGCGTTCGGCAAGGGCGGTCCCGGCGTCTCGCTCGCGATGACGGAGGACTTCGTCCACTTCGAGCGCTACGGGCTGGTGATGCAGCCGGACGACAAGGACGCCGCGCTGATGCCGCGTCGCGTGGACGGCAACTTCGCGATGCTGCACCGCCCGATCGCCGATTCGGGGGCGCACGTGTGGATCTCCTATTCGCCCGACATGAAAGCCTGGGGCGGGCACAAGCTCGTCCTGCAGGCGCGGCGCGGTGGCTGGTGGGACGCCAACAAGGTCGGCCTCTCGCCGCCGCTGATCGAGACGCCGCGCGGGTGGCTGATGATCTATCACGGGGTCCGACACACCGCCGCCGGCGCGCTGTATCGGCTCGGGCTCGCGCTCTTCGACCTCGAGCATCCCGAGCAGTGTCTGCTGCGCGGCGACGAGTGGGTCTTCGGGCCCGAAGCGCCGTACGAGACCTGCGGCGACGTGGCGTACGTGACCTTTCCGTGCGGCACGACGATCGCCGACGACAACGACACGATCCATCTCTACTATGGGGCCGCCGACACGTCCGTCGCACTGGCCACCGGGAGTATCGCCGAGCTGCTGCACTGGCTCGATCGCAACGGGACGGCGCGCGCGCCGGAAGTCGTGTGAACTACATCCCTGTGCAGGTGGTCCCGGTCCAGACGGTCGCGGTACCCGCGCCGATCCCGCAGCCCACGGCGGCGCAGGTGCGCGTGCGCTGCGACGGCGACACGGTCTCGGCGATCATCTATCGCGTCCGACCGCCGTCGGCGCAGGGGGTGATCAACGAATCGTACGAGGCCACGATCGAGGCGGCGGGCTTCCCGCATGTCACGTCGCGGCCGAGTGTGCTCCGCGACTACCTGCAGATCAAGGTCGGGCAGCTGTGCACCGAGCTGGCGCGCCGCGAGTCGGAGCGCCTCCTCCGCGCCCAGCCGTTCTTGGCCTCGGCCGTCATCACGGTCGTGCGCGAGGCGCCGAAGCGGGTGCGACTCGTCGTCTTCGCCACCGACGAACTGCCGTTCATCGTCGGCGCGGCCGTCAGCAACGGCTCGCTCTCATCGCTGACCCTTGGTTCACTGAACGTCGCCGGCCTTGGGCTGAGCATCGCCGTGAGCGGTGAGCGCGGGTTCGCGTATCGTAACGGCTACGGGATCCGGGCGACGCAGTACGGGATGTTCGGACGTCCGGACTATCTCGCCGTCGATGCGCACATCCAACCGCTCGGTGAGGCGCTGAGTGTGGAGTTCGCCGAGCCCTTCCTGACCGAGCTCCAGCGCGACGGATACCTGGCGAGTGTGATCGAGCGCAGCGACGCCTTCGCCGTCACGCGACCGACCGGGGACCCGGTGGCGCAGTTCGGGCGACGGACCGCCTACATCCTGGGATGGGTCCATCGGATCGGTGCACCCAACCCCAATGCCGGGGTCGGTCTGCTCGGCTTCGCCATCGTCGGGGAGGACTCGCGGGTGGAGTCGCGGGTCGTGGTGCGCTCCGACACCGGGCTCGTGGATCAGCCGGGCGTGCTGATCGGCACCGGCTACCCGAAGGTCGCGAGCACGCGTCCGGCGCTGCTCGGCGGGTTCCGCAAGGTGCGATTCGAATCGGTGACGGGCTTCGACGCCCTGCGCGCGACGCAGGATCTCGGGATCGGCCTTCAGGTCAGCGTTCTGGCCGGGACGAGCCTGAACACGTCGTCGAGAGGGCGCGACGTGCTGCTGAGCACCGATCTGTATGCCGGCAACGGCGACGAGCGGCGGTTCCTCGAGGTCCGCGCGCTGGCGGAAGGATACGCCAATCAGGGCTCGAATCGCTGGAGCGGACTCGTCGCGAGCGCACGAGCGGCCTGGTATGGACGTCCGTCGGACGACCGGCTGCGGCGTGCGAGCATCGAGTGGTCCGCGCTGCACGATGTGAGCGTGCCGATGCAGCTCTCGTTCCGCGACCCGGAAGGAGGGATCGCCGGTTTCGGTGGATCGCGCTACTCCGGCGGGGCCCGCGCGGTCGCACGCTACGAGGAGCGATGGATGCTGCACTCCCCCAGCGCCCGCGCCGACCTGGCGGTCGCGGCCTTCGGTGAAGCGGGGCGGCTCTGGGCGGGGGACGCACCCTTCGGCGAGTCGACCGGCATGCACGCGGCGCTCGGCGTCTCGCTGATGAGCGCGATCCCGGCCGGCGGGAAGCGCATCTTCCGCGTGGACTTCGCGGTGCCGTTGAACCCGCCGCCAGGGGGCGGGAAGTTCGAGGTGCGCTTCCGCTCCACCGATCGCACGCGGCTGCTCTGGACCGAGCCCGGCGATGTGGCGCGTGCGAGATCGGGGACGGTCCCGGTCAATCTCATGAAGTGGTAGCCTGACGCGACGAGCGCCGCCGGATCCACGCGAGGACCCGACGGCGCGATGTCGCAGCACCACCCCGTGACTCAGAGCGAGTCTTCGAACTCCTTGATGAGCTTCTCGGACTCGCCCTGCGCATGTCCGTAGTGCGAGCGGAGCTTGCCGGCGAGCTGGTCGCGCTTGCCGTCGATGATCGTGAGGTCGTCGTCGGTCAGCTTGCCCCACTGTTCTTTCACCTTGCCCTTCACGTTCTGCCAGTCGCCCTTCAGGGTGTTCTCGTTCATAAAGAATCCTTCGCTTGAGAGTGGACCGGATGCGCATGGGATCCCGGTCCCTTGGAGGATGGCCCCGTGCGGTCTGGTCACCCATCGCGCGATGGGATGAAATCCGGCGTACGCCGTGCGTGGGAGGAGCCCGCCGCGCATATTTCAAGCGAACCCATCGACCGCCCATGCACATCAACATCGAATACTGCACCGTCTGAAACTACGAACCCCGAGCCGTCGGTCTGGCGGCTGCGATTCGTGAGACCTACCCCGATATCGACGTGACCCTCGAGCCGTCGCGGGGTGGCCGATTCGAAGTGACGTTGGACGACGTGCCGATATTCGAGAAGTCGAAGCTCGACCGCCATCCGCGGCCGGGCGAGGTGTTGGCGCTCATCGAGGAGAGACGGAACAGGTGAGGATCGCGATCTCCACCGGTGGCGGCGACGCCCCGGGTCTCAATGCCGTGATCCGCGCGGCCGTGCTCTCCGCGATCGATCGCGGATGGCACGTGCTCGGCATCAAGCGCGGCTACGCCGGGCTCCTCGGTGACGAGGAGGTCGTCCCGCTCACGCGCGACACCGTGCGCGGGATCGGTCATCTCGGCGGGACGATCCTGCACACGACCAACCGCGGGAACCCGTTCCACTATCCGGTGAAGCAGGCCGACGGCAGCTACACCGAGATCGACCGCTCCGACGAGCTCATGGAGAACGCGCGCAACCTCGGCATCAATGCGCTCATCTCGATCGGCGGCGACGGCTCGCTCGCGATCGCACAACAGCTCGCCCAGAAGGGGATGCGTGTGGTCTGTGTCCCCAAGACCATCGACAACGACGTCAGCGGCACGATCACGACCTTCGGGTTCGATACCGCGGTCAACACCGCGATGGAAGCGATCGACAAGCTCCACACGACCGCCGAGAGCCATGATCGGGTGATCGTCATGGAGGTCATGGGGCGCAATGCCGGCTTCATCGCGCTGCACTCCGGGCTCTCCGGCGCGGCGCATGCGATCCTGATCCCCGAGATCCCGTACGACGTGGACATCGTCTGCCGCTCGATCATGGAGCGCGACAAGCGCGGGCGGCACTTCGCGATCGTCGTGGTGGCCGAGGGGGCTTATGAGCAGGGGGGGAGCGAGTCGACCATCGGCGCGTCCCTTCCGGGGCAGGCCAAGCGGGTGGGCGGGGTCGCCGAGCGGCTCGCGGCGCAGATCCAGACCCGGACCGGGAAGGAGTGCCGGTCGCTCGTGCTGGGACACCTGCAGCGGGGCGGGATGCCTACGGGATATGATCGGTTACTGGCCACCCGGTTCGGGGGAGCGGCGGTCCAGGCCGTCGACGATGGCAAATGGGGGCATATGGTCGCCCTCCAGTCGCCGGACATCGTGACCATCCCGATCGAGGCGGCCCTCGCCGCCCCCAAGCGGGTGGACCCGAACCACGACGTGGTCCGGACCGCCCGCAGGCTCGGAATCAGTTTCGGCGACCTGGGGTAGTACCGGATGTGTCAGAATTCTGGCACATTGTGTCGGGTAGGTGCGCTGGGTCGTCCCCGGGGTGAACCCGGGTTCTGCGTGGAGAATGTCGTGAAGCGAATGCTGAAGCCGATCCAACTGCTGGTGCCGATGGTCGCGGTCCTGATCGCGCTCCCTGCCGGGGCGCAGGATAAGGGCACCGAGAAGTCGCAGCCCGTGATCCCGCGCTCGGCGATCCCGCCGGCCGGGATGTGCCGGATCTGGCTGAAGGACGTCGCGCCGGCGCAGCAACCGGCACCGACGGATTGCGCCGCGGCGATCCGCGCGCGCCCCCAGGGAGCCCAGGTGCTCTTCGGTGGGGAGCTCAAGCCGGGGACGTCCGTCGATGCCGGCCCGGATGGGCGCTCGCGCGCGGCGCAGCCCGTGAATCTGTGGCAGCTGCCCAGCGACTACGATCAGCGTCAGCGCGAGCTCGCGAAGCGCGCGATGTTCGAGAACACGCTCAAGCAATCGCTGCAGTCGGGCGATCGTGCGGTGACGGCGAAGGTCGTGACCGAGCTTCCGCCCAAGACGCCGACGACGGGCCCGCAGACCTCGGTCCCGACACCCAGCACCAAGGTTCCGTAAGCACCAACGGGCTCCGCGCCCTCGAGAGGACCACCGTGCTGCGCGAAGTCCGCGACCCGTATCTCCCTCCCGATCACGAGGCCTTCGTCGGATCGGGAGAGACCCGCCGCATCATCGTCATCGCGCCCACCCGCGCGGCGTGCGAGACGATCGAGCTGGCCTTCGCCCTCGACATCGAGACCGTCCTCTGGAAGGCCCGCGGCCCCGAACTTCGCGAGCTCGCCGAACGTTTCCGCGCCCACGATCTCACCGCCCCCATCTCGGCGCCTCGCCGCGGCTTCGGGATCGTCGCCGGCACGGGCACCGGGAAGACGCTGAGCGTCAAGCCGATCGCGCAGGAGCTCCTCGGCACCAAGGAGCTGCGCGTCGGGGTGATCAACCGTGAGCGTGAGGCCACACCGGAGTCGCCGAGCTGGAATGTGGTGATCGTGACCACGGGGATCGCGCGGCGCTGGTTCCAGGACGGCGATATCCGTCGGCAAGACACGCTGGTGGTGGACGAGATCCATCAGACGAGCGCCGAGTTGGAGCTCTGTCTCGCCCTCGGGAAGCGTGTGGGTTGCCGCTTCATCTGGCTCTCGGCCACGGTCGATCCGGCGTTCTACAAGCGCTATCTCGATTCCGAGACCGTGGTGGAATCGAGCGCCTTCGATCCCGCGAAAGCGGCGAAAGTCGAGGTGGTGCGCGCGAATCCGCAACATTTCCTGGACGACCGTTTCCTCACGAAGGTGATGAAGGAGAAGCGCGGCGTCGGGATGTTCCTGCCGACGCGCGCGGCCGTGGAACAGGTCGCGACGAGCGTGCAGGCGCGCTATCGCCAGATCACGGCGCAGTTCTATCATGGCGGCGAGCCGATCCGCGTGATCCGTCCGTTCCTCGATGGCACGGTCGAGAAGCCGTACCTGCTCTCGATGACGGCCGCAGGGCAGAGCGCGCTCAACGTGCAGGGACTCGACACGGTGGTGATCGACGACACGCGCTTCGCGAACGTCATCGACCGCGGCAAGAACGTGCTCACGCGCGTGCACCTCGGCGCGAACGAGATCCTGCAGATGGCGGGGCGCGTGCATGGGCGAGTGGCGGGGGGACGGGTGTTCATCCTCAGCGACCGCGACATCGTCTTCGAGTCGCTGCGCCCCACGCCGCCCGAGTTCCAGTTGGCCGGCGACAGTGAGCGCGTGGCCCTCACCTGCGCCGATCTGGGGGTGCGCGCCGATGAGCTCGACCTCCCGGTGCCGCTCGACAAGCTCGCCTATCGCAAGGCGATGTATCACTTGGAAGCGCGCGGGATCGTCGAGAACGGTCGTCTGACCAAGTACGGCAAGGCGGTCGAGGCGATGCCGGTCGATCGCCCGTGGGCCGAGATGCTCGTGCACTGCGACGACGCGATGCTCCCCTATGTGGCGGTGATGGCGGGGATCGAGTCGCTGCATCGGATGACGCGCGAGGATCGTGATCTTGCGGGGCTGATCATCCGCGGGAGCGACAACCTCACCGCGTACAATGTGTACGCCGAGGCGTTCCACAAATGCGGCTATGTGGGCGAGGTGTACGGGCTGGCCCGTCATCTCTTCGACGAGTCGCTGGAGCGCTGGGCCGAACGGCGTGGCGTGCTGATGAAGAGCATCGAGGATGCGGCGCTCGCGATGGCCTCCATCTACCGCGCGGTGCGGCTGCCGCTGCCGGAGACGATGCCGATGGTCACTGAGTCGATCGAGCGGCAGTTCGTCGATCTGCTTGCGCGCTATCAGCCGTT
>CAZAGK010000059.1:0-22347 GCA_964484775.1 uncultured Gemmatimonas sp. | reverse complement strand
CCTATCGCAATCGCCTCTACGCCATCGACCGCAAACTCGGCACGCCCATCAGGAGTTTCGGCGACAGCGGGTGGGTCGATCTGCGCGCCGGACTCGACCGCCCCATCGAAGGGCTCTCGGTGAGTGCCTCGACGCCGGGCGTGGTGTTCGAGGATCTCCTCATCATGGGGAGCACGGTGCCCGAGGCGCTGCCGAGTGCGCCCGGTGATATCCGCGCGTACGACATCAAGACCGGCACGCTGCGCTGGAGCTTTCACACGATCCCCCATCCGGGAGAGTTCGGCTACGACACGTGGCCGGCCGACATCTGGAAGATCGCCGGCGGTGCGAATGCCTGGAGCGGGGTGACGCTCGATCCCAAGCGCGCGATGGTGTTCGCCGCCACCGGGTCGGCGTCGTTCGATTTCTACGGGGCGAATCGCCTCGGCGACAATCTCTTCGCCAACTCCGTGCTCGCGCTCGACGCGCGCACCGGCAAGCGGATCTGGCATTTCCAGGGACTGCGTCACGATCTCTGGGATCGCGACTTCCCTGCGGCGCCGGCGCTCGTCACCGTGCAGCGCGACGGGAAGGCGGTCGATGCCGTCGCGCAGATCACCAAGACGGGGCACGTCTATCTCTTCGAGCGCGAGAAGGGGACCCCGCTCTTCCCCATCGAAGAGCGGATGATGCCCACCACGCCCGGGCTCGACGGTGAACAGCCCGCCAAGTCGCAGCCCTTCCCCGTGCTCCCGCCCCCCTTCGCGCGTCAGGAGCTCACCGAGAAGGATCTCACCACCCGCACCAAGAAGGCGCACGCCACCGCGCTGAAGATCTTCAACGAGTACAAGACCACGAACCCGTTCGATCCTCCCAACACCAAGGGGACGATCATCTTCCCCGGCGTCGACGGGGGCGGCGAATGGGGTGGCCCGGCCTTCGATCCCGAGAGCGGGCTCCTCTACGTGAACAGCAACGAGATGGCGTGGTTGCTCAAGATGGTGCCGCGCTCCGACGAGTCGCTCTACGGCGCCACCTGCGCCAACTGCCACGGCGACAAGCGACAGGGCACCGGCTCCGGCCCCTCGCTGATCGGGATCGAGAAGAAGAAGACCAACGCCGAGATCGCGCAGATCATCCGCGAGGGCACCGGACGCATGAGCGCCTTCGGCGGGATGCTCGACGGGGCGACCATCAACGACATGGTCGCGTACCTCACCACCGGCAAGGACATCGCCGCCACCGCCGGCGTGAATCCGTACTATCTCAAATACCGCAGCATCGGCTTCGACATTTTCTTCGACAACGACTCCTTCCCCGCCATCAAACCGCCCTGGGGCACTCTCAACGCGATCGACCTCAACAAGGGGACGATCGCCTGGAAGATCCCCTTCGGTGAGTATCCCAAGCTCGCCAAGCAGGGGATCCGCAACACCGGCACCGACAACTATGGTGGCGCCATCGTCACGCAGAACGGTCTGTTGATCATCGCCGCCACCACCTACGACAACAAGATCCGCGCCTTCGACAAATCGAACGGCAAGCTCCTCTGGTCGGCATCGCTCCCCGCGGCGGGGAATGCCACGCCCTCCACCTACATGGTGAATGGCAAACAGTACATCGTGATCGCCTGCGGCGGCGGGAAGAACGGCGCGGCGAGCGGCGGCACCTACGTCGCCTTCGCCCTCCCTGATCCGCCGTCGCGGAAGCGTTCCCTCCAATGATCACCGCATCGAGCGTGCGCTCCGCACTCGCCGCGCTCTTCGGCGTGGGCTTTCTTGCCCTCGCCATCTGGATCCTGATCCCGGGCCCCACCTACTTCATGCTGACCTTCAGCGTCGGGGGCCCCGAGGTCAGCATCTTCTATATGATGGGGGCGCTCTTCACCATCACGATCGCGCTGCCGAGTATCCGCACCAGCGCGCTCTCCCGGCTCGGCGCCGCCTGCGCCCTGATCGCGCTCGGGATCGCAGCCACCCCTTTCCTCCGCCTCCCAGGCGCGGTCCGCTCCTTCGACCACACCTTCGCCACCACACTCGGCGACTCCACCGCGCACGCCACTCTCTCGCTACGCGATCTGCTGCTCGGCGTTCCGCTCGGTGAGGCCAAGATCACGCGCGGCATCCCCATCGCATCCCCCGATGGTGTGCCGCTCACGATGAACGTCTACCAGCCCACCGATCGTGGGCACTATCCGATCCTCGTGCAGATCTACGGCGGCGCCTGGCAGCGGGGGACGCCGGAGTCGTTCAGGAACTTCGCGCAGTGGTTGGCGTCGCGCGGCTACGTGGTGTTCGCCATCGACTATCGCCACGCACCCAAGGCGCACTGGCCGGCGCAGCTCGACGACACGCGACTGATGCTCGCCTGGATCCGTGATCACGCGGCCGAGTATGATGGTGACACGAGCCGCGTGGCGTACATGGGGCGGTCGGCCGGCGCGCATCTGGCGACCATCGCTGCGTGGAGTGAGGTCGCACCGCCGCTCCCGCCCAAGGCGATCGTCAGCTACTACGGTCCCGTGAACCTCGTCGAGTCGTACAAGCATCCCCCGGTCCCCGATCCCATCGCCACGCGGGCGACCGACGAAGCGCTGATCGGGGGAACGCTGGATCAGTTCCCGGCCGCCTATGCCGACGCCTCACCGATCACCCATGTGGGGCGGGCTTCGGTGCCGACGCTGCTCATCTACGGCGCGCGCGACCATATCGTGCGCCCTGAGGCCGGGCATCTGCTGCGCGATGCGCTCAACGCTCGTGGAGTGCCGACGGTATACTTGGAGATCCCCTGGGCCGATCACGGATTCGACGAGGTCTTCCAGGGACCCAGCAACCAGTTGGCGCTGTACTACACCGAGCGCTTTCTGGCGTCGACCCTTCGCCCGCGTTGATGCATCCGGCTCTGCTCCGTTCGCGCTGCACCGCATTCCTCTTCGCCCTCGCCGCCAGCCTCCTCGGCGCGAGCGTGGCGCAGGCCCAGGCGCCCGGCACGATCATCGGCGATGTGGTGATGCTCGGCACCGGCACTCCGCTCGAGCATGCGATGGTCACCCTCGTGGGGGGCGGACGACAGACCTTCACGAGCGATCGCGGGGTGTTCGCCTTCACGCAGTTGCAGCCCGGCCCCTACAAGGTGCGCGTGGCGCATCTGGGATTCACCCCGATCGAAGTGCCCTTCGCGATCCCGGCCACCGGCGCGGCGCCGCGACTTCGCGTGGAGCTCACCCGCGTGTCGGTGCGGCTCGCGGCGGTGAAGATCTCGGGGAAGCCGAGTTGCAATAATCCTGGACGACCCGACCCGGCGCTGAATCGTGACCTGTTCGAGGTCGTACAGCAGGTGCGGCTGAATGCGGAGCAGTTCCAGTATCTCTCCGATTCGTTCCCCTTCGCGTACCAGATGCAGCGCAGTCGCCGTGATGTGCGCGCCGACGATGCGCGGGGCCCGTCGCGCTACGACACGCTGCGCCTGCGCAGCGACATCGGCGGCTGGGAGTACAAGATGGGGAATGTCGTGGAGCGCGATCGCGGCGGCTATGTGATGCATCTTCCCACGCTGCGCGACTTCGCGGGAATCGAGTTCCTGAACAATCACTGCTTCAGCTACGCGGGGCTCGACTCGACCCGCGACGGGATGATGCTCCGCATCGACTTCCGCGCCGACGACCAGCTCCGCGCGCCCGATGTGAACGGGATCATCTATCTGGACCCGAAGACGTATCAGATCCGTCTTGCCGTGCTCGAACTCTCCAAGATGTTGCGCGAGACGCCGAACATCACCGCGGTGAAGGTGCGCACCTATTTCTCGGAGGTCTCACCGAACATCGTCGTCTTCGAGCGCGTGATCGGCACCAACGAGATCAAGCACGGGTTCGGTTCGTGGGCGATCGCCGCGCTCGAGGAGGAGCAGCGGATGATGAAGTTCGAGTGGTTGCGGGGGGAGCCGGGGAAGGTGCCGTGACGCCTGCTCAGCTATGCCGCTGACCTACGTCGTCTTACGCGGGGCGTAGGCTGTTGCGTCGAGAGCAAGACTTCCGGATGCGTGAGTGCGATCCGGAGAAGGACGCGGGCCGGGCCTTCCGGCGTACGCCTTCCCTGCTCCCAGTTCTGTAGCGTATCGACACTTATCCCGAGCAGCTTCGCGAACTTCCCCTGACTCAGCTTGAAGCGCCGGCGTAGCGCCGCAACGTCGGGTATCGCTCGCTCCAGGATCTCCTGACTCGTCGTTACGCGGCCGGGCTTCAGGATACCTGCCCTGATCGCCTTCATTTCCTTGACACTCTGGACGAGTTCATCGAACAGGGCTTTTCGCATCGTCATCATCCGGAGTTCAAGAGTCTTCGATCAGACTGCGGAGGTGGCGAAGTTCCGCCACGTTGAGATCGGCGCGTTCGTTCTTGGGGTACAGGAACAAGAGATGAAGCGTGGCGTCACTGGAGGTCCACGCATAGATCACCCGGGCACCGCCCCGCTTTCCTCGACCCGGCATTCGCCAGCGGATCTTCCGCAGCCCGCCTGATCCCGGGATCCGGACGCCTGCCTCAGGATTCAGGACCAGAAACTGCTGCAGAGCGCGATACTCGTCATCCGTGAGGGTGGCTCGCACCTGTCGAGTGAAGACAGGAGATTCGATGATCCTCACATGCCTCCACTATACGCCATTGGCGTATAGCTGTCAAACCTGAGATTGAACCCTGACTCTCAGGATGACACAAGGCCGGATCCGGGCATCATCTTTCCAGCGCGCCCGACATCAATGGCTTTCAAGCAGCCGATCCACCTCATCGTACCCACACGGCACCTGCACCCCCGCTCGACTCGCTCCCGCCGCGAGCAGCGCCTGCACCGACCGCGGACTCCGCCGCCGCGTCCAGTACGAGTCCGTGGCCGCCCGCACCGCCAGTGTGAGCGCGGTGACCTGACGATACCCCTGCGTCACCACCGCATTCACATCCGCCCCGCGCGCGATCAGCAGCTCCACTACGTCGTGTCGCGCGAGCCAGGCGGCCACGTGCAGCGCCGGCGCGTGGCGGGGGATGCCGAAGTAGCCGTAACCCTCGGGGAAGGTCGCGGTCGCGGGGACGCCGAGGTCGAGCAGGGCGCGTACGCCGTTGATATTGTCGTGGAGCGACCAGAGCGCGAGATAGCGTCCGCCGTCGGCCATGACGGCTCGCACCCATTCGGGGTGTTCGGCGGCGAGCGCCTGTACGCGATCGGTGGCGCCGTAGGCGAGCGCATGCAGCAGTAGGTCGGCACCGGTGAGTTCGAAACGGATGCCGCGCGCGGAGAAGAGGTCGAGCGCGTCGGTGCGGCCGATGCGTACCGCGAGCTGGATGCAGTTCGCACCGTCCTCAACGATCAGCGGATCCGATCCGTGATCGAGCAGCATCGTCACGATCTCGATCCGGTTGTCGCGCTTGAGCGCATGATGCAGCGCGGTGGTATTCCACCGGCGACAGTGATTCGGATCCACGCCGCGCTCGAGCAGATAGCGCACGCCGTCGGCGTCGTGCCAGTCGCATTTGCGGATGAGGATCATGCCGAGGCTGTCGGCGGTGAGCTTGCCGCTCTCGACCAGCACCTGCACGGCGCGATTGTCGTAGCTCTCCCCCACGTGGTAGGGGACTTCGTCGTCGTTGGGATCCGCGCCGTGGGCGAGCAGCACCGCGGTCACCGCTGGATGGTGCGCCACGCCGGCCGCGCCGTAGAGTACGCTCTCGAACGTCGGGGTCGGCTCGTGCCCTGGCTCGTAGAACCCGGCGTTCGCGCTCGCACCAGCCGCGAGCAGCGCTTCGGCCGTCTCTGCGAACTCCGCCGGTCGCTCCGGTCCCGCGGCATCGGCCTTGAGGAAGTTCGAGAAGGCGAGATGCGTGAGGGGGTCCCACTCGTAGGGGCCGCCCTTGGCGGTGGCGCTGGCGGGGTCGCGCTCGATGAAGCGGCGGACGGTGGGGAGATCGCCGAGTATCGCGGCGGTATGGATGCTGGCGCCGGCGAGCTCGGGGTGGTCGGCGAGCAACTCGGCGGCGCGCTGCACCGAGCCCGCGGCATGCGCCCCTTCGCGCGGCACCACCGCCGCGCGGATGAACTCCCACTCGATCCCGCGCCCCGTCGCCATCCCGAAACCCCGTCCGAAAGTGTCCGTTATATAGTAGGGTCTTTGCCGAAACCTCGTCAGGGGTTACGTTTTCGCCCCATTCACTTCTATCAGGACGGGCCTCCGATGCATGCCGAACTCCTGTTCCTTCGTTTCGTCCACGTGGTCGGCGCCGTGTTCTGGGTCGGCCAGGGACTGTTCATGACGCTGTTCTTCATCCCCGCCCTGGCCCCACTCGGCCCCACGGCGGGGACGGTGATGGGGGCGCTGCAGCAGAAGAAGTTCTTCCTGTGGGTGCCGGTGGTGGCGATGCTCACGATGTTGTCGGGCGTGCGACTGCTGATGATCGCGTCGGCGGGATCGGCCGACTACTTCGCCTCGACCCCCGGGCAGGTGTACTCGGCGGCGGCGCTGACCAGTGTGATCGGGTTCCTGCTCTCGACCTTCGTGAGCAAGCCGCTCGGTCAGAAGGGGGCGGAGCTCGCGGGGCGACTCGGTTCGGCTACGGATGAGGCGAGTCGAAGTGCGCTCGCGCAGGAGCTGGCGGTGGTGCGGTCGCGGAGTGCGATGCTCGCGAAGGTGGGGTTGGTGCTGATGGTCTTCACGGCGGGCGGGATGGCGGTGGCGCGGTATCTGTAGCTCGGCACTCCCGCGCTGTCGTTGGCCGAGAGCCGAAGCGCGCGCGCTTTCGACGGCTGACCTTCTTCCTCACGGCTGCCGTCGGCGTGCGTGTAGCACCCTCAGCACTGAAATGCCCTTGGGGAGCACTCTGAAGTAGACGGCGTAAGGAAAGGTGCTCAACAATCGGCGGCGAACGGTACCGCGAACTACCGGGTACCGTTCCGGAGATAGGACAATCGCGCGAATCGCCTCGTCCACCTCGTTCACAAAGCGAACCGCTGCAGTCCGAGATCGCGGAGCATACCAGTCCACCGCAGCTCGGATTCCAGTCCGTGCTGCGTTTCGAATAACGACGGTCCGCATCTAGCGTAGTCGGTCGCGCAGTTCTTGACGCAAGGACTCCCAGCTGACGCCTTCGTCCGGATTGGCATCCGACTCCGCCTCAGCGCGCTCCAGCTCCGCCGCAAGTTCCGGAGTCATCGGTGCAGCAACATCCGGCTCGAGGCTGTCCCACAACCGTCCCATGAGCGCGATGCGCTCGTCGACCGACAGGGCGTCGATTCGGATGGGATCGGTGGCCATGACTGTAGTCTGCCGCATTCTGGTCTCCCTCGCAACTGGCGTGATCGCGCTCGCGGGCACCAATTTGTCCGATGGTCGGCTCACCTCTCCCATCATTCGATCGCCGACGCCATCCATCCAGCGCAGGGGATGACGCGCCATGAACCGCCGCGAACTCATCGCCGGCTTCGGTAGCCTCGCCACTGCTCAGGCCTTCGGGCTCGGGCTCGACCCGCTGTCGCTACCGGAGTCCGCGCTCGCTGCACCTCCGACGAGCGGCCCGCTGGTGCCGGGCTTCCCGCGCAAGGACGACTTCGCGATCGAGTCCGGCTACACCTATCTGAACGCGGCGTACACGCATCCGATCCCCAAGCGGTCGCTCGAGGCGGCGCGGCGGGCGGCGCAGCGGCGCAATGAGCTCCGGGCGCCGAGTGGGGGGGCGAATGAGGTGGTGCGGTCGGAGATTCTGACCGCGAAGGAGCTCTTCGCCGAGTTGATCAATGCGTCGCCGAACGAGATCGCGTATGTGAGCTGCACGAGCGAGGGGGAGAACCTCGTGACGCGCGCGCTGGGGATCGATCATGCGTTCCACGGCAATGTGGTGACCGACGGGCTCCATTTCGAGGGGTCGTTGATGCACCTGCTGGAGCTCAGGAAGCGCGGGCTCGATGTGCGCATCGCCCAACCTACCGCGGAAGCTCGTATAGACTTCAAGGATCTCGAGCGGCTGGTGGACAAGAACACCCGCCTCGTCGAGATCTCCGCCGCCGCGATGTACAACGGTTTCCAGCACGACATCAAAGCGGTGGCCGACCTGGCGCACGCGCATGGGGCGCTGGTGTATGTGGACATCATCCACGCCGTGGGCGCCGAGCCGTTCGATGTGAAGGCGAGCGGGATCGACTTCGCGAGCTGCTCGAGCTTCAAGTGGCTGATGGGGGACTTCGGGCTCGGCTTCCTCTACGCCAAAGGCTCGGCGATGGAGAAGGTCGAGCGTCCGGTGCATGGCTACTATCAAAGTTCGGACATCGAGGCGAACTACCCTCCGTATCTCCCGCCGGGCCCGTACGAGCCGGTGAAGTACACGCTCGACAAGACGGCGACGGGAATGTTCGAGACGGGCTCGCTCAAGGGGTCCGTCGAGGTGAATCTCGCGTTGCTGCAGGATTCGCTGAACTACGTGACGGTGCTCGGGCCCGCGAACATCCGCGCGCATCGGTTGCCTTTGATCAAGAAGCTACAGGACGAGATGCCGCGGCTCGGGTTCACGGCGGTGACGCCGCGTGAGGGGACGGCGAGTCTGGTGACGTTCGCGAAGCGGGATGTCGGGTCGTCGGATATTCCGAGGCGGCTGGAGGCGGCGAAGGTGAATGTGCGGATCGCGCAGCACTGGATGCGGGTTTCGCCGTCGGTGTACAACGATATGGGTGACATCGATAGATTGCTGGCTGCGCTCTCGTGACCTCTGCTAGATTGGGACGGTGACTGGTATGCCACTCCTCAACTTCCCACCCCTCATGTACTGCGCAATGCGCGTGAGTACCGCGCCGCAGTCGCCGAGGTCGATCGACTGGTCGATGCCGAGCCCAAGCGAGGTAGCACGGCGTACGACCGACGCGAGTTCCTCTCGGTACTGATCGAAGCGTACGAAGACGCGCACGATCCGCTCGATGAGAGCGCTGGCGCCCCGCAGAGCGCGGTCGCCTTCATGCTCGAGCAGCGCGGGATGACCCGCGCCGACCTCCACGGAATCATGGGAGGGAAGGCGCGGGTCTCCGAGTTCTTCGCGGGGAACCGACCGCTATCGATCGGTCAGGTGCGGGCGCTGCATCGGGAGTTGGGGATTCCGGCGGATCTGTTGATCGGATAGGCGCTCAGCGCTTCTTACGGCGCTCCAACGGGAACGGCCAGTGCGCGCCGAGCCCGAGCTGATGCTTGTCGCCCACCTTCGGCTTCGGCAGCTCCTTCACCCCGCACCACCGCAACGCCGCCACCAACTCGGCGGGGATCCCGCGGAAGTCGAAGCGCCAGCGTGAGGGGCTCAGTGCGATCTCGAACGGTGTGCCCTGCACCGCGATGTCGCGTCCGCGCAGCACTTCGCTCATGCCGCGGATGTTGCGGGTGCTGATCAGCCCGCAGCCGATGCAGACCCCGGACACGAGTCCGACACTCAGCATTCCACCGAAGTCGGCGGCGAATGTCCAGTATTCGCAGTCCGGACACCTGCCGCTCGCCTGATCCCACCGCTCCCAAGCGAGGATCAGGGCGGCGGCGTGCGTCCTGAGCTCGGGTTCGACGCTGGGGAGTATGAGGTCGGGATACTGCTCCACGAGCGTGACGCGGTGTTGCCACATCCCGCGGAAGAGGAGCTTGCGCGCGTGGTCGTAGCGGTCCTCGGAACGGACCCACGGCTGGAGCGGAAGCGTCACGGACGACGAAGTCATGCGGCACCCTTTCGATGAGGTTCGCGCCTGCTCGCACGTGGTCCCGGAAACGAGGTCCGGCCGACAGGGCCACCGTCCAGGCGCGAAGATGCGCAGGGTGACGGATTGGCGCGCGGGTCGCAGGGTCGGATCCCTCGCCGCGCTCTTCACGTTGGCCGCCGAGGCGCCGGCGGCCGGTCTTCAGTTGTGTGGTACGGAAATCAAGAAGCCCCGGACCAGTCGTCTGGTCGCGGGGCTCAAGGTGCAGCACGGCGACTTAGACGGTGTGTAGCCAGTGCGCGGTCCGTCAAGTCGGGAAATCACCGCACTTCCGAAATATAGCATCGCTACAACCCACGCACATCCCTACAAGTCGACGGAACGAGATGCTGTTTTGCCCGTCGCACCGCAGCGGGCCCGGATTCGAGGTGATAGTCCGAAGAAGGGATGGCCACCTCCCAGCGCAGGAGAATCGCCTGCCTGTAGGCGGACGTGAGCAACCACAGGCGCACCGGCTGGGACGCTGACTGCTGACAATCGGACGGTGGCTACCTGCAGTCGAGATGGGCAGCGGCTGATATTTCGCCTTTCGACGGAGTGGTCGGCGGCCGGGCAGGGGAGGAGGTCGTAGCAATGAACGGATGACGCACGGAATGAAACGAACCTCTACACCGGAGGTCCGCACGTAGCTTGGTCTGCCTCCGTATCAGACGCGGGGTTGATCACTGCTGCCCGAGGTGTTATCATGAGTTTGCGACACTTGGAGCATTTTCTCTCTGAAGTAGTTCCCTTTTGCGGAGACGCTGACGACACGATGCCGAAACGTCCGATTCGAGTTGCGGAACTCTTTGCGGGCGTTGGCGGGTTTCGGGTTGGTCTTGAAACCCAATCCCTCTCCGGCTTCTTTAAGACCGTGTTTTCCAGTCAGTGGGAGCCACCTGGCTCTGAGGGCCGTCAGTTCGCCTCTTGGGTTTACACCAAGCACTTTGGAGACCAAGGACATTACAATCGCGACATCAAAGAAGTTCTCGACGACATCGAGAACGGCATTCTTGCTCTGCCTAAGATCGACATGATTGTCGGCGGATTTCCCTGCCAAGACTATTCCGTCGCGAAACCTCTGAATCAGTCCGAGGGAATTCGCGGCAAGAAGGGGGTTCTCTGGTGGGAGATATATCGCCTCATCGAACTACTTTTGGACGACGGGCGGCCTGCCAAGTACCTACTCTTCGAGAATGTCGACCGCCTCATCAAGTCGCCCGCAACGCATCGGGGGCGAGACTTCGCGATAATCCTCGCGAGCCTAGACCGAGTCGGGTACGACGTCGAGTGGCGCGTAGTGAATGCTGCGGATTATGGACATCCTCAAAAGCGGCGCAGGGTGTTCATGTTCTGCTCTCGTCGAGGTAGACACAAGGCAGACGCGTACTCGACTATCTACGAAGCAGGAATCCTCGCCAAGGCATTTCCAGTCGCTCCGGGAGATCATTCGCTCTTTGAGAAGAAGCCTGACCTGCGTTTGGTTCGCGAACTCCACGAGATTTCGCAGACTTTCTCATCAGACGGTGGTCAATCCCCGTTCCTTGCGGCAGGTTTCATGTCGGAAGGATGTGTTTGGACGCGGCCCGTTGTTCCGGTGAAGCCGACACGCATCAAGACACTCGGTTCGGTTCTGCTGCCCGAAACCCAAATCCCAGAGAGCTTCTTCATCGATTCTGAGTTGCTGCCTAAATGGCTTTATCTGAAAGGCGGAAAGAAGGAGCGCAGGATCAACAAGGCCTCCGGAGTGGAGTACAATTACGCAGAAGGGGCACTACCAATGCCCGATCCGATTGACCGGCCTGCGCGCACAATCCTTACTGGGGAAGGGGGAAGCGGTCCATCGAGGTTCAGGCACGTCGTAGAGACACCAAGCGGTCGTTTGCGTCGCTTGGTACCAGAAGAGCTTGAACAACTGAACGAGTTCGAAGCCGGCTGGACATCCGAAGGATTGAGACAGGGGGAGCTAGTAAAGCTCTCCCCAACACAGCGGGCGTTCTGTATGGGGAATGCACTTGTGACGGGTCTGGTCACAAGGATTGGACGGGTGCTGGTAGCAAGGGCTGGCTTTGTTCCAACTCGCGCCAAGCCGGCAAAGTCTCATCGGTCAGGGTGACGCCGCGGCTCGGCCCCCCTCCGAAGGCGAGCAGCCCGAGCATCTCTCGTTCGATGCGCGGCAACATCGGTAGTGACACCAGGCCCGAGCGTCTGCTTAGAGCTGCGCTTTGCGCGAACGGATTTCGACACTACCGCCTGAACTATTCCGCCGTCCCAGGACGACCCGATGTTGCCTTTCCGCGAGCTCGAATTGCGGTTTTTGTTCACGGATGCTTCTGGCATCGGTGCCCCCACTGCCGTCCGGCTCTTCCGAAAAGTAACCGCGAGTTTTGGAAGCGGAAGTTTCTGCTTAACCGCTGCAGAGATGCGCGTAACAGGCGTGCGCTCGAGGTTCTTGACTGGGACGTATTTGAGCTGTGGGAGTGCGAGGTCAGGACAAACGGCACTCACCTTCCAGCGCGCCTAACTCGGGTATTGAGAAGGAAGTTGATGAGGCGACCATAGCATGTTGACCGTTGACGGCTTTGACTATCGAACGGCCAGTTCCGCTCAGATTCAGAGCAGAGCTCAACTCTTGGTTCGCGAGACTCCGCGCACCTACGCGCCGTCTGCCGCGAGTTCGCACACGACGCCCAGTCCGCATAGTAAGGGCGTGTACGGTGCGTATTTGGAAGAGTACTTCGGGATTCCCCCGAACAATAGAAACGAACCAGATTTTCCAGGCGCTGAGGTTGAACTCAAGTCGGTACCGATTGACTATCTGAAGGCCGGTTCCGCGCGGGCTGTTCAAAGAACGAAGGCGGTCTCGCTTGACCCTTTTGAGGTCTTGAAGCATGACTGGGTTCGCTCTGACGCACACAAGAAACTGGCCCGAGTCCTTTTCGTCTTCTATCATCGAATGCGAACGGGAGCGAGCTACGAAGATATGCCGGTACTGGCGACCTGTCTTTGGGAGCTCGAGCACAATCGCGAGGACAACAATATTTGGGCGGCGGACTACGAGAAGATTCGTGGTTTCGTGTTGGCGGGAATGGCACACGAACTTAGTTCTCGGTTGACCACCTCCCTCCATGCGCACACTTCTGGAAAAGGCGAACTGCGGAGGCAGCCAAACAGTCCGATACCGATGAAGCAGCGGTCATTGGGGGTAAAGCCTCCCTTCGCCAGTCGACTCTACCTGTCCTTGACGGGCAAGCTTGAGCAGTTAGAGGGCAGTCTCCGCGGCCTCAGCGGACCCGCTCTTGAGCGGGAGCTACTGTCTCAGCTGAGAAAATGGACCGGGCGAGAAGTCGGAGAGCTTCGAAGGTCATTGAAAATCAAGCAGAGTCGTCGAAAAGACCAAGTCGCCTTCGTAGTCGCACGGTCGTTGGGTGGCAAGAGGCGTGGTTACGAGATTGAGGAGCTCTCGAGGAGTGGAATCGCGTTGAAGACAGTGCCCGTTTCGGCAGCGGGAGATCCACAAGAAGCGATGTCATTTCCTGCGTTCGTTCCCCTCGACTTCTCAGTAGAGGAGAATTTCGACGAATCTGATTTTAGCGACCAAATACGGCGGTTACTCATTGTTCCTCACAGTGGAGTTCGGGGCGGCGATACGGATAGGCGCGTACTGCGGCGGGCGTTCGTCTGGTCGCCTTCTGCCGAACAACTTGAAGGAATTGCAAGAGAGTGGACAGTCTTTCGTGATTTGATCTTGGCCGGAGGGATTGAAAGGCTTCCCACTGCTAAGAGCACGTCATTCATTCACGTTCGCCCAAAGGGCAAGGACTCTTCGGATGTAGTCGAAGCTCCAGGAGCCAAGTTCTTCCAGCGTAGTTGTTTTTGGCTGAACAAGGATTTCATCAAGCGAATTCTTGCGGAGAACGAACGTTAAGGACTTCATCGCTCGCCCTGCGTCCCGCTCTGCCTGAAGTAACGCTCTGCCTAGCATTCTACCAATCGCGCTTTCGCTGCCGACTCAATCTACCTCGCGCGAATCGAGAGAGAGATGTCGTTCGCCACCGTCGCTTCGCGGACTGCCGTTGGTCTATCTTCGCGAGCTTCTCATGTCACGGTACGAGAATGGCGCAGAAGACGCGGCGCGTTTGAAATTGCAGAACGCTACGCGAGAATGCTCCTCGTTGCAAACTCCCTGCGACGTGCCCTGGCGATAGTTGACAGGTCGCTCGGTCAGCGCATCTGACTACCGGATCCGCACCACCCGCTCCCCCACCCTCTCGAACCGCTCGAGAACGAGCGGATCATGCCCCGGCACGATCAACCGCTCCTGGGCGATTCCCCGCATCCGCCCATGCTGCGCCAGATTGCTCAACGAATCCAACGTCTGCGCGATCGGCCGGTGCTTCTCGAGGTTTTCGTACAAGTAGACGTTGTCACTCGCGATCACCGCCGTCGCGCCACCGGCGAGCCGCACCGACGCATACTGCGACGCCCACGTATGCTTCCCCCCGGTGAACACCGTCACGCCGGGGATGATCTCCTTGGCGTCACCATCCACCAGCTGCAGGCGTCCCGTGGCGCGCAGTGCGTGGAGCATCGCGGCGTCGGGAGTGTCGATCGTGTTGTTGATCCGCTTCCCCGTGGAGTCGATGTGGTGCTCCACCTCCTCGCGCTGGATCCAGATGCGCGCGTTGGGAAAGAGGTCGGCACCGTCGAAGTGGTCCCAGTGGATGTGCGACACGATGATGTCGGTCACCTCGCTCGCCTTCACGCCGGCGAGCGCGACGGCTGAATCCGGACGCAGGTACCCCGTGGGCTTCCAGCGCGCGATCAGATCCTCGCGCTTGAAGCCGGCGTCGACCAACACATTCCGCCCATTCGGCCCCTTCAAGAGCCAGACCATCATCGCGATGTCCAGCCGCCGACTGGTGTCGGCGCCGGCGATCAGTCCTGAGACCCGGAACTGCGGGAGCGTCGCATATCGGACGGCGTAGGCCTCCCACGCCGTTCCCGCACCCTGAGCGCGCGCCATCGAGACGGGCGCGGCCGTGAGCATTACGGCGGCCAGGGTCTTGCGCACGGTGCCCCACAGAGAGATCGGCATCCGCACTAATCGACGCTCCCTCGGTGCGGTCCGCAATGGCCAGCGCCGACCACGACCAGCGCCGGTGGGAACCCCGCAGTCGCGGCTGCTATACCCCTGTGTCGGCCATCACTGCGCCCGTGCCCCGACCCTGCCATATTCTCCCCATGCCGAGCCCCCTCTCCCCCCTGCGAGCCCTCGTCGTGTCGTGCATGGTCGCTGCCCTCGCCCTCGCCTGCGGCGGTGGCGGCAAAGGCAACTCCAGCGACAACACCATCACCGGCCCCGGCGGCGACCGCTCCTTCCTCGCCAGCTGCGGCTCGAACACGCAACTGTTCAGCGTCATTCCCCTCGACCGCACCAAGATCACCGGATGGGTCCCCCTCGGGAACCTCAACCCGCCGGCGCACAACTTCCCCACCGATCACCAGTACATCTATCTGACGCCGAGCGGCACCACCACGCCGCTGCTCGCACCGGGCGAGGTCACCGTCACTGTCGCCAAGATCACCGACTACCACGGTGCCCAAGCCAACGACTACGACATCACCTTCAACAGCTGCCGCGAGGTGATGGGGGAGTTCGGCCACGTGCGCTCGCTCTCGGCGTCGCTCCTCTCGCAGCTGGGAGCCTTCGACCAGGGCTGCAACACCTACTCCCCGACTCCCACGCAGACCGTCACGCAATGCTACACCAAGCCCGCACGCATCGTGCTGCACGCGGGCGACGTCATGGGCACCAGCGCCGGACTCGATCTCTGGCTCTACGACTCGCGCATCACCCCGATCGTCTACGCCAACGCCTCACGCTTCCAGACGAGCTCCGACGGACTCGATCGCTTCCATATCGCCCCCTTCAGCGACTACTACGCCGAACCCGCACGCTCCCAGGTGCGCGCCCTGCTCGGCCAATACGACGGCGCCGTGAAGCGCACCGTCGAGCCGCTCGGCGGGACGCTCTCCCTCGACATCGCCGGCACCGCGCAGGGGAACTGGTTCAACGCCAGCCAGCCCACCTTCCCCGAATCGCCGCATCTTGCGATCGTCCCCGACAACGTCGACCCCACGATGGTCGATCTCTCGATCGGCACCTCACAACCGGGGTTCTCGGCGAGCGTGTACCGGATGTTCCCCTCCACCTCCGGCAACGCCAACAAGCACCCGGCGCAGATCACCCCCGGACCGACGGTGTACTGCTACGATGTGCGGCACTACTTCGGCTTCGGGATCTTCGCGCGGATGCTGCTGCAGCTGGGGGACGCGACCACCCTCACGGTCGAGATGCAGACCGGCGGGGGCGATTGTGCGAGTGCCGCCCCCTGGAGCTTCACCGCTGGGCAGAGCGTCTCGTACCGACGCTGATCGCTCCGCGCCCGAGGACCGCCACTCGAGCAGGTAGGGTAACTCCGGACGCCATCACCCGCGTCCGGACCTATCCTTGAAGGGTAGCCAACCCTTTCCGCGCGAGGAGGTCGTATGGTCAATCGCGCTTTCGCCGTCTGGCTCCTGATGCTGACCACGGCAGTCCTTAACGGCGGCTTCCGCGAGTCGGTGCTCGTGCGCCGCTACGGCGTGCTCCCCGCCCATCAGATCAGCACCGTGATGCTCTGCGTGGAGCTGCTCGTGCTCGTCTGGGTGCTGATCCCGTGGATCCGCCCCTCATCCTCTCAGGTCGCCGCGAAGATCGGGCTGACCTGGGTGGTCCTCACCCTGATCTTCGAGTTCGGCGCCGGACTCGCCGCCCGCAAGAGCTGGGCGACGATGCTCGCCGACTACAACCTCGCCGACGGGCACATCTGGCCGCTCGCGCTCCTCACCGCGGGTCTCGCGCCGATCATCGCGCACGCCGTGCGACGGCGTCGGCGATAGCGCCTCACCCCACTCGGCTCACTGCACCTTCACCACCTGCACCGAGTTCGCCGGGATCGTGAGCGTCAACTCGATCTGCCCGCTCGTCACCGCGAGTGCGCTGCGCACATCGGTGCTCGGCAGCGCGAGCAACGCGGTGATCGCCGCGGCGTCGGGCCTCTGCGGTGATCCGCTCACCGTCACATCGGTCGTACCACTCGGCGGCGTGTAGACCGTCGCGGTCACGCTCGAGCCGCTGAGCCCGCTCACGCGCAGTGTGTATGTGACCGACGACGAGCCGTCGTTCGTGATCACCACATTCCGCACCCCGCCCGCGCTCCCGGCCATCACCAGCAACGGCTTCGACTCGGCGGCGTACCCGTTCACGCACCCCGTGCCACCCGGGCAGATCTGCGCGGTGAGCATCGTCTGTCCCTTGAGACGACTGTGCGCCCAGAAGGCCCACGCCCCGGGGTTGATGCGCACCTTCCCGCTCACGCTCGACCAGTCGAACAGCGACATGATCGGCATGCCGGCATAGAAGTGCGCCGCGGTGATCTTCTGCGCCGGGTCCTGCATGAGCGTGAGGATCGCGCTCGCGTACGAGGTCATGCGCTGCTCCGCGTACTGCGACTCGCCGCAGTTCTGCCCGAGCCCGATGTTCCACTCGGTGATGTGCAGCGGCTTGCCACTCGCCCCCTGCGCATCGGCGAGCGCGCGCACCCCGCGGAACCACTGCGCCGCCGCCGGGAGCACCGAGCTCGCGCAGCTGCCGTACCAATGCGCCGAGTAGAAGTCGACGTTGGAGATGCCGACGGTGGAGACGAAGTTGTGGGCCGGGCTCGTGCTCTCCGCACTCTTGGTGATGACGTTCTGCGTGAACGCCGCGCCGCCGATGAGCGGTGACTTCCCCGCCGCCGCTGCGGCCGCACGCACACGCGTGGCCATCTGGATGTAGAGCGAGTCGAAGGTCGAGGTCGCTCCTTCCCAGGCGCCACCATCGGGTTCGTTCCAGATCTCGACGACGGACGGATCGGCCGTGACACCCGACGGCTTGAACTGCCCGATCACATGCTTGTAGATGTTGGTCGCGACCTTGGCCACCGCGACGGGGTCA
The DNA here is from genome assembly GCA_964484775.1 of uncultured Gemmatimonas sp. GTDB lineage: Bacteria > Gemmatimonadota > Gemmatimonadetes > Gemmatimonadales > Gemmatimonadaceae > Fen-1231. The sequence continues at coordinate 4,593 of CAZAGK010000059.1, read as the reverse complement.
TCGGTATCGTTGATGCCGTTGTGCCCGTCGGCCAGGCGGAAATAGATCTTTCCGCCGGTAGCGAGGATCCCCGACACCGCTTCATCGACATCGGTGAAGTCGTAGTTGGCGGGGTTGTTGAGGTCGGTGTCGAGCGACGATGTTGGGGTCCACTTCAGGTGCGGCACCGAGCCGGTCGCGGTAAGGGTGCACCCGACCACCGCCGCACCCGTGGCGACGTTGATCTTGGTGGCCGCGGTGTAGGTGCCGCAGATGTCCACACCGCCCCCATGCACGCGCACTTGCGAGATGCCGAACGCCGTGTAGAGCGCGGTCCCGTCCCACGGCGTCCCCCCGCCCTGCGGCGACGCCGTCGGCTTGCGATTCACCCCGAACAGATCCGCGATCGCCCCCGCATTCGATGCGGCATCCACGGTGACGAGCACGGTCGACGTGGCCACGGGGGTGGTACCGCCGGTGGTACCGGTCGTGCCGGTGGTCGACGTCGTGGTGGTGACGGGTTCAGTGGACCCGCCGCTGCAGGCTGTGCCTGCAAGGCCGGCCGCGATCACGAATGCACAGAGGGCGCCGAGTCTGGGGGTCATGGTACCCAGTTCGACGCCCTCCCGCTGCAACAGTTAATCAGGTGACGCGCATCACACGCGCCCCTGACTCGAGCCCACTACTCGCGATCGTGATCCCGATCGTCCCGATCATGATCGCGCTTCACCTTCACCTTGCCGCCGCCGAGCGCCACCGTCGGCGCCGAGGCATCGCCCGCACCACGATTGGTGTCGTACACCACTTCGCCCGTGGCGCGGTTCCAGATCTTGATGCGGATGCGGTCCGTCCCCGCGCGCGGCGGGTTGCCGTCGAGCGCCGAGATCAGGTAGTCGTAGCTACCGAAGCCGCGGATGCTCCCCGTGCCGCGCAGCACCGCCGTTCCACCGCTGACCACGAGCCACTCGGCGGTCCGGCTCTTGAACCACTCGTCCTCGAAGTCGATCTTCACTTCGCTCTTGAGGCGCGTGCGGCGGTCGTCCTCGTACTTGGCCTCGAGCGAGAACTTCAGACGGTTGCGGCGCAGGTCGCCGCACAGCGCATTGCTCGTGCACGCACCAGTCGGCGAGGTGATCCACCCCTCGGCCTCGAGATTGCCGTTGTCCATGTCCACCACCACGATCGTTCCGCTCGAGCGGCTCGTGCTCAGCCCGCCGGTGGTGTTCACGGTGACGGTCGCCGTGTAGAGCCCGGCGTCGGTGTAGCGGTGTTGCGCGCTCACGCTGATCACGCCATTGCTCTCGGTGAGCGTCGCCGGCGAGGTCGAGCCATCGCCCCACGCGATCACCGCATTGTGCACGTCGCCGGTGCCGACATCGCTCGCGGCGGCGGTGAGGGTCATCAGTTGCCCTTCCTTCTGCGCCGCGGTCGGCGTGGTGAGCGTGGTGATCACCGGCGCCACATCGGTGATGTGCACGACCGTGGTGGTGGAGTCCTTGAGTCCGAAGCTGTTGGTGACCACCAGCTTCACGGTGAAGTCACCGAAGCGGTTGTAGCTGTGGCTTACCGCAGCGCCAGTTCCGACCGCGCCGTCGCCGAAGCTCCAGGCGTAGCTCGTCACCGTGCCGAAGGGCGTGGATGAACTGGCACCGTTCAGCGCCAGCGCCGTCCCCTCCACACCGCTCGTCGCACCACCGATCGCCGCCACCGGCGGCAGCGCATTCACCACGAAGGTCGTGGTCGCCGTGCCATCCAGCGCGCCACAGTCGGAGATGGTCACCGTGATGGTGTAGCTCCCCGGCGCAGCGTACGCGTGCACTCCGGCCAGGGAACCCACGCCGTTCGCCTCCGTCGGCGTCACGCTGCTCGTGGTGCCGTCGCCCCACGCGATCGTCGCCGTGTGCGTGTCGTCCGTTCCGGCGTCGGTGAAGGGCACGCTCACCGTGACCGCGTGTCCCGGAAGGGGCGCGTCGACCGTCGTGGTGATGTTCCCCGCCACCGGGGCGACATTCGCCACCGTCACCGTGGAGGTCACCTGCGACGTGTAGCCGAACGCATTGGTGACCGTCAACGTCACCGTGTAATCGCCATGCTTGCCGTAGGCGTGCGAGACAGTCGCGCCGCTGCCGGTGGTGCCATCGCCGAAGTTCCACGCGTAGGTGGTGATCGCCCCGACCTCCGACGACGACCCCGCGCCACTCATGCTGATGGAGCTCCCCTCGTTCCCGCTCCACGGACCATTCGTCGCCGCCGTCGCCGTGGGCTGCGTGACGACGTACACCGCCGAACTGCTGTGCGAGAGGCCGAGGTCGTCGATCACCGTGATCGTCACCGTGTACGCGCCCGGCACGGAGTAGACATGCGAGCCGCTGAGCGTCCCGGCCCCGTCGGTCTCGGTCACCGGCACCGAGAGTGCCGGACCGGCATCGCCCCAGTTGATGAGCGCCGTATGCGTGTTGCCGGTGCCGGCGTCGGAGAACGACGCCGAGGCGGTCAGCGACGCGCCGGGCAGCTGCGAGGCCGCCGAGAGCGTGACCGCCCCGACCACCGGCGCGACATTCGCCACCTGCGCGTTCAGCACCACCGTATCCGCGAGCGCGCTGTTGTCGGTCACGATCAGGCGCACCGCGTAGTTTCCGCTGCGCACATACGTATGCGACGCATTGATCCCGCTCCCCACCGATCCGTCGCCGAAGTCCCACGCGTACGAGACGATCGAACCGTTCGGGTCCGCCGAGGTCGCCGCCGAGAAGGAGAGGTTGCTCCCTTCGTTGCCGCTCCACGGCCCATCGGTGTAGGCGAGCGGCGGCATCGCGCCGCTGTGTGCCGCCGCCGACACCTTGGCCGGGAGCGTCGTCAGGAAGCGATAGCCGGTGAGATGCTCCACCGAGTCGAGACTCACCACGTAGCTGGTCGCCCAGTCGACGTTGCGCACGCCGGCCTCGTTCGGCATCACCACCGAGATCACCTGCAGATCGCGATAGTCGCGCACATCGGTGTTGCTCTGCGCGCGGTTCATGATGATCGCGACCTTCCAGGTGTGCGTCGGGATCGTGAGGAGCCCTTCGTTCTTGACCGTCCCCTTCGAACCCGCCGGGCCGGCGTAGATGTACACTTCCTTGTTCTGCGTCTGGGCGAGGTTCCCCAAGTAGTTCTCGAAGTTGGCCCACGGCCCCTGGTTCATGTCGGCCGCCTGCGGCACGACGTTGTCCAGGTAGTAGGTGAGCGCGTTGTCGAGCGCGCCGCTCGTGCGGTCGAACGAACGCACCATGTGACCACGGTCGATCCCGTACCCGGCGAAGCTTCCCGCCCCGGTGTAATCCGCAGTGGACAGACGGGTGAAGCTGCTCGGCAGGAGCGGATCCATCGTGAAGCAGTTGCAGCGATCCTGCCCGCTCACGATCTGCGTGCCGTTCAGGTCGTACGCCACCCAGTTCGGCGTCCCCTTGGTGGCGTTGTACGACGTCACGTACTGCGGGCGCCGCACGATGTAGTCGGTCGTGTTCTGCGCCCCCGGCGTGAGATCGCCGAACGCGGTGTTGTTCAGATACTGCGCCGTGGTGCTCGGCGCCGCATCGACCATCTGCAGCGAGTGCGTGCGCACCGCGCCGTTGGAGGAGACGATCCGGAACACCGCACCGCCCGCCGAAACCGCGTGGATCACGCCGCGCGCGTCGATCGTCGCGATGTTCGGCGTCAGCGCCGTCCAGGTGAAGGTCGCGCCCGTGAGTACCACACCGTTCGGATCCGTCTCCGTCGCGAAGAGCTGCGCCTCGAAGCCCACCGGGAGCGGAGCATCGGTCGCCACACGTCCACTGATGGCGATGGTGTTGGCCGAGACGATCGGTGCCGTGGTGGCCAGCGTGCCGTTGGCAGCACCCGGCGTGCCGTAGTCGCCGTTGCCGAAGTTCGCGGTGCTGTAGCCCCAGTTCGCACCGTCGACGTCGGCGTGCGGCTGCGTGGCATCACGCAGCCCCTTGGTCACGCCGTGCGGGAGGCTCGTCCAGGCCACCGAGTCGACGCGTGCGCCGACGTTGTCGACCATCATCAGGAAGTCGCGCGCATCGAGCCAGATCGTGCTCGAGCCGCCGACGAAGTAGTTGTAGTCGAGCTTCACATTGCCGTTGCGCGTGGTGTCCGCGCCGCGGCCGAGTACCGCGTAGCCGCCGGCCTGCACGATCACGTCGGTGTTGATGACATGGTCCGGCTGGTTGGTGCCCGGGGAGACGATCGTCCACCCGCGGAGGTTCACCGCGCTGCTGCCGTAGTTGTACAGCTCGAACCACTGCCCCCAGCTCGCCGACTCGGCGTTGGCGGGATCGGCCATCAGTTCATTGACCGCCACCTGGAACGTCGACTGCGGGCGCGTCGGCTGCGAGCAGTTCTTAGCCGCCACGGTGCTGTTGCGCGGCGCGGCGGTGAAGACACCCCAGTCACCGGTCGTCACGCCGTTGTTGATGCAGCCGTCGTTCGCGCGGAAGGCGGCGGTGGTGTTGCTGAGGTCGGCGGTGCGACCGCCCCACTCGGTGGCGCAGCCGTTCGCGGTGGTGTTGGTGCCGTAGCCCACCTTGTCCGCGATCCCGCTCCCCGTGGGGCAGGCGCCGCTCGGCGTCG
>CAZAGK010000058.1:0-22365 GCA_964484775.1 uncultured Gemmatimonas sp. | reverse complement strand
CGTTCCGCTTGATCAGCAGGAAGGCGAGTCCGTAGTGCGCGCCGGAGAGGGTCGGGTCGATCTCCAGCGCCCGCCGATACGCCCGCACCGCCTCCTCGAGCCGACCGGTCCGCGAGAAGGCGATCGCCATGTTCTGCAGGACGCGCAGGTCGTTGGGCGTGTCGCGGAGCGCGAGCCGGTACGACGTGAGCGCCGCGTCATAGTCCCCCTGACGCTCCAAGACCAGCGCCTCGGACAGGTAGTCGAGGCGCTGCGGCTTGGGGCTCGAGTCGGAGTTGCCACCGAGCAGGCGGCTCAACCAGGACATAGGGACAGAGGCGGGACTGGGGGACGATGGGGCGCAGGGGAGGCTTCCCCCACACAAAGACGCGCCGCTCCCCCCCAACGGCACAAGCTAGGGGCCCACGTGAGGGCGAGCAACCGGGAGGCCGGTCGGGAGCTCCCCCATTACACTCTCGCGCGGACGCGCCATAGCTTCCAGTATGCCCCCAAAACGGACGTCCCGCGCCCCCAAGGACACCTTCATCGTCGACTGGCCCGTCTTCGGTGAACTCTCGCGTGCCCTGGCCCTCAAAGTCGCCCGCGAGTTCGATCCCGAACTGGTGATCGGGGTGGCGAATGCCGGCGTCGTGCCCGGTGCCGTGGTCGCCGCGATCCTCGACCGGCCGTTCCACTCGATGATGGTGAGCCGACGCTTCCGCGCTGAAACGGTGCGGGAGACGCCGTCCGTCTTCGGCGCGGTCCCGCAGGACGTGCGCGGCAAGCGGGTGCTGATCGTGGACGAGACCTGCGACTCCGGCGACACGATGCGGCTCGCCATCTCGGCGGTCGTCAACTCGGGCGCCGCCGAGGTTCGCACCGCGGTGAGCTTCAAGACGGGGAGCTTCGTCCCCGACTTCCACGCGCTCGAACTCGACAGTGCGATCGTCCTGCCGTGGGACCGCGAGATCCTGGTGGACGGCGAGCTCTCGCCGAACCCGAAGTACGAGGAGCTGAGCTAGCTCGCGATCGCGGCGACGGCGGTGGCGTAGTCGGCGCCGTCGGCCATCCGTTCGTAGATCGCCGTCAGCACGCTCTCGCTCCCGACCAGGAAGCGGCAACGCGCGCCGCCGCTCGAGCGGCACTCCACCTCGAGCGCCGCGAGCGGTGCTTCGGCCACGCGACCGAAGAAGTCGGCGAGCAACCCCGCCGAGTAGTGGCAGCTCGGATACGGGAGCTCCGCGCCGGGTTCCGACTCGGCCCAGTCGGGTGCATCGACGGCCGCGACCACGCCATCGAGCGAGGAGACGGTGACATCGCCCCAACCGCTCTCGCGGAAGAACCGCGTGGCGAGGTCGCGGAATCGGTCCAGCGCGATCCCGGTCGGTTCGGCCACTCCCCGCGCCGCGCACCAGCGCTGGAATGCGGCGAAGACCGGCGCACCGGCCGCGTAGCCGCCTTCCTGCAGCCAGGTGGCCGCGGCGTCGCCCGCGTCACGTCGCAGCGCGCCGCGGAGGGCGAGCAGCGACTCTCGCGGGAAAGCGACGAGGGCGTCGGCGGGGAGATCGATGGGGGCGGTCACTCCGTCAAAGAAAGGCTCAGCGCCCGAGTCGGCGCAAGAGTTCGGCCTCGTCGATCACCTCGGTCCCCAGGGCGCGGGCCTTGTCGAGCTTGCTCCCGGCGTCGGCGCCGACCACGAGCAGGCTGGTCGCCTTCGACACCGAGTCGGTGACCTTGCCCCCTGCCGACTGGATCAGTTCCTTGGCTTCGTTGCGGCTCAGCGTGGGGAGGGTCCCCGTCACCACGACGGTGAGCCCCTTGAAGACGGAGGAGACTTCCGCCTTCTGCGGCTCGACGGTGTTCAGCCCGTACTCCTTGAGTCGCGCGAGCAGCTGCTGCACGTGCGGATCGGCGAAATAGTCGTGCACCGACGCGGCGATCGTCGGTCCGATGCCGTGCACCGCTTCGATCTCGTCGGCGCTGCGCACCGCGGCCGCCGCCAGATCGTCGAGCGTCCCGAACTGGCGGGCGAGGAGCTGCGCGGCTTCGGCACCCACGTGACGGATCCCGAGCCCGAAGAGCAGTCGCGAAAGCGGCTGCGCCTTCGAGGCGGCGATGGCGTCCACCAGCGACTGCGCGCTCTTCTCGGCGAAGCGTTCGAGTTCGGCGATCTGCGCGGCGGTGAGGATGTAGAGGTCGGCGCTGTCGTGCACGAGTCCGCTCTCGACGAGCTGTTCGATGCGCGCCGTGCTGAGCCCGTCGATATCCATCGCGCCGCGCGAGGCGAAGTGCACCAGCGCTTCCAGCCGACGACCGGGGCAACGGTCGTTCTCGCAGAAGATGTCCTTCTCGTCGCGGCGCACCGGGGTGCCGCACGACGGGCAGACCTCGGGGAAGGCGGTCGGTGCCGGCGGGTTCGCGGGATCGCGCTTCTCCGGCACGGGGCCGATGATCTGCGGGATGACCTCCCCGGCCCGCTTGAGCAACACGAAGTCGCCGACACGCAGGTCCTTCTGCGTGATCAGCTCGAAGTTGTGCAGTGTGGCGAAGCGCACCGTGGTCCCGCCCACCTCGACCGGCTCGAGCACGGCGTAGGGATTGATCTTCCCGGTACGCCCGACGTTCACTTCGATCGCGAGCAGACGCGTCTCGGCGATGTCGGGGGCGAACTTCCGCGCGATCGCCCATCGCGGCACCCGGCCGCCGACGATCCCCAGCTCGCCTTGCAGGGCGAGCGAGTTGACCTTCACGACGAGGCCGTCGATGCCGAAGTTCAACGACGCGCGCGTGGTGCTCTCCACCTCGTGCGCATGGGCGTGGACCTCGGCGAGCGATGCGCACCGCTTGCGGTGCGGCGCGACGGGAATCCCCCACGAGGCGAGGGTCTCGAGCAACTCCCACTGCGTGCGGAAGGGGAGGGCGTCGTTCCCCGGCACGGCGAACGCATAGCCGTAGAAGCGCAGCGGGCGCGCGGCGGTGATCGCGGGATCCTGCTGCCGGAGCGAGCCTGCAGCGCTGTTGCGCGGATTCGCGAAGACCGGCTCGCCAGCCTTCGCCCGCTCCTCGTTGAGGCGCTCGAAGCCGTCGAAGGGGAAGTACACCTCGCCGCGGATCTCGATCACGGGCGGATGTCCGCTGCCGTGCAGCCGGAGCGGGATCCCGCGCAGCGTGCGGAGGTTCGCGGTGACGTCCTCGCCCACGGTTCCGTTGCCGCGCGTGGCGCCGGTCACGAAGACGCCGTCGCGATACGTCAGGCTCACGGCGGCGCCGTCGATCTTCAGCTCCGTGCAGTAGCCGTCGGCTCCGACGGCGTCGCCCACGATCTTCACGGCCCGCGCGTCCCACTCCTCGACCTCGCCGTCATCGAAGGCGTTGTCGAGCGAGATCATCGGCACGAGGTGGGTGTGCTTCGCGAAGCTGGTCGCCGGTTCGGCACCCACGCGCTGCGTGGGCGAATCGAGGGTGCGCAGCTCGGGATGTTCCCGCTCGATCGCCTGCAGTTCGCGGAACAGGATATCGTAGTCGCGATCGGAGAGCGTCGGACGGTCGAGCACGTAGTACTCGTACGACGCCCGCTCGAGGCGCTCCCGCAGTTCGGCGGCGCGAGCGGACGGGGTCACAGACGGCGCAGCCGTTCAGCGGCGAGCCGCTGGTAGACGTCGTCGTTGAACTCGCGCGCGGGTGCCCGGATGATCGTCTCGTAGGTCTCGCGCGCCTTCCCCTTCATCCCGCGGTCGGCGTAGACAGCGGCCAGATCGAGGCGATGCACGAGCCGGTCGGGGTCCACCGCCACCGCCTTCTCGAGCAGGCGCTGCGCCTCGTCCCAGCTGGCGAGCTTGAAGACGTCGGCGCCCAGGAAGGCGCGCGCGATCGCACGGGAGAAGGGGTCCACCCGCATCACCTCGGCGTGCCACATCGCGAGCACGTGCAGGGCGCCGGCGTGCAGCGAGTCCCCCTTGAGCGAGGCGAGCGCCTCGGCACGCACGATGTTCGCGAACTTGATCCGCTCGCGCGAGCCGACGCTCAGTGCGCGACGTCCGGCGGCTCGGGCCAGCGCGAAGTGGCCCTCGGCACCATCGGCGCTCACCGCCACCGCCTGTCGGCCGAACTCTTCGGCGCGGGCGAGGGCTTCGTCCTGCGGCTTCCCCTTGCCGTACGACTCGGCGAGGTCCACCTCGGCCCGTGACGCTTTCCACAGTGCGTCGTAGTTCTTAGGTTCCGCTTGGAGTGCGGTGCGGTAGCGTTCGAGCGCCGTCGGCACCCGTCGGGCCGCGTATTCCGCATCGCCCGCCGCGATCAGCTCACGCACCGACGACTGCGACTGGGCGGGCCGAGCGATCGCGGCCGTCAACAGGCACCATACGATCGTCGCACACTTCCGACCGAGAACCATGCACCACCCGATGAAGAGGGAATCCTTGAACGATCTGAACGTTCGCCGCAGTCGCGGTCGGGGTCAATGACACTCCGCGAACTGATCGAGCGCAAGCGTGACGGGGCGGAACTCCCGGCCAGCGCGTGGCATGCGTTCACGCGCGACCTCGCCGCCGGTGTGCTCCCCGATTATCAGGTCTCTGCCCTCCTCATGGCGATCTTTTTCCGGGGGATGACCGACGCCGAGACGACCGCGCTGATGGAAGGGATGCTCTCGAGCGGGAAGTCGCTGGACCTTCGCCATCTCCCGATCGGGCGGGTGGACAAGCATTCGACGGGCGGCGTCGGCGACAAGATCTCGATCGCGCTCGCGCCGATCGTCGTCGCCTGTGATGTCGCGGTACCGATGATGTCGGGACGCGGTCTCGGACATACCGGTGGTACCCTCGACAAGCTCGAGTCGATCCCGGGGTTCCGCACGCGGATCCCGCTCGTCGAAGCGACGGGGTTGCTCGAGCGGCTCAACTGCGCGCTGATCGGCCAGTCGGGGGAGATCGCTCCCGCCGATCGGACGCTCTACGCCATGCGCGACGCCACGGCGACGGTGGAGAGCGTCCCGCTGATCGCGGCGTCGATCATGAGCAAGAAGATGGCGGAGTCGCTCACCGGGCTGTTGCTCGACGTGAAGACCGGCGCCGGCGCCTTCATGCCCAAGCTCGAGGATTCGCTGCGCCTCGCGCAGACCATGATCGCGCTCGGAGCGCGGCACGACGTTCCCGTGGTCGCTTTGCTGACCAATATGGACGCGCCCCTCGGGGTCGCCTGCGGCAATGCGAACGAGATCGAGGAATCGATCGACGTCCTCAAGGGCGGCGGACCCGCCGATGTGCGTGAACTCACGCTGCGGATCGCGGCCGAGATGATCGTCCTCGGCCGTGCGGAGGCGACGCTGGACGCGGCGCGCGCGCGTGCCGAGTCGGTGCTCGCGTCCGGGGCCGCGCTCGAACGGTTCCGGGCGATCGTCGAGGCTCAGGGGGGCGACCCGCGAGTGTGTGACGACCCGACCCAGGTGCTGGCCCAGCCGGCGCTGCGGGAGCCCTTCCTGGCCGATCGCGACGGCATCGTGCAGCGGGTCGAGGTCCGAACCGTGGGGAAGGGGATCACGGCGATGGGCGGCGGGCGGAACACCATGGCCGATGTCGTGGACCCGTCGGTCGGCTTCAGGATTACCGCGCGTCCCGGCGATCGGGTGCGAAAGGGAGATCCTCTCGCGACGATCGAAGCGCGCGACGCGGCGTGCGCCGCCGCAGGACGGGAGGCGCTCGAACGTGCCATCTCCATCGGTCCGGATGCTGTCCAACCGCGCCCCCTCGTCTCCCACCGGGTGACGACTGGCGGAGTGGAACAGGTCGCCTAAATTCAGAGGATTGGGTCCGATCGGATGATCGGGCCACCGAACCGGGTACGCAGGGAGAGCGCACGATGGAGAAGTTCCAGAAGATGGCGGCGCAGGGCGCGATGGCGATGGCGGGCGGGATCGTCGGCTTCTACGCCCTCCTGCTGTTCCTGTGGCGCCCGACGGTCACCAGCGGAGCGCCCGGCGCCACCGGCGGTATCACCCCGCTGCTCTGGGCGATGCTCGCCATCTCGATGGCGGTCCCCGTCGCGATCCTCGCGGGGGCACACGTCGCTTTCGCTCGCGACCTCAAGAGCGGCGCGAAGCCGATGCACTAGTGGCACACGGCGCACGCGGGTTCAGCGTGCGGTCGATTCGCGCCGGGGTCCTGGTCGCTGCGCTCGTCGCGCAGCCCCTGATCCCGGCGCGAGTCGTTTCCGCGCAGACCGTCGCCAGCGATTCGGCCATCCGCGCGGTGCTCAAGGCGCGCGTCGATGGCGGCTGGAACACCGGGATCGTCGTCGGCGTGATCGAGCCGGGCGGCAAGCGCCGGATCGTCGCGTACGGAACGGCCACGCCGGGTGTGCCGCTCGATGCGGCATCGGTGTTCGAGATCGGCTCCATCACCAAGACCTTCACGGCGACGATCCTCGCCGATATGGTGCGGAAGGGTGAAGTCGCGCTCGACGATCCGGTCGCGAAGTATCTCCCCGCCGGTACCCGGATCCCCGAGCGCGGCGGCAAGCAGATCACCCTGCTCGATCTCGCGACGCAGAGCTCCGGGTTGCCGCGCATGCCGACCAACTTCGCCCCGGCCGATCCGGCGAATCCGTACGTGGACTACGGCGCGGACCGCATGTTCGCCTTTCTCGCCGGCTACACGTTGCCTCGCGACATCGGCGCGCAGTACGAGTACTCCAATCTCGGTGTCGGGTTGCTCGGCGAGGCGTTGGCACGACGCGCCGGTGCGCCGTCGTTCGAGGCGCTCGTGATGCAGCGGGTGCTGGTCCCGCTCCGCATGAACGACTCGCGCATCACGCTCACGCCGTCGATGAAGCAGCATCTCGCCCCTGGGCACGACCCCGCGCTCAAGCAGGTCGCGAACTGGGATCTCGGCGTGATGGCAGGGGCCGGGGCGATCCGTTCGACCGTTCCCGACATGCTCACCTATCTGGCCGCGTATCTGGACTCGACGAGCGTGCCGCTCGGAGCCGCCGCGCGACTCGCGCGTGAGCCGCGTCGGCCCACTTCGTCTCCCGTGATGCGGATCGGGCTGGCGTGGAACGTGGTGGACGCCAACGGCCGCAAGTTCACGTGGCACAACGGCGGCACGGGCGGCTATCGCACCTGGGCCGGCTTCGATCCGGCACGCGGTGTCGGTGTGGTGGTGCTCTCCAACACCGCGACGGGCGTCGATGATATCGGCCAGCACATCCTCGACACCGGGATCCCCCTCGCGCCGCCGGCGAAGCCGCGACCGATGCCGACGGCAGTCACGCTCTCCGCCGACATCCTGCAGAGCTACGTCGGCGAGTACCAACTCTCGCCGACCTTCGCCATCGTGATCTCGCTGCGCGACGGACAGCTGGTGGCGCAGGCGACGGGGCAGAGCGCGCTCGAGGTGCTGGCGGAGGCCAAGGACAAGCTCTTCCTGAAGACGGTCGACGCACAGCTCGAGATCCAGCGCGACGCGTCCGGAGCGGTGAGCGGACTCGTCCTCGTGCAGGGCGGGGCGCGGCAACAGGCCCGCAAGATCCGATAGTCGCGCGCTCGAGTCGGAGCGCGCGACGACGTCAGAACAGCACGTCCTTCGTCCAGATCACGAACATCCCGCACTCCGCGCTCAAGGGTGCGAACTGCGGCGGCACGTCATCGGGGCCGAGATAGAACTCGATCGCCGCGATGTCGGTGAGGCGCAGCACATCGAGGAAGCGCGGGTTCAGCGGACGTCGGTCGATCACGAGCGAGGCGTTGCATCGTCCGGCGGTCGCATCGAGTCGCATCTCGGTGCCGTGCCGGAGGAACCTGGGCAGCGTCACCTGGCGCAGTCGCCCGTCGCGTCCTTCGACATGCACGGAGTCGAACCGCGAGAGCACCGCCGCCCACGATCCGCCGGGGCCGATCGAGCTGGAGTCGGCGAACAGCGGACGGCGCCGGACCATGCGGCCCATATCGTCGGTATCGAACCGCCGCTGGGAGTCGATGCGCCGCAACTCGGCGAGCCGCAGGCGGATCGGACTCCGGGGATTCCCCGGCGTCACCGTCGCTCCTGCCGCGGTGGGCGTGGGATCGGCGGCGGGGAGCGCTCGCTGCATGGCGAGTTCGACCGTGATGATCCGCTCGTCGCGCAGGTTGATGGGGCGGGATCCGCTCGTGGTCGAGTCATCGAAGGCCGCGATCCGCAACGCACTGTTGCGCGGAACGCCGCAGACGGCGAACCGCCCGTCATCGGTCCCGAACACCCCCTCCCACTGCCGGACGCCACCCCCATCCTCTTCGAGACGCGTCCGCGCCTCGGCCCACGTCAGCATCACGGTGGCTCCGCTCACCGCCTGTCGCGACCTGGCGTCGGCCAATGTACCGAGCACGAAGCCGCTGTCGCTCGGCGCAGGGCGTTGGCCGCAGAACATGCGCCACAGCTGCGCGAACGACGGCGTGGCGATGGCGAAGGTGCCGAGCGCTCCCGAGACGTTCAGTGAGGCCTGGACGCCCGCGAGCCCGAGCGCACTCAACGTCGGATGCTCCAGCACGAAGCGGTGCGGTCCTGCGCTCACATCGTCGAAGGTGAAGCGTCCCGCGGAGTCGGTGCGGGTGACGTGCTGTTCGTCGTCCATCCGGATGGTCGCGCCGGCCAGCGCCTGCAGACGCAGACTGTCGAAGGCCACCCCTTCCACCGAGAGCCGCGTGGCGGTCGAGCGCAGCGTCACCGGCTGGTCGAGCTCCGGGCGCGCGCCGACGAAGCGCACGCTGAGCAGACGATGCGTCTCCGTCTGGATCACCGAGACGGGCATCATCGCCATCTCGGGGCGTCCGCGAGGCCCAGCGGCGGCGACGCGCGTGCTCGAGCGCGAGGTCACGCGTCCGACCACGCTGTCGAGCACCGGAACGCCTGCGCGCAGCTCGCGGAACCAACTCTCGACCTGCACCACGCGCTCCGGGTCGCGCCGTTCGTGTGTGATGGTCGAGTGGCGCAGTTGATACGTCAGGGTGTCGAGATACAGGGAGCCGGTCACGTCCGGGACCTTCACCGCCGATGACGGCTCGAAGTCGACGCGGATCATCCGCTTCCCGTCCATCGTCGAGAGTCCGGCATAGCGGAAGCAGTGTGCCTCCACGAACGGAGGGTCGGCGAGATCGCCCAACTCGGGGATCACGAACTGCTGTCCGGCACCCGGGGCATCGGCGTCGCCCTCGCGCACCACGATCTTCCCCGGCGCGTAGCGCCATTCGCGCGCGCTCGGCTCGCTGATCGTGTCCACCCGCGCCACCACGCGGCGGGTGGAGATCGGATCGCCCGCGTTGACGACCACCGGACGACTGAAGCTCCGTTCGACGGTGCCGACGAACGGGTAGCTGCGGGAGAGCAGCGCGTTGCGCTCGGCGTTCAGCTGGACCTGCTGCAGGATCGCGGTGACGGCGCTGTCACCCTGGCGTCCCTGCGGACAGACCGGCGCCGAGACACGCACGCTCCCCAGTTGGATCGCGAGGGCGCTGAGGGCCACGCGCACGGTGTCGGCGCCCTCGGCCCGCACGGTGACGCTGATGAAGCCCGGCGTGTATCCCAGACGGCGCACCCGGAGTTCGACCGGTCCGATGGGGACGCCGGGGAGCACGAACCTCCCGTTCTGGTCGGCGAGGGTCGCGCGGCCGAGCGCGCTGACGGAGACGTCGGCGTAGCCGAGGGGGAGTCCCGACTCCTTCGCGGTCACATAACCGACGACCACACCGGCGCTGGGCGCTGACGTGGTCGTGGATCGAACGATCTGTGCCTCTCCTGCTCGTGCGACGCCGGCGATGAGCGCGAGGCTCAGGACCACACGGGAGAGGCGCATGCGGCTACATCAGATGTCGAGGTTGCTCGCGAACTTCGCGTTCGTCTCGATGAACTGGCGGCGCGGTTCGACCTCGTCGCCCATCAGCGTCATGAAGAGGTCGTTGGCGTGCACGGCGTCCTCGACGGTGACCTGGAGGATCGTGCGCGTCTCGGGGTCCATCGTCGTCTTCCAAAGCTGGTCGGGGTTCATCTCGCCGAGACCCTTGTAGCGCTGGATGTTGATGTTCGACTTGTTGGCATCGCCGCCGCCGAGGCGCTTTGCGATCTCCTCGCGCTCTTCCATGTCGTACGCGTAGTACTCCTCCTTCCCCTTGGCCACGCGGAAGAGGGGCGGCTGCGCGATGTACACGAAGCCCGACTCGATCAACTGCGGCATCTGCCGGTAGAAGAAGGTCAGGAGGAGCGTACGAATGTGGGCGCCGTCGACGTCGGCGTCCGTCATGATGATGATCTTGTGGTAGCGGGCGTTGGCGATCTGGAACTCGTCCTCGCCGATCCCGGCACCGATGGCGGTGATGATGGTGCGGATCTCGTCGTTCGAGAGGATCTTGTCGATGCGCGCCTTCTCGACGTTGAGGATCTTGCCGCGCAGCGGGAGGATCGCCTGGAACATGCGGTCGCGTCCCATCTTGGCCGAGCCGCCGGCCGAGTCGCCCTCGACGAGGTAGATCTCGCACATGGCGGGATCGCTCAGCGAGCAGTCGGCGAGCTTGCCGGGCAGGTTGCCGACGTCGAGCGCCGACTTCTTGCGGGTGAGGTCACGCGCCTTGCGGGCCGCTTCACGCGCACGGGCCGCCGAGAGCGCCTTCTCGAGGATGATGTTCGCGACGCGCGGATGACCCTCGAGGTAGTCGGCGAGCCATTCGTTGACGACCGTCTTGACCGCGCTCTCGACCTCGGAGTTGCCGAGTTTGGTCTTGGTCTGCCCCTCGAACTGCGGTTCGCGGACCTTCACCGAGAGCACCGCGGTGAGTCCTTCGCGGACGTCGTCGCCGGTGAGCTTGATGTCCTTGTCCTTCTTGGCGAACGACGACTTGTCGAGATGCTTGTTGATCACGCTCGTGAGCGCCGACTTGAAGCCGGTGAGGTGCGTGCCGCCCTCGTGCGTGTTGATGTTGTTCACGAACGAGAACATCGTCTCGCTGTAGCCGTCGTTGTACTGGATCGCGAGCTCGATCCCGATGTCGTCCTTCTCGGTGTCGAGGTGGACGATCTCGGTGTGGAGCGCCTTGCGGCTCTGGTTCAGGTAGGCGACGAACTCCTTCAACCCGCCCTTCGCGTGGTAGTGCTCCGAACGCTCCTGGCCGACCCGCTCGTCGGTGAGCGAGATCATCACGCCCTTGTTCAGGAACGACAGTTCGCGCAGGCGCGAGGCGAGCGTCGAGAAGTCGTACACGAGCTCGGTGAAGATCTCGGGGTCCGGCTTGAACCACACCTTGGTGCCGCTCTCCTTCGCGCCGACCTTGCCGAGCACCTTGAGCTTCGTCGTCGTGTCGCCACGACGGAAGTCCATGTAGTGCTCCTTGCCGTCGAGCTTGATCCACACCTTCAACGTCTCGGAGAGCGCGTTCACGACGGAGACACCCACGCCGTGCAGACCGCCCGAGACCTTGTACGAGTTCTTGTCGAACTTGCCGCCGGCGTGCAGCACCGTCATGGCGAGTTCCACGCCCGGGATCTTCTCCACCGGGTGGATGTCGACCGGGATGCCGCGTCCGTTGTCCTCGACGGTGATCGAATCATCGCCGTGGATCGTGACCTTCACGCTGTCGCAATAGCCGGCGAGCGCTTCGTCGATCGAGTTGTCGACCACTTCGTACACGAGGTGGTGCAGGCCGCGACCACTCGTACTGCCGATGTACATGCCCGGGCGTTTCCGCACCGCCTCCAGACCCTTCAGTACCTGGATGTTTGAGGCACCGTAGTGGGAATCGGCAGCGTCGTTCGTCTTGGCCATGGGACTCGCAGAAGGAGGCTGAACGGGGGGTCGGACGAGCAGGAACTCCGGCACGAAGAAATGCCGAATCGCCCCTCTCATCCGCAACACCGAAAATTAGGTGTTCGCGCGCGGGGGCGCAATCACCCGCGAGGGTCCCGGAACGGCCCGCAAAGAGCCGTCCCCCAAGGACTTACCGGAGCAGCTCCCAGCGGATGCGTTTGACCGCGGCCGGCCCCGGATGGGCGTTGATTTTGGCGACCAGCGTGCGCTCCATCATCGACAGCTCCTGCATCCATCCGTGCGTCTTCACGCCGACGAACAGCGTGCCGTCCTCGCTGAGCATCCGCGGCGCCGTCACCCCCGCGATCTGGGTGCCCACGATCGCCGGCCACTCCACCAGCACGCGCGACCGTCCCACCCGCTGGTCGAGTCCGCTCTCCTTGAGGAAGCTCGCCAGCGCGTCGCCGATGCTGCTCGGCTTGGATTTCGGGCGCTCGTCGGTCATCGGTCGCTCACGCGTCGCGGGACGGCGCGAACACCCCGTCGCGCACCCGCCACCGTTCGAGACGCGTGAAGCCGTCCGGGATCTCCTCCTCGCGCGGGACGCAGAGCACCGTCTGTCCCAGGCCGTGCGACGAGGCCGCATCGATGAGCGCGAGCACGCGATCCGCGCGGCGACGATCGAGCTCGGCGAAGGGATCGTCGAGCAGCAGGAGGGGTTGGGCCCCGCGCGCGCGCAGCGTCGCCGCCTCGAGCAGGCGGAGTGCGATCGCCGCCGTCCGCTGCTGACCGGCGGAGCCCACGATCCGGAGGTCGCGCCCGTCGAGCGACACGCCGAGGTCGTCGCGGTGCGGGCCCGCGTGCGTGAGTCCGCGTCGCAGGTCGTGATCGCGACCGCGCGACAGCGCGTCGAGGAGTGCCCCGCGGACGTCCTCGGCCGTCGCGAGCGTCGCATCGTAGCTCAGATGCATCGGCGCCCGCTCGCCGATCGCATGGACGAGGCGCGCGAACTCCTCGGCGTTGGCGGCGACCCACGCGCGGCGTTCCTCGACCAGCACCGCGCCGTGCTGCGCGAGCATCGGTTCCCACGCCGCCACCGAAGCGGCCGCGGCCGGACTGCGCGTGGCATCACGCAACGTGGCGTTGCGCCGCGCGAGCGCGGCCCGGTACTGGCGTAATGCCTGCAGATACGGCGCCGAGGTCAGCGCCAGCACGATGTCGAGGTATCGACGCCGCTCCGAAGGCGCACCGGCGATGAGCACGACGTCAGCGGGGGAGAAGCCCACGGAGGGGAGCGCTCCGAGCGCCTCGCTCAGGCGCGTGATCTCGACGCCGTCGAGCGTGACCTTCTTGCGACCGGCGCGGTCGGCGCCGGCGCCGCAGCTCTGGGCTCGTGCCCCCGCCATGGTGGCGCCGATATGGAAGCCGGCGGCGCCGAAGCGGATCAGGTCGCGGTCGCGCGCGCCACGCGTCGAGCGGAGCAGTTCGAGGTAGGCGATCGCCTCGAGCAGATTCGTCTTGCCGTGCCCGTTCTCGCCGACGATCGCGACGCCGTCGGCGGGAAAGCGCAACTCGGCCGACGCGATGTTGCGGAAGTCCCGGAGCGTGAGTGCGGTGAGCGTGACCCGTGCGGTCACCGGACGCGATTCCGGGTCGGCCAGGGTCGTCACGCCGTGCTCAGACGCCGCGGAAGACGGCGGGTCGCTTCTCGAGGAAGGCGCGCGTGCCCTCGCGCATGTCCTCGGAGAGGCCGAGGCGTCCGAAGAGCTCCGTCTCGAGCCTGAGTGCCTCGTCGAGCGGGAGGTCGAGGCCGCGGTCCACCGCCTCGAGCGCCGCGCTGATCGCGAGCGGCCCGTTCTTGAGGATCGCCGCCGCGAGGGCGCGTGCGGTCGGCAGCAGCTCCTCGGAGGTGACGACCGCATTGGCGAGCCCGATCCGATACGCTTCCGTGCCGTCGACCGGATCGCCGGTGAGGATCATCTGCAGCGCCCGCCCGCGCCCGACGAGCCGCGCGAGCCGCTGCGTCCCGCCGTACCCCGGAATGAGCCCGAGCTTCACCTCGGGCACGGCGATCTTCGCCCCTTCCGCCACCACTCGCAGGTGGCAGGCGAGGGCGAGTTCGCAGCCGCCGCCGAAGGCGAAGCCGTTCACCGCCGCGATCACCGGGGTCCGCGCCTGTTCGATCGCCCGATAGATCCCCTGTCCGATCTGCGACCGCTTCGCGAGTCCTGCCGCATCCTCAGCCGCCAGCGCGCTGATGTCGGCGCCGGCCACAAAGGCGCGCCCGGCGCCGGTGAGGATGATCGCGCCGACGCCGGGGTCGGCGTTCAATTCTGCGATGCACGTTCCGATCTCGCCCAGGAGTGTCGCGTTGAGCGCGTTCAATTTGTCGGGACGATTGATCGTGACGGTGGCGATGCGGTCCGCGATCTCGACGAGGAGCAGTTCGTATGACATGGCAGGCGTTCGGATGGGTGGACCCGAAATCTATCCGCGAATGCCGCCGCGCGTCGGCGCGGGTTAAGTTTCGGCCGTGGAACCTATCCGTGCCGTACAGTGGTCGCCTGCCGGCGACGCCGTCCGCATCATCGACCAGCGCCTCCTGCCGGGCGCGTTCGTGGAACGTGATCTCCGCACCGTCGAGGAGGTCATGGACGCCATCCGCACGCTCGCCGTGCGCGGCGCGCCGGCGATCGGCGTCGCAGCGGCGCTGGGACTCGTCGCGACCCTGCACCCGCACGCCGACGAGGATGCGCACCTGTTCCGGGCGCGTCTCCAGGCGCACGCCGGCTTCATCGGCGGTACACGCCCCACGGCGGTGAACCTCTCCTGGGCGATGCGCCGCATGCTCGCGGTCGCGTCCGACCGGCCCACGCTGGGGACGCCAGCGCTGCTGCAGGCGCTGCGCAACGAGGCCACGGCGATCCTCGACGAGGACGTGGCGATGTGCCGCGCCATCGGCACCCACGGCGCGACGCTGATCCCCGACGGCGCCCGCGTCCTCACGCACTGCAACGCGGGGGCGCTCGCCACGGCAGGGATCGGCACCGCGCTCGCCCCGGTGTACGTCGCGCACGCCGCGGGACGGCGCGTCCAGGTGTTCGCCGACGAGACCCGCCCCCTGCTGCAGGGAAGCCGACTCACCGCGTGGGAGCTCGAGCGCGCGGGCGTGCCGGTCACCGTCCTCACCGACGCCATGGCCGCGAGTCTGATGCGTGCGCGCGAGATCGACATGGTGTTCGTCGGCGCCGATCGGGTGGCGGCCAACGGTGACGTCGCGAACAAGATCGGGACCTACAATGTCGCGGTGATCGCCAAGCATCACGGGATCCCCTTCTATGTGTGCGCGCCGTGGAGCACGATCGACCGAGCCACGGCGTCGGGTACGGAGATCGAGATCGAGCAGCGTCACGCCGACGAAGTGCGGGTGCTGCGCGACGTCGCCATCGCTCCGGCAGCGGTCGCCGTGCGCAATCCGGCCTTCGATGTCACGCCGCACGAACTCGTGACGGCCGTCATCACCGATCGCGGGATCCATCGCGCGCCGTTCGACTTCACCTTCCCCCATCAGAGCGCCTGATGCGCGCCGTCCTCGCGATCGATCAGGGGACGACCGGGAGCACCTGCCTCGTCATCAGCGAGGACGGGCGGATCCGCGGTCGCGGGTATCGCGAGATCACGCAGCATTTCCCCGAGCCGGGGTGGGTGGAGCACGACGCCGACGAGATCTTCGCGCGCACCGTCGCTGCGGCGCGCGATGCGATCGCCGAGAGCGCCGCCGAGGGGATCATCCCCGAGGCCATCGGGATCACGAACCAGCGCGAGACGGTGTTGCTCTGGGATCGCGCGACCGGCGTGCCGATCGGCCGTGCGATCGTGTGGCAGGACCGGCGTACCGCGGCGCGGTGCCTCGCATTGGCGCCCCAGCGTGAGGCGATCGCGGCGGCCACCGGGCTCGTGACCGATCCCTACTTCTCGGCGAGCAAGCTCGAATGGTTGCTCGAGCACCGCCTGGGGGTCTCCCCACGGTCGATGGACAGCATCGCCGCCGGGACGATCGACAGCTGGCTGATCTGGCGACTGACCAACGGCAGGGTGCACGCGACCGATCCGACGAACGCGTCGCGCACGATGCTGTACGACATCAACACGCACAGATGGAGCGGACCGCTCTGCGCGCTCTTCGGCGTTCCGGCATCGATCCTCCCCGAGGTGCGCCCGTCGAGCGGGTCGTTCGGGATCGCGGCGGCGGAGCATCTCGGCCTGGAGTTGCCGATCCTCGGCGTGGCCGGTGACCAGCAGGCCGCGCTCTTCGGACAGGGCTGCTGGACGGCGGGGACGAGCAAGAACACCTATGGCACCGGCGCCTTCCTGCTGCTGAATGCCGGGCCGACGCGGCCGACCGGTGGGGAAGGGATCCTCACCACCGTCGGCTGCGATGCCACCGGAGCGCCGTGCTACGTGCTCGAGGCGAGCATCTTCATCGCGGGTGCCGCGGTCCAGTGGCTGCGCGACGGCCTCGGGGTGGTGAGCCGCGCGAGCGAGTCGGAAGGGATGGCCCGCAGTCTGAAATCGAACGACGGCGTCTACTTCGTCCCCGCCCTCACCGGGCTCGGCGCACCCGTCTGGGAGCCCGCCGCGCGCGGGACCATCGTCGGACTCACGCGCGGGACGACGCGCGAACACCTCGTGCGCGCCGCACTCGAGGCGATGTGCTACGGCACCTCCGATGTGCTCGACGCCATGCGCTCGGTCAGCGGAGCGCCGCTCGATGTGCTGCGCGTGGACGGCGGCGCGAGCGAGAACGCCTGGCTCATGCAGTTCCAGTCGGACGTGCTCGGTGTCCCGGTCGAGAGACCCGACGTGGTGGAGACGACCGCCATGGGCGCCGGCGCGCTGGCGGGGATCGCGTCCGGCGTGTGGCCTGATGCCTCGGCGTTCCTGGCCGCGCGACAGTACCATCGATTCGTTCCCGGTGATGGTGCGTCGTTGGCGCAGCAATCGCTGAAGGGCTGGCATCGGGGCGTGCGCGCGGCGGTCGCCTGGGCCCGGGATACGGAATAGCGTGCACTTCGTCCTCGTCTTCTCCCTCTGGGGCGGCACCAAGCCCGCCGAGCCGGGCGACCGATGGTTCGGTCCCGACAAGCTCTGGCACTTCACCGCGTCGGCGCTCATCCAGTCGGCCACGCACGGGGTGCTCCGCTCGCGAGGCGTGAGCTACGCGAACGCCAGTTGGAGCGCGGCCGGTGTCACGGCCGCGGCCGGGATCGGCAAGGAGTTGTGGGATCTGCGCCGTCGCGACGACTTCAGCCTGCGCGATCTCGCGTGGGACGGTATCGGCGGGACAACGGGAGCGGTCCTGATGCGTCAGCTCGACCGATGAGCGGCACGTGATCGCGGCAGGATCGGTCGCGCTCTGGGGCGCCTTCGTGCTCGCCGCGCTCGCGGCCGTGCTCGCGACGCTCGCCGGCGCGATGCGCCGACCGGCGCTGGCGACCCGCGCGTCCTGGGCGCTCCTCGCGTCGGCGGTGCTCACCGCAGGCGCGCTGGGGGTGCTGCTGCGGCTCCTGCTGCAGAGCGAGTTCGCGGTCCGGTACGTCGCCACCTTCACGGCGTTCAACCTGCCGGAGTTGTACAAGCTCGGCGCGATCGGCGCGGGTCCCGCGGGGGTGATCCTCCTCTGGGGTACCGGGCTCGCGGTCGCCGCGGCCGGCGCCGCACGCTACGCGGAGCGCGAGGAATCCCGCCGGGGACCGATGATCGTGCTCGCGCTCTCGGTCTCGGTGCTCTTCGCTCTGGCCCTCGCCGTCATCCAGCAGAACCCGTTCGCGACCCTCGATCCCGCACCCATCGACGGCCTCGGTCTCGACCCCGACCTGCAGCGTCCTTCGATCCTTCTCGCGACGCCGCTCGTGCTCCTCGGGCTCGGCGTGGCGACCGTCGCCGCGCTCGTCGCCGCGATGGCGGCGCTGCATCGCCCGCTCTCGGCGCGCATGACGGCCATGCTCCGCCAACTCGCCTCGGCCGCAGCCCTGCTGCTGCTCCCGGGGGTGTTGCTCGGCATCCGCGCCGCCTCGCAAGTGGGTGACGGCGGCTTCCGACTGTGGGATCAGTTGCACCTCGGCGCCGCCGTCGTGCTTCTCGCCGCACTGCTCGTCCCGGTGATCGCTCCCGCCGCGACCCGGCGCGAGCTCGACGCGTTCGCCCTGCGCGTCAGTGCCACCGGAGCGGTGGTCGCCCTGCTCTCGTTGGCGCTCCTGCCGTTGCACACGACCGCCGATCTCGCGCTGCGCGATGGGCAGTCCACGACGCTCCGGGATCGCTTCGGGCGCGAATGGAGCTTCGTCAGTCAGGGGACGAGCCGCTTCGAACGACCGCCGAACCAGTATGTGCTCGCACTCTCCGTCGCGCCGCGCGTCGGTGGTCGACGGTTGCCGCTGCTCACCGCCGAGCAACGGGAGTACGTCGATGGCCGTGGCGAATCGCGCTACGAGCCGATGCGGGTGACCGGGACGGCGGTCGGCGTGCTCGCCGACGCACAGCTCGTGTTGCGGGAGATCGGGCCCGGGGGCGCGCTCGTGCGCATCACCATCTGGCCGCTCCGCTCCTTGCTCGCGGTCGGCGGCTCCATCCTCTGGATCGGGGCGCTGCTCGCCTTCGTCGCGTCGTTTCGCGCGGTGCGCGACGCCGCGGTGATCGAGGCACAGGCACGCGACGATGCGGCCGAGGCCGCCGTCGCCCGATGGCGCGCGACCAGCGCGTGATCAGCGCCCGACGCGGACAGGCTAGCGGAGCGCCTTCGAGAAGCAGTGCTTCTCGCCGACCAGGATCTCGCTCTGATCGAGCGTCTGGTATCGGGCGATCTTCTCCGGGAAGCGCGAGAGCGCCGAACGTTCGAAGCCGCAGGAGAGGAACAGATCGTCGGAGTACGACACGGCGAACAGCTCCGCGTAGCCGCGGGCCCTGGCGAGCGACTCGGCCGCCGCGATCAGCATCTTCCCGTGTCCGAGTCCCTGCGCGTCGGGGGACACCGCCAGCGAGATCAACTCCACGACCGACGGCGAGTACTCGTCCAGCGCCACGCATCCCACGATCCCGCCGTCCGCGTTGCGGATGACGCGGTAGTCCTGCAGGTGGGTGTACGCGAAGCTCTCCGAGCGCGCGAGGGTGAGCCCCTGCGGCGCGAACCGGTTGTTGAGTTCCACGACCGCCTGGATATCCGTCTCGTGCGCAGGTCCGATCTGCATCAGCGTTCAACCGCCTCGAGGCGCCGCAGCGCCGCGCGAATGGGGATCACCGTCGCCGCGGCGCACAACAGCGCCGCGGCGGCGAATCCCGCGATCATCTCCGTCGGGTCGGCGCTCGTGCCGAACGCCTCCGCCGACAGGTAGCCGTAGACCGGCTTGGCCTCCAGGATCACCACTCCGCCGATCACCCCGATCGACGCCATCATGAACAGCAGCCCCCCGAACGAGGTGGGGATCTGCGCCGCATTCTCCGTCTCGTACTGCGGGAAGAGCGTGCCGAAGCCGATCGCGAGTCCGGCCACGGCGAAGGTCATCATCGTGATCGACAGCACCGACACGAGGAACATGAACGCCGACACCTGCAGGAGGTAGTCCGTCACCCCCACGATCCCGATCGCGAGGAGCAGGAGCGGCGTCGTCCCGACCCAGAACTTGGCCCAGAGCAGGTCGCGGACCTGCATGGGGCTCGAGCGCAGGAGCCAGAGCGTGCGCCCTTCGAGCGACACGCCGGGGAAGATGAAACGCGCCGCGATCGATGCCAACACGAAGCCGGCCAGCACGAGATTCAGGAAGGGGATCACGTTCACGAGGAAGAACGTCACCCCTTCGCCGCGCAGCGGGAGGAACTTGATGTTGAACACGTACACCACGACGAGCACCGCCAGCAGGATCAGCTGCGACCACTGCGTGGTGTCACGGAAGAACAGGCGCAGCTCCTTCATGATGAGCTCGCGGCGCAACACGCCGAGCGGTGCGAGCACCCAGTGCCCGAACCCGCTCAGCCGACCGGCACGCACCACCCGCTGCGCGCTCTCCTGGGCCTTGCTGAAGCCGCTGAGATACAACGACCGGTGCAGCAGTGCGCCGAGCACGACCGTCGCCGCCGCGGTGGTCCAGAGCAGATACAGGGCGAGCCAGTCCGGAGTCCCGGTCAGCGCGCCCATGATCGTGCGCTGTGCCCACTCGCTCGGGAGGATCGGCGAGGTCGGCGTGCGGAGTACCGACACGAACTCCACGAGCGAGCGGAATCCCTCGGGGCGGGCGAGGCGTTCGGGGCGGACCAGCCGGAAGAGCAGGACGATCCCGGCCGCCGTCACCACCGCGATCACGCTCAGGATGTCGCGCGTCCGTCGGGCGGGGAAGATGTTCACGAGCAGCAGCGTGAGCGCGCTCCCGATCGCCGACGGGATCACCACGAACGGTACGAACACCGCGAGGGCGAGCAGCGGGAAGACCACCCCTCCCTGGTACGCGATCCCGTAGGCGGCGAACATCGGGATCGCCATCAGCGCGACCATCCAGCTCGAGGCGAGCACCGTCTCCAGCAGTTTGGCGAGATAGACGCGCAACCAATCCACGGGCCCGGAGACGAGCAGGTCGAGATCCTTCGCCAGGAAGAAGCTCGACAACGCCGTGATCACGTTGGAGAGCATCAGGATCGAGAAGAAGCTCACGAGGATCAATCCGAGGAGCTTCCCCGCGAGGAGCGGACCGATCTCCTGCACGCCCTTGAAGTACAGCAGCAGCCGATAGAGCACGGTGAAGACGAAACTCCAGAACAGCAGTCCCACCACGCCGAGGAGTGCCGCCCGCGCCCCACGTCCGCGCTCCCCCGTCATGGCCCGCGCGCGCGCGGTCAGCCATTTGGGAGTGAGGATGTGCAGGAGGGGGGCGTCCGGGAGCGCGAGCTCCGGCACCACCGGCGGGATCGGGAGGCTCACGGGATCCTCACGCGTCGAGCACGTCCATGAGGTCTCGTGCGGCGCGTTGCCCGGTGAGGCGCAGGAAGATCTCCTCGAGCCCGCCGCCCTGCGCCGCGCCGCTCTGCAGCTCGGCCATCGATCCGCACGCCGCGATCTTCCCCGCGTGGATGATCGCGATCCGGTCGCACAGGCTCTCCGCCGCCTCGAGCGTGTGCGTGCTCATCATGATGGTGTGGCCGCGACGCGTGTACTCCTTGAACAGGTCGCGGAGGATCTTGATCGACTTGGGGTCGAGTCCCACGTGGGGCTCGTCGACCACGATGACCGCCGGGCGGTGCACGAAGGCACTCGAGATGATCAGCTTCTGCCGCATCCCGTGCGAATAGCTCTCCACCAGCTCGTCGCGCCACTCCTCGAGGTCGAAGAGTGCCATCAGTTCTCGCGCGCGATGCTCGACCTCCGGACCCGACTGCCCGAAGAGCCCGGCGACGAAGCGGAGGAACTCCGTCCCCGTCAGCTTCTCATAGATGAACGGGCGGTCGGGGATGAACCCCAACTGCGACTTCGCCGCGATGGGGTCCGCCGCGAGGTCGATCCCCGCGATCCGCACCGAGCCGGCGGTCGGCTTGAGGATCCCCGCGATCATGCGAAGCGTCGTCGTCTTCCCGGCGCCGTTCGGCCCGAGGAAGCCGAAGAGCTCGCCGCGCGGCACCTTCAGGTCGATCGCATCGACCGCGGTGAAGTTGCCGTACTTCTTGGTGAGGCCGGTGAGTTCGATCATCGGACCGGAGGAGAGGGGATCATCGGGCGAGGGTGACCTCGATACGCAACGCGCCGATCAGACGGAGCAGTTCCGTCTGACGCGCGAGGCCGCCGACCACGAACCGCAGATGCGACGCGTCGGCGGGGAACTGACCGAAGGTCGGATCGACCGCGACCCAGTCCTTGAGCCACACCTCCGGCCACGCATGGTAGTAGAACTTGCCGTTCACGTACGCGAGCCCCGTGGCGATCCGCGCCGGGATCCCCGCCGCGCGCGCGAGCGCCACGTACAACTGCGTGTGCTCGTTGCAGTCGCCCTTGCGCGTGCGCAGCACGTCGAGCGCGTTCGGCACACTGAACGTCACTTCCTTCGCCAGGGAATCGTGGACCCAGTTCGTCAGCTTCTCGGCGACGATGCGCGGGTCGCGATCGTTCCCCGCGATCCGGACCGCCAGCGAGACGATCCGCTGGTCGCTCGATTGCAGCAACGGCTCGGCGCCGAGCTCCCTCGCGAACGTTGCGCGGTCGAGGGATCGCCCACCTGCGAGCGACCAATCCGCCGCCATCACCTTCGGGCCCTCGCGCTCGATGCGCAGCGTGTCGCCGCGCATGCGCTGTCGCCCACCCGAGAGGTCGTAGCCATCGAGGCCGACGCCGCGCAGCCGCACACCGAGCGCCCGCAGTCTGACGCGGCCGAGCGACGCGCCCGCGCTGATCGCCGAGCGCTCGAGGATGTCGTTCTCACGAGAGCCGGTGGCCGTGACCGCCTTCCGGTCGCGCGCGATCCGCCAGTTGTCGAACGCGATCTCGTAGGCCACACGATGCAGGGTGATCCCGCCCGGCTGCGTGCTCGCGACGACGCGTCCGTCGCTGTCGATCCACCCGGTGAAGCCGCCACCGTTCAGCGGCTC
>CAZAGK010000057.1:0-22487 GCA_964484775.1 uncultured Gemmatimonas sp. | reverse complement strand
ACATCCGGCGTATGCTGATGCTCGGCGTCCGGCTGAGCCATCACGCCGCGCGCCGGTATACGCTCCCGGCGCATAGCCGAACAACTCGGCCTCGATGAGGTTCTCGGGGATCGCGGCGCAGCTCACCGCCACGAAGGGCTTGTCGCGCCGCGCGCTCGAACGGTGCAGCGCGTTCGCGAACAGCTCCTTCCCGACGCCGGACTCGCCGTGCAGCAGGAGCGGGATCTGCTTGCCCAGCACTTTGCGGGCGCGTTCGATGGCGGCACGGAGCCGCGGATCGCCGGTGTCGAGTGCGGCGAGGGCATCGCGCGGCGGGATGGCCGAGAGTTCGGCGCGCACCGTGACACGCGGTTGCTCCCGTCCCGGCTCCACCCGCAGATACAGCCGCTCGCCGCTGGGGCGGTTCACCATCAGCGACTGCCCCGGTGCGCGCCGCGACCAGTCGAGCAGGTCGCGCATCTGGATGGCGAGCGCGCGGGTGAGCGGGGTGGCTCCGATATCCATCAGGGAGAGCCCGAGCAGACGGAGTGCGGCCTGATTCGCGCCGACCACCCACCCGTCCTCCGAGAGCGCGATCACCCCTTCGGCCACCGTGCCGATCCCTTCGGCGAGCGTATGGAAGCGGAGGCGGATGCTGTCGTGGTGCTGCGCGTCGAAGAGGCGGTTCTCGATCATCTGCGCCGCGGAGCGCACGAGACCGAACGTGTGCGGATGCTGCGAGCGCTGTTCGCCGGAGATGTCGAGCACGCCGAGGAGGCGGCCGTCGGGGGCGAGGATCGGTGAGGCCGCGCAGGTGAGGAAGGAGTTCCGCTCGAGATAGTGTTCGGCGCCGTGCACGACGCAGGGGAGCCCCTCGGCGAGCGCCGTGCCGATCGCATTGGTCCCGCGGTGCTCCTCGTGCCAGGAGGCGCCCGGCATGAGGGCGACGCGTTCGGCGCGGGTCAGGAAGTCGGCATCGCCCATCGCCTGGAGGAGGGTGCCGTGTTCGTCGGCGAGGATGACCATGGAGCCCGAGTCGCGCGTCTGCTGGTGCAGATGTTCGATGACCGGGCGCGCATGCGCGATCAGGTCCTGATGGCGTTCGGCGAGCGTCGCCAGCTCGATCATCGAGAGGTGCGGGACTTCGCCCGGGCGTCCCATGGGGAGGAGACCGGAGGCGAGACTGCGCCGCCAGGATCGTTCGACGTAGCTCTGCACCAGCCCCGACGGGATCTCCCCGCGTTCCTGCAGGAGATTGCGCGCTTGGCGCAGCACGGCGATCTGTCCTCGGGCACTGACCGTCATCACTCCTCCGTGTCGCGATCCATCGAACAGGGCGCTCCTCGCGGATCCGCCCCACGGACGTCCCTCAACTATGAGGGCGGGGCACGGCCTGGCAATCGGGGGAATTGCTCCATTTAAGAACAGTGTCCCGGAGCGGTGCGGGCGAAAGTGTGCCGCGTGAACAGGATGGTACAACACCAAACCGTTGCGGCATAACAGGTTACACGGTGCAGTCCTATTGGCACGGCTCGTGCCTTTCACTCCGGCGAAATCCCAAGTCCCACCTGTTCAACACCCTTCGGAGGAACTGCGCGTGCTCTATTCCGCCCCCGGCACTCCCGGCGCCAAGGTCCAGTTCAAGGCCAAATACGACAACTATATCGGTGGCAAGTGGACGCCCCCGGTGAAGGGCGAGTACTTCGACAACGTCACGCCGATCACGGGCAAGGTGTACTGCCAGGTCGCGCGCTCGCAGAGCGAGGACATCGAACTCGCGCTCGACGCCGCGCACGCCGCCGCCGATGCGTGGGGGAAGACCACCGTCACCGAGCGCGCGCTGATCCTCAACAGGATCGCGGACCGGATCGAAGCGAATCTCGAGATGATCGCGTACGCCGAAACGGTGGACAACGGGAAGCCGATCCGCGAGACGCTGAACGCGGACATCCCGCTCACGGTCGATCACTTCCGCTACTTCGCCGGTTGCATCCGCGCGCAGGAAGGTGGGCTGAGCGAGCTCGATGGCAACACCGTGGCGTATCACTTCCACGAGCCGCTCGGCGTGGTGGGGCAGATCATCCCGTGGAACTTCCCGATCCTGATGGCGGCGTGGAAGCTCGCGCCGGCGCTGGCGGCGGGGAACTGCGTCGTGCTCAAGCCGGCGGAGCAGACGCCGACGAGCATCCTGGTGCTGATGGAGCTGATCGGTGATCTCCTCCCGGCCGGCGTGCTGAACATCGTGAACGGCTTCGGGCTCGAGGCGGGCAAGCCGCTGGCGTCGAACAAGCGCATCGCCAAGATCGCCTTCACCGGCGAGACGACGACCGGGCGCCTGATCATGCAGTACGCGAGCCAGAACATCATCCCCGTCACCCTCGAGCTCGGCGGGAAGTCGCCGAACATCTTCTTCGAGGATGTGATGGCGCAGGACGACGCGTATCTCGACAAGGCGGTCGAGGGCTTCGTGCTCTTCGCCTTCAATCAGGGCGAAGTCTGCACCTGCCCGTCGCGCGCGCTCGTGCAGGAGTCGATCTACGACAAGTTCATGGAGCGCGTGATCACGCGCGTGAACGCGATCAAGCAGGGGAACCCGCTCGACACCGACACGATGGTCGGTGCACAGGCCTCGCAGGAGCAGGTCGAGAAAATCCTGTCGTACCTCGATATCGGCAAGCAGGAAGGGGCCAAGTGCCTCACGGGCGGCGTGCGCAAGCACCTCGAGGGTGACCTCGCCGGCGGCTACTACGTGCAGCCGACGGTGTTCGAGGGGAAGAATTCCATGCGCATCTTCCAGGAGGAGATCTTCGGCCCGGTGGTCTCGGTCACCACGTTCAAGGATGAAGCCGAGGCGCTGTCGATCGCCAACGACACGCTGTACGGGCTCGGCGCCGGCGTGTGGAGCCGCGACGGGAACCGTGCGTACCGCATGGGTCGTGCGATCAAGGCCGGTCGTGTGTGGACCAACTGCTATCATGCGTATCCCGCGCATGCCGCCTTCGGTGGCTACAAGCAGTCGGGGATCGGGCGCGAGAACCACAAGATGATGCTCGGCCACTATCAGCAGACCAAGAACCTGCTGGTGAGCTACAGCCCGAACGCGCTGGGCTTCTTCTAGGCCCGGACGCGCGGCAGATTCACGACGGGCGGCGAACGGTGAGGCGCCGCCCGTCCTGCATGGTGGGACGACACGGAGGCACGACATGGTGGAACGAGTGATCGCGACGCCGGCGGCGTTGGAGCTGTTGGAAACGGTCCGTGCCAAGCACGGGCCGGTGATGTTCCATCAGAGCGGCGGCTGCTGCGATGGGAGCGCGCCGATGTGCTATCCGCAGGGGGAGTTCATGACCGGCGACTCCGATGTGCAACTCGGGGAGATCGGCGGAGTGCCCTTCTGGATGAGCAGGCCGCAATTCGAGTACTGGAAGCACACGCAGCTGATCATCGATGTCGTCCCCGGCCGCGGCGGGATGTTCTCGCTCGAGGGGCCGGAGGGGAAGCGGTTCCTCACGCGGAGCCGGCTGTTCAGCGACGAGGAGTACGAGGTGCTGAAGGAGCAGCCGCTCGCAAGCGAGCGGCGCTAGACCGGCACCTTCACGACGATCTTGCGCACGCGCACGGGCGTCGTGACGGCGATGTTCGGCCGATGCCCATCGGTCGGGAAGAAGATGGTGAACTCCCCAGCGCCGACGACCACGGAGGTCGTCGGCGCTTTCGCGTTGGCGTAGAAGAGGACATCGTTCGCGTCGTCGTAGGGCGTCGCGCCCTCGAGCGCGGCGATGTTGGCGACGTCCATCCGCTCCGCGCCGGAGACGACCCACTGGATGTCGATGAAGCGGCGGTGCGACTCCCAC
This sequence comes from uncultured Gemmatimonas sp., assembly GCA_964484775.1. Lineage (GTDB taxonomy): Bacteria > Gemmatimonadota > Gemmatimonadetes > Gemmatimonadales > Gemmatimonadaceae > Fen-1231. Next base: position 18,654 of record CAZAGK010000057.1, on the reverse strand, counting down.
TTCCGCTGTTCGGCGGGCTCGGTGACGTACGACATCACGCGGGCCTCGCAGCCGAGGCCGATGTCGTGGTTGCCGTCTGGGGTGGCGGGGTCGAAGGCTGCGAGCCAGGCGAGGCAGTGCGCGAAGGCGGGGTGGAGCGACGCGCATCGCGCGGTCGAAGCGGCGGAATCGTAGATCATCGCGGGAAGTTACTCAGTCCGCGTCGGGCTTGCTCGTGTTGCGGAGCGCCGTGAGCCGCGCCTCCACCTGCTCCGGCAGCAGCAGCGCATCCGCGATCTTCGCGATCTCGTCCGCTTCGCGCCACTGGGTCTCGAGCAGAGCGAGCTCTCCTTCCATGGCGCGCCGCTCTTGGTCCGTGTGCAGCACCATCTCCATGGCGAGGCGGAGGCGCGCCGGGAGCACGCCGACATTGCTCTCACCGGTCTTGAGCTTCATCTGCGTCTTCACCGCTTCGGTGTTGACCGCGCCTTCGCGGAGCAGGGCATCGATGGTCGGCATCTCGTGGAGCACGTCGAAGGCGGCATTCACCTGGCGCGTGCCGCCGCCGTATCGATTCAACTCCGGCAGCATCGCGCTCAACGCGCGCTGCGCGGCCTCACCGTGCAGCACGATCGGCGGAGCCGCATTCCTGAGCGTGCCCGCCGCCTCCATCTCCGCCGTCCGTTTGGGATGATAGGGGAGCTTCAACTCCCATCCCTCGTGAACGGGCACGAGCGCCGCGCAACGCACATAGCTCTTGGTGAGCGCGATCGGCGCTCCGTCGGGTCCATCGATGATGGCGCCGAGTTCCTTCTGGGTCGCCCGAAGATTGCGGAGATTGGCCAGATTGAGCGAAGCGCTCGCGATCGAGCCCAAGGCTCCCAATCCGGCGATCGTGACGCCGAACATGTTCGCGAAGGTCGCCCCGACCGCAACCGCGCCGGCCACCCCGCCGACGGCGGCGTACGTCAGGAACTTCCGTCGCCGCTTCCCGAACTGATCCCCGTACCGCCACGCCAACAACTCCCGTTCCGGCGGCTTCCCCACGCGCACCAACTCCAGCCCTTCACGCAGTCGCGCGAGCCCGATGTTGTCCGTGGAGACCCGCAGCGGCGTGTCGCGGAACGCCCGCTCCGCTTCTTCGATCGCCTCCCATCGCGTCTCGAGTGGCGAGAGGTTCCACCGTTCACACTGTCGGCACACCACCCAGAGCCGCCCGGCGGCCGGGTCGTACGCCAAGCGGCGCCCCACCGGGAAATGCTCGAGCGCCTCGTTCGGCGCGAGGGTGGCGTGACAGAATATGCAGGTGGAGTACAGCGGTCAGCTCACGAGTGTGTGTCGACTCAACTTGGCATCACGAGCAAGTGAATGCCACTCACGCCAACGAACTCACGCCAGGGCAGCAGCGCCCTGCGCCTGACGAGTCGCCCGCCACCGCCGCTCCAACACCACGATCGTCACCGCATACACCACCAGGATCGCCGCCGGCAACAGCACGAACCGTTGCGTCGGGAACAGGTACCAGAGCACGCACAGCGCCACGCTCCGCACGATCCCATGGAAGAGCCCGATCCAGTGCTGCACGATCCACCCGAACGGCAACCACATCATGCCGGTGAGCACCCCCACCGCCAGCGGCACCGAGGTCGGATCCACCGTATAGAAGGGGATCGCGATCGCATAGGCGAGTAGCGCCTCGCCCATCCCATGGAAGAACAGGGCGTCGAAGACGTTCTTGGGGCGCGACCTGTCGAGGAAGTTCTCCCCCGTGAAGCGCGAGATCCCCATCCCCAGATACGCGATCATCCCGGTGGCGATGAACACCAACCACCCGGCCTTCTGCGTGGGCAGATAGAGCCCGCCGACCAGCACCACCGACCACGCGATCGTCCCGGCCAGCGGCATCGCCAGGAATCGACGGGCCGCGAACTCGCGACGTTGGACCTCCAGGGATCGATGGATCTGCTCTGCCATGGGATCGGTCGGGTGTGCAGTGGCATGCCGAGTGCTCTCAGGTCAGTACGAACCGGCATTCCAGCGGGTTTCGCGGGTGATCCCCGCCCCGAGCCCCTCCCGGGAACTCTTCCGTCGATCTGGTCTAGGTGCAGCAGACCCCTTTCCATCACCCCCATGCCACTCCACATCGCAGGACTCTGGCGCTACCCCGTCAAGACGCTTGCGGGTGAACCACTCAGCGAAGCGCGCCTCACACCCACCGGCATTCCCGGCGACCGGATCGTGCACGTCTACGGCCCCGAAGGGATCCGTACCTCGCGCCGCCACTACCACCTCCTCGGCCTGCACGGCACCCTCGGCGCGGACGGCGAACCGCGCGTCGATGGTCACCGCTGGGACAGCCTCGAAGCTCGCGCGCTCGTGAAGCAGGCCGCCGGCGACGACGCCGAACTCGCCCGCTACGAGGGCGTCGAACGGTTCGACGTGCTCCCGCTCCTCGTCGCCACCGATGGTGCCGTGGCCGCATTCGGTCGCGACATCCGACGCCTGCGCCCCAATATCCTGATCGGCGGCGTCGAAGGGCTCGCCGAACGGGACTGGGCCGGGGCCGAACTGCGGGTCGGCGATGCCATCATCGAGCTCGATTCGCTGCGCGCCCGCTGCCCGATGACCACCGTGGACCCCGACACCATCACCCGGGATCCCGAGGTGTTGAAGGACATCGGGCGGCGCTTCGGCGGGAAGCTCGCCTTGAACGCTGCGGTCGGTCGCGCCGGATGGGTCCGGATCGGGGATCCGGTGGAACTCGTCCGGTAGCGCGGTGGCATATTTCACTGGAACCGCCGCTCCACCCGGCTCGTAGGGAATGCATCACCCGCCCCACCCGATGACCTTCGTCCCACTCCCGCAGGTCCAGGACGCCGAACTCAAGCAGCAACGCCTCGACGCCATGAAGCGCGTCGCGACGGGGCTGCTCGTCGTCGTCAGTGTGGTCTATGTGGTGAGCCGACTGATGGAGTCACGCTACCCGTGGCTCGCGGTCGTCCGCGCCGTGTCCGAAGCCTCGATGGTCGGCGCCCTCGCCGACTGGTTCGCCGTCACCGCGCTCTTCCGCCACCCGCTCGGAATCCCGATCCCGCACACGGCGATCATCCCGATGCGGAAGGACCGGATCGGACGCGCGCTGGGCGGCTTCGTGCAGAACAACTTCCTCGCGCCCGCGCTCCTCGAGACCCGCATCCGCAACGCGGGGCTCTCGCGCAAGATCGGCGAGTGGCTCCGTCAGCCCGAGAACGCGCGCACGATCACGCGTCATGCGGCCAAGGCGCTCGCCGGCGCCGTGACGGTACTCCGCGACGAAGACGTGCACGCGCTGCTCGAGAAGAGCGTCATCGACCGCGTGCGCGCGACCCCCGTGGCGCCGGCGATGGGCAATATCCTCACGCTCGTCACCGCCGCGAACCGCCATCAGGAACTCCTCGACGACGCCCTCGTCGTGATGGAGCGCGTGCTGCACGAGCACGAGGAGATCATCCGCGAGCGGCTGCGCGCCGAGAGTCCGTGGTGGGTCCCTGATCGCGTGGACGACAAGATCCACAACAAAATCGTCGGCGCGATCGCGCACACACTCAAGGAAGTCGGCGAGGATCCCGCGCATCCGTTGCGCGCTCGCTTCGATGCCGCGGTGCGCCGCTTCATCGACAAGCTGCGCGATTCCCCCGATGTGCTCGCCAAAGGGGAGGAGCTCAAGGAAGAGCTGCTCGCGCACCCCGGGGTGCGGGAGTTCACGCGCGAGGTGTGGGCCGACGCGAAGGCCGCGCTCGTGCGCTACGCCGAACAGCCCGACGCCGCGGATCTGCGCCCCATCGAGCGCGGGATCGTGGGTTTCGGCGAGACGATGCTCGAGGACCCCGCACTTCTGGCGAAGGTCGATGGGTGGATCCTCGAGGCGGCGCTCTATGTGGTGGCGCAGTACCGTGAGGAGGCGGGGCAATTCATCGCCGACACGGTGAGTCGCTGGGATCCCAGCGACACGTCGAGGAAGATCGAACTCTCGGTGGGGCGTGACCTGCAGTTCATCCGCATCAACGGCACCATCATGGGTGCGGTGATCGGACTGCTGCTCTATCTGTTCGGGAAGGCGATCGGCTGAACGGTCGACTCAGCGCGTCAGCTTCGTCGCGCGCTGGCGCCCCGCCCACCACAGACCGAGTCCCCCCGCGATCCCCGCCGGTACCAGGATCGCCGCCGGTCCCGAGATCGCCGAGATATCGGCGTAGCGCGCCCCGATCCCACGCAGCGCCCACGCCACCACCAGCGGGAAGACCCACGCCCCGCGCGCGTAGCTGATCGCCCATCCCAGCACGGTCGCGACGATCATCATGGCCACGGCGTACGTCGATTCGCTGATCCCGAAGCCGTCCCAGTGCACCACGTGCGCGTACTGGAAACTGTTCGCGATGATCGCCACCGAGATCCACGCCAGGTAGATCCCCGTCGGCACGGTCACGCACCAATACTCGGCGCTGCTCCGCGGCTCGCCCGCGGGCATCGGGGCGTGCACCTTCTCGAAGACGATGATCAGTGCGATGAGCAGCACGGCCATCACGCCGAGCGCGGCGAGGAAGTACGAGAAGGAGAAGGTCGAGATCCAGGCGACGTTCAGCACGCCGACGATGATCCACCACGGCCCCGTGCGGCGCGCGCTGCGCACGCTGGCCTCACCCGGCAGCGCCTGGAAGACGGTGAGCGCGAGGAGACCGAGGTAGATCAGGCTCCAGATGCTGAAGACGTAGTCGGCGGGGAGGAAGAGCGAGTGGTACTCGTTCGCGATCTGTCCGATCGACCGGCCGCTCATCTTGCCGGTGGCGGCGAGGCCGTTGCCGACGAGGACGAAGAGGAAGACGAGGATGTTGAGGACTTTCATATCCTCGCAAGATGCGGGGGCGCGAGGTGCCGCGCCATCAGGCGCATGGTGTCAGTAGATGCAGGCATCGAGGATCGACAAGACCTCGTCGAGCATCGCGGTCGGCGCGGTACCGATCCGTTTGGCTCTGCGAGCACGGAAGTCGATCGACTTGAGCTGCTCCACCATCACGAATCCGGTGACGCCGGCCGTCGATGGGACCTCGACGTGAAAGGGGTGTCGCCGGTCGGTGTTGGTCAGCGGGCACGCCATGCAGAGCCCGGTGTGCCGATTGAAGAGGTCGTTGCTGACGACCAGCGCCGGTCGGCGGCCGCGCTGTTCGTGCCCGGTCTGCGGGTCGAACGAGAGCGCGATCAGGTCCCCTTTGCGCGGCACGTACTCAGCCACCTACCACTCCTCCCGGCCGACGGCGTCACCCCACGCCAGCTCAGCTGACCGGCCGGTCTTGGGGAGGCGTCGCACCAGCTCGCGCAGGTCGTGCCCTCCTCGCACGCGCCGGACCGGAGTGAGCACGATCCGGCCGTCGCGCACGCTGACGTCGAGCGCATCACCGGCGACGAGCCCGGCTTCGGCCAGGAGGTCCTTGCTGAGCCGCAGCCCTTGGCTGTTGCCCCATTTCTGGATGGTCGAGATGGTCATGGGATCGGGGAGGGATATACGAAGTATATCCCCAGATCTCATCCCTCGCCACCGACCACCGCCGATCGCGACGCCCATGCATCGATCGTACACGACTCGGCGCGTGGAACGGCATCGTTCGCTCGCATGCCGGATCGATCCATTGCTCAGTCGAGCCGCGCCCACCCACCCGCGCTGGTGTACTCGATCCACGGCCCGTTCAGCGTCTTCACCCGCACGGCGGTCGGCGAGAGCACGAAGTTCCGGCCGAGGGCGTCGGGGGCGTCATCGCAGCGCACCCCCTTCATCTCGCACCACTCGTGCTTGCTGATGTCGTACACGGCGACCGAGTGCAGTCCCGCGGCGAGCGCGAACTGATCGTTGGCCTGATTCACGAAGCCCTCGACGCGGCCGCGCGTGATGGTCGTCATGGAGATCGAGGCCCAGTCGTTCTTGCTGAGCTCGCGGACCGCAGCGCCGGCGAAGCCGTAGCGCAGGATCATCGTCGCGGTCCGGATCTCCTGGAACGCCGGTCGTCCGACGTCCCCGGATTGGGAGAGCCCTGCCGTGGTGATCGCGAGCAGGAGCGCGAGCGCCGCTGAGATGCGATTCCTCATGTCCCCTCCATTCGAGTGCGCGATGCCAGGGCGCGACGTCCATCAGACTGCAGCAGGCAGGTGGTCGTCCGCACACCCGGGCATATGTCGGAAGCTAGAAGTCCTGGCGCCGGGGGCAACGAAAAGGCGCTCCTGGGGCGGTTAGCGGTCTGGAGCAGCTCCGGGCGTCCGCGGTCCAATAAAATACAGGCATATTGACAATATTATTGCCGGATAATATAATCCAATATGACCACGCCAATCACCCACGTCGCCTTCGCCGCCACCCGACTCGTCCATCGCGGCCCGCTCACCGATGTCCTCGCCGCCATCAAGCTCGGCGGCTTCGATGCCCCGGACGCCGCGCTCCTGATTTTCGAGGTGGAGTCGGGACGACAAGTGGACTTCGATCTCCGCGGTGGGCTCAACGACGTGCTCGCCCGCCTGGCCCCGAACACTGTCTTGCGTGGCCCGGGGCGCCCGCGGCTCGGCGTCGAGGGGCGCGAGGTCTCGCTCCTCCCGCGCCACTGGGAGTGGCTCGCGCAGCAGCCGAACGGTGCCTCGGCCACGTTGCGTCGGCTCGTCGAGGAGGCGCGCAAGCAGGATACGACCGCCGAGTTGCGTGGACGTCGCGATGCCACCTGTCGGATGATGTCGGCGCTCGCCGGCGATCTCCCGGGATTCGAGGAGGCCACGCGCGCGCTGTACGCCGACGATCGTGCGCGATTCCACGAGTACACCATCGACTGGCCGACGGATATCCGTGCGCAACTGCTCTGGATGATCTCGCCGGTCGAATGACGCAGAGCGGATGTGACCTCGGGCACGGCACTACCGACGTTGCGGATTGCACATTGGGTCCGTAGGTGACATGTTCGACGCGCGACTTCCCCGCCTCGATCGCGATGCTGCGGTCGGTGCCTTGGGCGTCGCACCATCGACGGAGCGATCCGCATGCACATGATGCGTTCTCCTCTCGGGTCCCGGTTGGCACTGCTCGCGCTTCTCGCGGCGTCCGCATTCGGTCGCGCACCACTCGCCGCACAAGGCGTCGCCACGCCGGCATACCGCTGGGCGAGTGACCCACGAACGAGCTTCCTCGGCAAGCCGTTCGAGGATGCCTGTGCCGGTCGGATGATCGGCATCGCCGTGCGCACCAAAGCGGCACGCAAGGTGTTCGGCGTGTCGGTCGCGGCGTCGGAGCCGGTCGTCGCGGTCGCGCCGATCTGTCAGAACGCCGATGGTTCACGCGCACCGCTCACCTGGCACGGCGGCAAGGGGAACGATGCCCCCGAGCTGCTGCTCAAGCCCGAGGAGCGGGTGCGTGCGCTCTTCACCCGGATCCCCGACGGCAACAACAATACCTCGATCGCGCTGCTCTCCCTGTTCGTCAACGACAGCGTGCGCACGTTCGGCACGCTCGAACCCGGTGGGATTCACGCGAACGACGAGACGGCGCTCGTGACCGTTCCCGCCGGCGCCGAAGTGGTGGGACTCTCAGGACGCGCGTCGAACGACGAGCTGTACACCCTCGGCTTCATGTTCGCGAAGCTCCCCACGCCGGCGCCGATCGCAGCACTCGCCACCGCGCCCGGTGCGCCGACGTTCGATGCCGCGACCGTAGGCGCGGCGGTCGCACGCGGGCTCAAGCTCAAAGGCGATCTCGACGGTGCGCAGGTGCGCAGCACGTACTTCAACGTGCTCGGCCAGGGATTCTACGCCTTCATCCAGGGGCCGATGGATCTCGTCGCGAGCGAGGCGTCGCAGCGCGCGAAGCGCAAACACGCCTTCACGGTCGACAGTGTCGCGATGCCGGTGCCGCCGGTCGTGATGGTGCAGATCACCCCCTTCGATCGTGACGTCGAGAAGGTGGGGAAGGTGCGCTTCGATCTCAGCACTGCCGCGCCGCTGGCGGTGGAGATCGTCGCTGCCGATGGCGCCAGCGATCAGGCCGTACGCGCCGTGTGGAGCGAACGGACCGTGGTGAAGGTCGGCTCGAGTGCGAACATGATGGCCGAGCTGCCGGCGGGGGGACTCACCGCGGCGTTCCCGGCGGGCGCTCTCCCCGCCGGTGCCTTCACGCTGCGTGTGCGGACCTCGCAGGGGATCTTCGACATCAAGGTCGAAGGGAAGTCGCGCGCGAGCATCCACTGAGTCGTCGCCGCATTCGCGGCGACGTATTCAGAGCTCGAGCTGCCAGTACCCGACGTTCATCCACGCCCCGAACTTGATCCCGATGTTCGTGAACTCGGCGACCTTCACGAAGCCCATCCGTTCGTGCAGTCGCACGCTCGCCTCGTTCGGGAGTCCCACCCCGCCGATCGCGTTGCGGAAGCCGCGCGCCCGGAGCTCGGGGATGAGCGCGCCGTACAGCAGCGAACCGACGCCGCGACCGCCTTCGTCCGGCGCGAGGTAGACCGTCACCTCGGTCGAGAAGCGATACCCCACACGCGGCTTCCACTTGGTGGCGTAGGCGTAGCCGATCACCGCGCCGTCGCGTTCGGCGACGAAGTACGGACAGCCGGAGTCGAGCACCTCGCGCATGCGTGCTGCTATGATCGCACCGTCGACGGGGTCCTCTTCGAAGGTGACCATCGTGTGCAGCACGAAGTGGTTGTAGATCGCGGCGATCGCCTCGGCGTCAGCGGGCGCGGCGGGCCGGATCGTGATCGACGCGGACATCACCGCGCCTTGGTGCTGCGCTTCGGCTTCCGCGCCGCATCGAGTGCGGCGAGACGCGCGGCGATGAGCTTGCGCACCATCGTCGCGGGGATCTTCTCATCCGGCGCGAAGCGTACCGTACCCTTGCTGATCACGAAGCCCTCGAGTTCGTCCGCGAACTCCTGCGCCGCCGCGCCGGGATAGAACGCGCAGTGATCCTTGCCCACTCCCATCCACACGACTACTCGTCCGTCCACTCGGAAGCCGGGCATCCCGTAGCTGATCACTTCTTCGGCGCGCGGGAGGACTTTGCGAATCGAGGTGCGCAACCGTTCGAGTCCGGCGCGCTTGTCGTCGTCCAGCGCGTCGAGGTAGTCGGTGACTGTCTTCTGCTTACGCGGCGACCTGGAGGCCATGTTCGTCTCCCTTGGATCGAGTGGCGGTGAAGAGACCGATGAGACCCACGAGCTGGATCGCACCGGCGATGTAGAACGGCGTGCCCTCGGCGCCCACCGGCATTCCGGGAGCGATGGCGTAGGCGAAGCTCGCACCGAAGAGCGTCGGGCCGATCATCCCCGCCACACCACCCATGCTCCCGAGCGCACCCTGCAGCTGCCCCTGCTCCTCGGCGGAGACACGCGCCGACATCAGCGCCTGCGCCGACGGATTGTAGAGCCCCGCGAGCGAACCGAACGGGATCCCGAGCATGAACCAGAGCGGCGACGAGGCGATCCCATAGAACACGCTCGAGAGCATCGCGCAGGTGAGCCCGATGATCGCCGAGTTCCGTTCGCCGAACTTCTTCACGACCGGGCGGATGATCGCGCCCTGCACGATGGAGCTGGTGATCCCCACGATCGCCAGCGTGAGACCGGTGCGGCTCGCGGTCCATCCGTAGCGGTGGCTCACGTACAGCACGTACACGGCCGGGAGCACCTGATGCGAGAGCTGGTAGCAGATCTGGACGAGCGAGAGCCCCGCGAGCTGCGTGTTGCTGCGTAGCAGCGTGAGTGACCCGACAGGGTTCGCGCGCTTCCACGAGAAGGCTTCGCGCTTGTCGAGCGGGAGCGACTCGGGGAGCGCGAAGTAGCCGTAGACGGCGTTCGCAGCAGTGAGGGCACCGGCCACCCAGAAAGGGAGACGTGGGTCGTAGGCGCCCAAGAAGCCGCCGAGCGCGGGGCCGAGGACGAAGCCCAATCCCCAGGCGGCACCGATCATGCCGAAGGCGGCGGCGCGCTTCTCCTTCGGAGTGACGTCGGCGATGTAGGCGCCGGCGGTGGTATAGGTGGCGCCGCAGATGCCGGAGGTGATGCGTCCGAACCAGAGCCAGGCCAGCGTAGGCGCGGCGGCCATCACGAAGTAGTCGACGCCGAGTCCGAAGAGCGCGAACAGGATGATCGGGCGTCGGCCGAATCGGTCGGAGAGTGCGCCGAGGATCGGGGAGCAGAGGAACTGTGCGGCGGCGTAGGCGCTGCCGAAGAGTCCCCAGAGGTTGGCGGCGCGGGCGGTGTCGTTGTGGAGGAACGACGCCACGAGAGCGGGCATGACCGGCACGACGATCCCGAATGCCAGGACGTCGAGGATGACCGTGAGGTAGAGAAAACGGAGGGCGCGGGCGTTGGCGGCTTCGGGCATGAAGCGCCGAATCTACCCCAAGAGCTCTTCCAACGCGAGACGCGTCTTCAGGGGGATCGTCGCGGCGTCGAAGTACTGTTCGACGATCGCAAGCGCCTCGGCCGCACTCGTGAGGTTGAGGTAGCGGAGCAGAAAGCGCACGTCATCGACATCGTGGAACTCCTCGCCGAGTCGCATGGCCATGCACTTCATGGCGAGCAGGTAGCCCGGTTGTGCGATGAAGACGCGGAGATGCGACAGCTCGAGGTACGGGTCGAAACTCCCGCGGTCGCCGAGCCATCCCTTGACGGCGTCGTTGAGCCATGACTCACCGACGTTGGCGCGGATCGCGACGCGCGCGGCGGCTTGGCGCACGGTCGCCGTGGGTTTGAACAGGGCATCGACATCACGCGTGGCGTCGCGCGCGCCGAGGGCGAGGCACATGACGGCACCGCCGACGAGATAGAGTTCGGCGGCACTGTCGAGCGCGGCGAGCTCCTCGTTGAGCAGGGTGAGAAGGCGGAGGATCTCGCGTTTGGGGAGGATGCCGTCGGCGGCCATGTCAGGTCCGGTCGCCGACGGTGGAATCGATGAAGATATTGCGACGCTTGAACGCGACCGGCGCGTTGCGGAGCAGGTGCGGGCGGAGGGTCACGAACGGCGTGGCGAAATGCGGGGTGGGCATCGGCCGGATGCTGTGCACCCAGCCGGGGGGAGCGACGCCGAGCTGATGCGCGGTGTGCTCGACCATGGCGGCGACATAGTTGCGCAGGTACGGCGTGCACTCGTCGATCGCTCCGCGGTCCGGGGCGTCGGTGGCGTCAGCGAAGGCCGCCGCGGAGAGCGAGGCGAGGAGGTCGTGCAGTTCGGCGAGCGCGAACCGCGGCGACGGCGCGTGCGCGGCGGCGCGGAGGATCGCCGTGAAGCGCTCGCTCTCCGGAGGGAGGGCGCGGGCGAGGACGTAACTGGAGACGTCGAGTCCGGCGGCGTGCGCCCGGCGTTTGAGCTGTGCCTTCTCGCGGGCGGAGACCCGGATCTGGAGCTGCTGGGACTTGGCGGGCATGGAGGGAATCTGGGGTCGCCGTTCCGCTGTGTCAATACGTACGTATTGACATATGATTGCCGCGCCGGCCCGTCCTTAAGAAGTCTGCCTAGAGTGCGATCTCTCCCTCGATGACGAACACGCAGGTGCCTTCGAGCTCGACGCGGTCGCCACGCAGGCGGCAGCGGACTTCACCGCCGCGCGGCGACGCCTGGAACGCGCGGAACTCGGTCTTGCCGAGCGGTCCCGCCCAGTAAGGGGCGAGCATGCAGTGTGCGGCGCCGGTGACGGGGTCCTCCGGCACCCCCTTCACGGGCGCGAAGTAGCGGCTGACGAAATCGAATTCATCGTCGCCGCGGGCGGAGACGATGAACCCCGGGCGGTCGAGTCGGGCGATGGCCGCGAGATCGGGTGCGAGCGAGCGCACGGCGCGCTCGTTCTCGAGGATCGCCATGTAGTTGAACTGGTTCTCGAGCACCGCGATGGGCACGGCGCCGAGGAGCTCCGCGAATCCATCAGGGACCGGGATCTCGCGCGACGGGCGGGCGGGGAAGTCGAGGCGGTAGCGGTCGCCGTCCCGTTCGACGGTGAGCGGTCCACTCGCCGTCGCGAACACCACGCGCGTGCGCGCGGGCTCGAGCCGCTCCATGACCACGGCCGCCGAGGCGAGCGTGGCGTGTCCGCAGAGCGGGACCTCGACCTTGGGGGTGCACCAGCGCAGGCGGTAGTCGGCACCGTCGCGCACGAGGAACGCCGTCTCCGCGAGATTATTCTCGGCGGCGATGGCGAGCATCGTGGCGTCGTCGGGGAAGGCGTCGAGCACGACGACGGCGGCGGGGTTCCCCTGGAATCGGTGCCGCGCGAAGGCGTCGACCTGATAGAAAGGTGCGCGCCGCGGTGCGGCCGGCTGCTGCGCGCTCACGCCAGGAAGCGCCGAGCGACCTGTTCGAGCCGGTCGTCGCCGGACTTCTCGGCTTCGACGCGGATCGCCTCGACGAACCCCTTCAGCTTGGGTTCGCCCCAGTAGTAGCCGGTGGCGCGTTCGGCGAGCTGCGTCTCGTTGACGCGGGCGGCATCGAGCAGCGCGCGCGCGGCGGCCTGGTCGTAGCCCGGGTCGTCGCGCTGGGGGAGGTCGTAGAAGCGCCGGGGCATCTCGCCTTCGGCGTCGTCTCGGAGGAAGGCTCTGGACATGGTGGGGTCGGGGTGAACCTCAATCTACCATGATTCGAGCGAATGCAGATCGCCCGGCGCAGACCAGTGGTCCACGCCGGGCGATCGACCTACTGAGGGTTCGCGCTACCGATCATCATCCTGGAACGGCGACCCACTCCCGCCCGTCCCATTCGCCCGCTCGACGCGCATCACCTGCTTGTACGTCTTCCCATCCACCACGATGGAGACGAGGTAATCCCCCGGCGCCACCGAGCCCGCCACGCGCGCATTGCCCAGGGCACCGAACCCACCGCGGCCGGCGAGCGAACGGAACACCGTGATCAACTGGTTCTGATACGGCGGCGCGGCGGCGGCTGCTGCACCTTCGCCCTGCGCCGCCGCGGCGGGGGGACCACCAGCGCGACCCGGGGCGCTCTCGCCCGGACGCTCGTTGAACACCGGCGGGCCACCAGCGCGACCACCGCCGCCACCCGCCATCGCGCCGAACATCTGCGTCGCGAAGCCCATCAGGCCGTCGGGGCTCTTCAGCGCCGCGCGCACCTGGTCGAGCATCGGCTTGGGCATCGTTCCTTCCTTCTCCAGCGAGTCGAGCGTCGCGAGCGTGCGGCGCACCTGCGCCACCGAGTCGCGCAACGCGGCCGGCGAGAGCGGGGCCGAGGCCGGCGCCTTGCCACGGTAGTTCCACACCACGCGGTTGATCCCCGCGGTGCGCGGGCCGTTCATCGTCGTGAGGGTGTCACCCGACGCGTCCTGGATGACGATCTTCACCGGAGCCGCCGCCGGCGCGGCGAGACGATAGTACACCGCGCCACCATAGGCCGGGCTCTGTCCCTGGAAGAGCTTGTGCCCGCTGCTCTCGCCATTGTACGCCCGCTCGCCCCACTGGTACTGCACCGGGCTCTTGAAGAGGGTCGCGCTCGCGGCGAGGGTCTTGCTGTCGAGCTGCTGCAGCGCGGCGATGTCCACGATCCAGATGCTGCGGCCGTGCGTGGCGGCGATGAGTTCACCGTCGCGCGGGTGGATCTGCAGGTCGTGCACCGGCGTGCTCGGCAGTCCCACCATGAACTTCTGCCAGCTCTGTCCCTTGTTGAGCGAGACATAGGCGCCGAGGTCGGTGCCGACGAAGAGCAGGTTCGGGTTCTTGGTGTCCTCGCGGATCACATGCACGAAGTCCGCGCTCCCCGTGGGGAGATTGTTCACGATGCTCGTGAAGGTCTTGCCGCCGTCGTACGTCGCATAGACGTACGGGGTGAAGTCGTTGTTGCGGTGATTGTCGAAGGTCACCCAGAAGGTGTTCTCATCGAAGTGCGAGAGCTCGGCGCGCGACACATAGGTCCCCGCCGGCACTCCCTTGAAGCGACTGGTGAGCTCCTCCCAGTTGCCGCCATCGTTCTTCGTCACCCACACGCGGCCGTCGTCCGTACCGGCCACCAGGTAGCCCGCCTTCATCGGCGATTCGTTCAGCGTCACGATCGTCGCGTACGTCTCGGCGCCGGTCGCATCGACGGTGATGCCACCGGTGGTCTGCATCGAGATGCGGATCTTGGTGGTGTCGCGATACGAAAGGTCGGGCGAGATGAAGAACATGTCATCGCCGGCCTTCGTGCTCTTCAAGACGCGGTTCGACCCGAAGTACATCGTCTGCGGGTTGTGGTGCGAGATGAAGTACGGCGTGTTCCAGTTCCAGCGGATGTCCATGTCGATCGAGTCGCGCTTCTGCGACGCGCGCAGCGCATCCTGACGCGCCTTCTGCTCCTTGGTCATCGGCTTGGTCGTGTCGGGACGATCGACGACGATCGAGTCCTCCCACTGCAGATACTTGTTGCGCCACGCCGGCTTCTGGAGCGCGGTGCGCTCGCCGGTGCTGATCACGTAGCGCCCGATCGCGCCGCCCTGCGACTCACCGAAGATGATGTCCGGGTTCGTCGGGTCCATCGCCGTCACGAAGCCGTCGCCACCGTTGTACGTCCACCACATCGAGTTGGTGATGGGGCCGGCCTTCCGCTTGCTCGGGCCGCACCAGCTGCCGTTGTCCTGCGCACCGGCGCAGACGTTGTACGGCACCGACATGTCGAAGCTCACCGAGTAGAACTGACCGATGGCCAACTGGTTCATCGAATCATAGTTGCCGCCGCCATCCCAGCTCTGCGCGATCCCGCCGTCGTCGCCGACGATCAGATGGCTCGGGTCCTTGGGATCGATCCACATCGCGTGGTGGTCCACGTGCACGTCGTTCGTCGCGTTGCGCGCGGTCTTGCCGCCGTCATCGGAGAACTTCACCGGGGTGCTGCTCCAGTACACGCGGTCCGGATTGGTCGGATGCACGCGCACCTGCGAGTAGTAGAACGGACGGGTGTTCTCGTCGTTCGTCTTCACCCAGGTCTTGCCGCCGTCCGCCGAGCGATAGAGCCCACTGGGGGACTTCTGCGCCTTGACCTTCGGATCCTTCTTCGGGTTCGCGGCCGTGTCGGCCTCGACCATCGTGTACATCACGTCGGGATTCGAGAGCGAGATCGCGATCCCGATGCGTCCCTTCATCGTCTCGGGGAATCCGCCCCCCTTCACTTCGGTCCACGAGGCGCCGGCATCGGTGCTCTTCCAGAGCGCCGAACCCGGACCGCCCGAGTTGAGGAAATACGGGCCGCGCACGCGCTCGTAGCTCGAGGCCCACACGACGTTCGGATCACGCGGGTCGAGCGCCACATCCACGAAGCCGGCCTTGTTGCTGATGAACTTCACCAGCTTCCACGAGGAGCCCCCATCGGTGGTCTTGTAGAGGCCGCGCTCCGGATTCGGACCCCAGGTGTGACCGAGGGCGGCCACGTACACGGTGTTCGGATCCTTGGGATGCACGACGATGCGTCCGATCTGCTGCGTCTCGGCCAGACCGATGAACTTCCAGCTCTTGCCGCCATCGGTGGTCTTGAAGACGCCACCACCGGGGGAGATGGTGTTGCGCGAGTTGGGCTCGCCAGTGCCGAAGTACACAGTGTTCGTGTCGCTCGGCGCGATCGCGAGCTGACCGCCTGAGGCCACGCGCTCGTTCTCGAGCACGGGGCGGAAGGTGGTGCCGGCGTTGGTGGTCTTGAAGACACCGCCGGCGGCGGTGCTCACATAGAAGGTGCGCGACGGCCAGGGGATCCCGGCGATGTCGGTCACACGGCCCTGGAAGTTCGCCGGGCCGATGCTGCGCCAGCGGAAATGCTGGAGCGAGGCGGAGTCGAGCTGTTGCGCGGCGAGGGGGATCGCCAGGGCGGTCGAGAGGACCGCAGCATGCAGAACGGAGCGAATGCGCATGGTGGGGAGGATGTGTAGGTGGGGCATTCCTCGGTGCAGGGTGAATAGTAATGAAGCTGGCGAGAGCGATTCCTCGGCTGTTGCTGCTTTCATGACTAATCCATGAACGCGCTTTTCTATATATTCCCCCCACGGTCCGGTGAAGACACCGTGCCTGTGTCCGAGCCCCCACTCACCCTGCGCTCCGCTGGAGGGTCAGATGACCCGTCGGTCTGCCGGTCTCGCCGCACGCGCGCTCTTCGCGCTGATCGCGGCCACCTCTGTCTCTGCACAGTCCATCATCGGTCCGCCCCGAAAGGGTGAGCCGCCACGCCTCAAAGTCGAGACGCCGGAACACTTCTTCGGCTTCCAGATGGGCACCGACAAGAAGATGGCGCACTGGGACGACATGGTGCGCTATTACGATCTGCTCGGCCGCACCAGCGACCGAATGAAGGTCGTCAACATGGGGAAGACCTCCGAAGGACGCCCCTTCTACGCGCTTTTCATCTCGGCGCCCGCGAACCTCGCGAAGCTCGAGACCTATCGCAAGATCAACGCGACGATCGCCGATCCGCGCGGCGTCTCGGCCGATTCGCTCAATGCGCTGGCCAAGCGTGGCAAGGCGGTCGTGCTCCAGTCCATGAGCATGCATTCCACCGAGATCGGCGGCAGCCAGATGGCGGTCGAGCTCGTGTACGACCTGCTCTCGCGCAACGACGACGACACCAAGCGGATCCTCGACAACGTCATCGCCATCATGATCCCGTCGTTCAACCCCGACGGTGAGGTCATGGTCACGGAGTGGTACCGCAAGACGCTCGGCACGGAAGCCGAGGGATCGTCGCCGCCGTGGCTCTATCAGAAGTACGCCGGGCACGACAACAACCGCGACGCCTTCCAGCAGAACCTCCCCGATTCGCGCTACATGGCCAAGCTGCTTTTCCGCGAATGGATCCCGCAGGCCTACGTCGATCACCATCACATGGGCGGCAACGGCGCGCGCATCTACCTGCCGCCGTACGCGGAACCGGTGCGCCCGTCGGCGGATCCGATCGTCTGGCGCGAGCTCGCCTGGTACGGCGGGCAGATGGCGACGATGGAAGAGGAATACAGCCTCTCCGGCGTGATCAACGATGCGGTGTACTCCGGTTGGGGCCACATGGGCTTCCACTGGATCACTCCGTTCCACAACATCGCCGGCATGCTCACCGAGTCGGCCAGCGCGAACCTCGCCTCGCCGACGACGCTCACCAAGGAGCAGCTCACGGGCAGCACGCGCAATCTGATGACGTACAAGGAGCAGACGAACTTCCCGAACCCCTGGCCGGGCGGCGTCTGGCACCTGCGCGACATCGTGGATCGACAGAAGGTCTCCGCATGGGCCACGCTCGATCTCGCGGCGCGCAACAAGGAGCAGGTGCTCCGCAACATGTACCTGAAAGGCAAGAACCAGACCGAGCGCGGCGCCAACGGTTCGCCCAAGGCCTTCATCGTCTCGGTGGGCGACGACCAGCACGACGCGCTCACCGCACGCAAGATGGTGCAGAACCTGCTCAATCAGGGGGTCGAGGTGCTGCAATCGGCCTCCGGCTTCACACAGGATGGCCGCAGCTACGGACCGGGCACGTACGTCGTCTCGATGGCCCAGCCCAAGATGGGCGTCGTGCGGTGGATGCTCGGCCGCACTTTCTACCCGGACAACGAGTACACCCGCGACAACGATGGGAATCCGATCCGTCCGTACGACATGGCGACGGACGTCATGGCCGAGTTCATGGGTGTGAAGGTCGATCCCACCGACGGCAAGCTCGAGGCATCGCTGACGCGCGTGTGGAGCGCGGAGCCGGCGGCAGGGAAGGTGGCGGCAGGGACGACGCTCGCATTCAGCGGTCGTCTCAACGACTCCTGGCGCGCCGCCAATCTGCTGATGGCCAAGGGGGTCGTGGTGCGGCGAGTCGACAGGGCGAGCGGAGCACTGCATGCCGGCGACTATGTGGCGCAGAACGCCCCGGCAGAACTCGTTGCGAGCGTGGCGAAGACCACGGGAGTCGCGTTCGACGCGGTGAACGGGGAGGCGGTCGCCGCGAGCCATGCGGTGAAGCCGCTGCGCGTCGCGATGTATCAGCGCTACAACGGCGGCAACGCCGACGAAGGGTGGACGCGATTGTTGTTCGAGCAGTTCGATCAACCGTATCACACGATCTTCGATCCCGAGTTGAAGTCCGGGAACCTGAACGCGAAGTTCGATGTGATCATCCTCCCGTCGGACAATCCGGGGACGCTCGTCGGCCGTACGGGCGGACCGGGCTCTGCAGTGGCGGCCGGTGGACGCGGTGCGCCGCCGGCTCCGGCGAGCGGTGCGGCGAACGCGCCTGCCGGCGGCGGGCGTGGCGGGCGCGGCTCCACGACGGCGAATGGCGATCCCAACCCCCGCGGCGGTGGCGGCAACGCCGTCCTCGGCGGACCGGGCGGTGGTGGTGGGCGCGGCGGCTTCGGTGGTGGTGGCGGCGGAGCCGGCCGTGGCGGGCCGCTCGCCGAATATCGGAGCGGATTCGGCGACGAAGGCGTCACGGCCCTCAAGGACTTCGTGCAGAACGGAGGCACGCTCGTGACCTTCGCCGAGGCCGGACAGTTCGCGATCGACCGATTCGAGTTGCCGCTCCGCGAGGTCACGGCCGGCCTTCCGTACAAGCAGTTCTGGTGCCCGGGCTGCACCTTCCACGTCTCGGTCGATACCGCGTCGGCGCTCGGATACGGCATGCCCGCGAATGCACTCGCGACCTGGCTCTCGGGAAGTCAGGCATACGAGA
>CAZAGK010000056.1:0-22544 GCA_964484775.1 uncultured Gemmatimonas sp. | reverse complement strand
GCCCGCCGCCGCCGCCACCAGCGCTCATGGCCATTAGGGTTTCCCCTTCTTCATCATGTCGCCGACGTTGTCCCCCTCGACCACGGACTTCGAGTTGGGGGTCTGGTCGGAGATCATTCCGGTAACGCGCACGCCGGCCTTGGCCGCAATGTCGAGCGCATCGACGATCTTCTCATACTTCAGGTTCTTGTCGGCCTTCAGGAAGAGAATCTTGTCGGTGGTGCGCGCATCATAAACACTCTTCAGGATCTCCTCCAACCGTTCGTTGGGGATCGCCTTCTTGTCGAGGAAGTACTGGCCTTTCACGTCGATGCCGAGCACGCGATCGGTGTCTTCCTCGGGATGGGGCTTGAGGTTCTGCCCCTGGGGCGGCTCAGCCACGAAGCCCGCGTTGATCTGCGGTACCACGATCATGAAGATGATCAGCAGTACGAGCATCACGTCGATCATCGGCGTGACGTTCGGTTCGGCCTTGACGCCGCCCCCTCCCATGGACATCGCCATCGGATAAGCTCCGAAGTGGTGGGTGGGCTAACCTTAGACCGCCGACTTGCCGGCGTTCTGCGCGGCCGTGTTGAACTCACGGGTGAAGCGGCTGCGGCCGAACTCGCCGGACACGCCCTTGATGAGATAGTCGATCATCTCCTTCGAGGAGTAGGTCATCTCAGCCGTGATGTTGTCGATCTTGGTCTGGAAGAAGTTGTACGCCCACACCGCCGGGATGGCCACGAGCAGACCGAACGCCGTCGTGATGAGGGCTTCGGCGACACCGGCCGAGATCGAGGCGATACCACCACCGCCGCCGGCGGCCATGCCCGTGAAGGCGTTGACGATACCCATCGTGGTGCCGAGCAGACCGACGAACGGCGCCGTGGCGCCCACCGTCGCGAGCACGCCCAGACCGCGCTTCAGCAGCACGATCGTCATCAGCATCTCACGCTCGACCGCACGCTCCGCCGAGTTGATGTCCGCCACCGTCACCGAGCCGTCCATGATCAGCGGCTTGATCTCGCTGAGCGCGTTGCCCAGCACGCGCGCGACATGCGACTTCTTGTAGCCCACGGCGAGGTTGATCGCTTCCGTGAGGTTGTCCTCTTCGAGGAACTGCGAGAACTCGGGCGCGAACTTCAGCGTCTCCTTCTGCGCGGTACGGAGGTACCACCACTTCTGGAACATGATCGTGAGCGAGTACATGGACATGATCGCGAGGGTGTAGACGATGCCCTTCGCGAAACCGCCCATGGAGCCATAAAGCTCGACCAGAGAGAGATTCATCTCGAAAACTCCTGACGCGTTGAGTTAGATAGAGACTGCGATTACTTCTGGATGCCGAACACGAACGGCTGCTGCACCAGCTGCTTCACCTTCCTGTTCCCGACTTCCGCCGGGATGAACCGCATGTTCGGCAACGCATTCTTGACCGCCGAAGCGAACAGGTCGTGCGACGCCTTCAGCACCTTGAAGGTGTTGATCTCGGCGCGTCCCGTCGTATCGACGACGAACTGGGCGATCACTTCGCCCTCAACGCCTGCGCTCTTGAGGATGTCCGGGTAACGCGGCGACGCCGAACCCGGCGCCTGCATGACCGGCTTCTCCACCTGGAACTCCATCAGCGGCTGGTCCGGATTGGTCGGCAACTCGACCTTTCCGCCAACGATACCGTTGGCGCGACCGCCCGCCGTGCCCTTGCCCGAGAAATCGCTCTCGTTCGTCAGCTTCTTCGAGAGATCGATCTCCGGCAGCACGTCCGGAATGTTCACCGGCGCGGTGAGCACCTGGAAGCCCTTGACCGTCGGGGCCTCGGCCACCACATCCGGTGGCGGCGGCTTCGGCTCATCCTTCGGCGGAGGTGGCTCTTCCTTCTTCGTCTCCACGAAGTCGATCTTCTCCTCCTTCACCTTTTCCTTCTGCCCCGCGTTGAGCGTGGCCTGGACGGCGAAGACGATCGCCAACGTGTGGAAGACGAAGCTACCAACAGCACCGCCCGTTGAGCGTTGCTTTTGGGCTTTCGACTCCAGCAGGTTGTTGAGCAAGTGTCCTTTCCTTTGCGGCTGTGGAAACCGTGATACAAGCTCGGACAGGGGGTGAAGCTACTCGCGGTCCCGGTCTCCGGTAATAGGCGAACATTAAGATTTGCTTAATCGCGAGTTAGCATTCCTGCACTCGCGTCCTGGTCCTACCGCCGGATCGTGAACTCGAACGGCTCCTGCACCAACTGCCGCACCGCCCGAGTGCCCACCCGCGCCGGCACGAACCGCTGCCGCAGCAACGCCTCGCGCACCGCCGTCGCGAACAACGCGTGAGTAGCCTCCACGACGGTTACTGACCCGGGCTCCACACGCCCCAGCGTGTCCACCACGAAGCGCACCTGCACCCGCCCCTCCATCCCGGAGTTGCGCAGCAGCTCGGGATACCGCGGCGCGTTCGAGCCCGGAAGGAGCGCGACGCCGAACTCGACCTCATCGGCCGTCAGTGGGCCGCCGTTCCCGAGCGTGCTCGTGGTCCCGCTACCCGTCCCCGTTCCTCCGGGTACCCCGCCCCGCGGCCATGTTCCGCGTGGATCCGCCAACGGCACCCCGATCTCGGGCAGCGCGGATGGCACGATGGTGCCGATCTCGACGGGCACCGCGGTGAGGCTCGGCGCCGACGGCACCGCGCCGCTCGGCGTCGACGACGCCCCGCGTGGCGCCTTGGACGGCAGCACGACCTTACGCGGCTCGACGTTGAGATCGTCGTAGATGATCGGCTGCGGCTCCAGCTGCACCACCACCGGGCGCGCCGCCGTCAGCACGATCGCTCCGGCACCGATCAGCACATGCGCCCCCACACTCACCATCACGGACAATGTGGACCGCTGCCGCGGTGCGGCCGACGCGAGAAGTCTGGTGAACATGGGGACCTCCGGATCAGGGTGGAGTTCGGGGAGTGCGCCCTGCGCTCCCATCACACCCTCATCCTACCGCGCCAACGTTGCGTCTCTCGCGTCGATCGGGTGAGCGATCGCTTAGCGACGGATTACGCTTTGGTGAGGTCGCCCGCGCCCGCTGGCGACGCCCCCGGTGGCGAGGCGGCCGGGATCGACACCGTGAAGGTGCTCCCGCGTCCGAGGCGGCTCGCGACGAGGATCGACCCGCCGTGCGCCTGCGCGATCCACTGGCTGATCGCGAGCCCGAGCCCCACGCCGCCACGCTCCACACGCGAACGTGCCCGGTCCACGCGCCAGAAGCGGTCGAAGATGAACGGCAGGTCGGCGCCCGCGATCCCGATCCCGGTGTCCTTCACCGCGAACTGCGCCATCCCGTCCACCTGCGTGAGCGAGAGCTCGACACTCCCCCCCTTCGCCGTGTACTTGATGGCGTTCGTGATCAGGTTCAGGAAGAGCTGCCGCAGACGCACCACGTCGCCGGCGACGAACACCGGCTCGATCCGCCCGAGCTTCACGGTGAGCCCGGCCTCCTCACCGAGGATCAGCGCCGTTTCGGCCACGTCGCGCGCCAGCGGCTCGAGCGGCACCGACTCGCGATGCAGGTCGAAGCGTCCTTCGTCGGCGCGGGCGAGGGTGAGGAGCGACTCCACGAGGTCGGCCATGCGCGCCGTCTCCTGCAGTGCCTCCTCGAGCGCGACGAGTTGCTCGGTGGAGCCCTGGCGCGTGGTCATCGCCCGTTCGATATCCGCGCGCAGCACGGTCAGCGGTGTCTTGAGCTCGTGGCTCGCGTCGGCGGTGAAGCGGCGGAGTCCGGAGAACGACACTTCGAGACGGGCGAGCATGGCATTCAGCGTCACGCCCAGGCGGCCGATCTCGTCCCCTTCGACCTCCACCGGGATGCGCTTGTGCAGCGAACGGCCGTCGGAGATCGCCTCCACGTCGTTGATCATCCGGTCCACCGGCTCGAGCAGTCGCCCCGCGATGAGCCAGGCGGTGAGGATCGCGATGAGGATCACCACCGGTCCGAAGCGCAGCGCGAGTCGGGTGATGTTCCCCGCGGCTTCGTCGATCCCGGCTGCGGAGACGGCCGCCACCACGCGGCGCACGCCGGGCGTGACGCGCGGATCCTCGTGGCGCGCCGCGACGATCACATCGCTGCGCAGACTGTCGAGCGTGATCAGGCGGAGCGGGTCCCCCGGACTCAGGCGGAGCGCGAGCGCACTCATCCGGTCCTTGTCCTCCTGCTTCAAGCGCAGCACCGCCGGCGACCAGTACACGATGCGCGCCGAGTCGGCGACGATGATGTACTCGGGCACGGCATCCAGACGACGCCGCATGCTCGGGTTGAGCTCACGCCCCACCAGCGAATCGGTGATGATGGTGAGCTGGCTCTCGATGCCGCCCTGTTCGAGCATCCGCGCCCCAAGGTCGGCGTTGGCCACCGCGCGGGCGCTCAGCTCACGGGTGACCTCGGCGCGCCGTTCGGCGACGAGCACGGCCGTGAAGGCCGCGATCGTCCCGAGCAGGGCGAGCGTGTAGCTCGCCGTGATGCGCGCGCGGATCGAGGCCACGGGGCGCCGTCAGCCCTTGATCACGTAGCCCACACCACGGACCGTGGTGATGAGCTTCTTGCCGCCCGGCACGTCGATCTTCTTGCGCAGATGGTTGATCACGACGTCCACGATGTTGGTGCCCGGGTCGAAGTGATAGCCCCACGCGTACTCGGTGATGAGCGTGCGGCTCATCACGCGTCCCGCGTGGCGCATGAGATACTCGAGGACGAGGAACTCCTTCGGCGTGAGCTCCACGAGCACACCCGCGCGCTTCACCTCGCGCGCATCGAGACTCAGTTCGAGATCGTCGACCTTGAGGATGGCCGAGGCCATGGCGCGCGGACGACGCGCGAGCGCCTCCACCCGCGCGAGCAGCTCCTCGAAGGCGAAGGGCTTGGTGACGTAGTCGTCGGCGCCGGCCCGCAGCGTTTCGACCTTGGCGTCGACGGCGTCCTGCGCAGTGAGCACGAGCACGGGGCGTTCGAAGCCCCGCGCCCGCAGGTTGCGCAGCACATCGAGCCCCGACCGCCCGGGGAGACGCATGTCGAGCACGACCAGATCGTACGGCTGCGAACGGGCGAGCCGCTCCCCTTCGTCGCCGTCGGTGCAGAGATCGACCCCCCAGCGTTGCTCCTCCAGTCCGCGCTTCACGAACTGGCCGACGGTGGGATCATCTTCGATGACGAGGACTTTCATTCGCTCCCGGGAGAGAGGTCACGTGGAACTCCATACTCCCGAATCTTGCGATAAAGCGTCTTGGATGAAATCCCCAGCCGCTCGGCGGCCTTCCCCTGATGCCCCCCGACCGCGGCGAGGACCGCCAGGATGTGGCGCCGCTCCATGGCCTCGAGCGAATCATCCGGCACCGCGCCATCGACCTCCACGTGGGTCGGCAGGAACAGATGCTGCACGTCGATCCGATCCTCGGGCGCCACCGCCACCGCGCGGCTCATCACGGCCCGCAGCTCGCGCAGATTCCCGGGCCAGTGGTAGGCCATGAGAGCCGAGGCCGCGGCGTCCGTCAGCTGGCGCGTGCTCCGTGGGGAGAGCTCGTGCACGTAGCGCCTGGCGATCGGGAGGATGTCCGCCTCGCGCGCGCGCAGCGGCGGGAGCGCGATCACCTCGCCGCTCAGCTGCTGCAGCAGATCGGTCCGGATCTCATGCAGGTCGCCCATGGCGGTGATGGTGGTGGCGATCGAGCGCGACTCCACCGCGACGCGAGCACGCGCCTGCTGCCGCCGGTAATAGCCGGAGGCGAGCGCCTCGGCGAGTGCGGCCTGCGTGGCGTCGTCGAGCCACTCGACGTCGGCGAACACGACGGTGCCGCCGGCGGCCTCCTCGAGCGCACCGACGATCCGTGGCGGTGCCTCCTCTGCGTCGTCGACGGTCGCTTCGGCGGTGGTGCTGAAGAGCGCCGCCATAGCGCGCCGCGGATCGGTCAGGTCGCAGTTCACCACCACCAGGGGCCCGTCGGCCCGCGGCGACACATGGTGCAGATAGCGGGCGATCGTCGACTTCCCCGTCCCCGGCTCGCCCACGATCAGCACCGACGCCAGCGACGCCGCCGCACGTTCGGCGGCCTGCAACGCGGCGAGCATCGACGGCGCATCGGACTGCGGCGCCTGCGGCGCCTCCAACCGGAAGAGCCGACGGCGCATGCGGACGTTGTCGAAGCTCATCCGCCGCTTCTCGGCCGCACGACGCACAAGGATGTCGATCTCCTCGAGCCGGTAGGGCTTCGCCAGATAATCGTAGGCGCCGAATCGCATCGCCGAGACGGCGGTGTCGATCGTGCTGTGCCCGGTGATGATGATGCACTCGGGCGGAAAGGGGTCCTCGCGCGCTTGTCGCAGGACCTCGAGGCCGTCGAGTTCGGGCATCTCGATGTCGAGCAGGGCGACATCGAAGGCGAAGTCGCGCAGGGTGCGCAGGGCATCGCGGCCGTTGGAACACCGTTCGACCCGGTGCCCCCGGCCTTCGAGATACCGCTGCAGCATGCCGGCGACCATCTCGTCGTCCTCGGCAATAAGGACGCGTACGTCAACTGTCGGAAGCATTGACAGTAATACTAGCGATGGTCCCGAAATAGGACAAGTTGACCGGTTTTGCGACAGGCTATGCGACAAAATGTCTCAGGTAGCCGGTTACCTCATCACGAAATCGGACAATTATCCCGAATGCCGAATAGGCAAACGCTCGGTCGAGATGGCAAATGAATCTGCCGGAGCGACCGGAAATCCGTGGCACGAATGATGCCCTTCTTGGGGTCAGTCGCGCCGCCGAGGAGCGAAGCTACGCTCCGGCTCGGGGTCGGCGACTCCATACAACTCTCATCCGATGAGGTCCGATATGCTGCTCCGTACTCTTGCTCCCGCTCCCTTCCTCGGCCTCGGCCGCGAGCTCGGCCGCGAGCTTGACCGGCTGGCCCTCGCCGATGCTCGCCACTTCCCCAGCGACAGCTGGGTCCCCGCCGTCGACGTGCACGAGACGCCGACCGCGCTGGTCTTTTCCGTCGAACTCCCCGGCGTCGCCAAGGAGCAGGTGGAGGTCTCGCACCGTGAGGGAGTGCTCACGATCGCCGGCAAGAAGGAATCGAGCCGCGTCGCCGATGACGCCAAGGGGGTGCGCCTCGAGGAGCGGAGCTACGGCTCCTTCCAGCGTGCGTTCCGCCTTCCCTCGGACGCCGACTCGGCGCGGATCGAGGCGGCGCATGCGAATGGCGTGCTGACCGTGACGGTGCCGCGGAAGGAAGCCCCGGCCCCGGCACGCATCGAGATCAAGTAAGCGCAGCCTGGAGCCGGACACACGAAGGCCCCGCCCCTCGCGGATCGCGAGCGGGCGGGGCCTCTGTCTGTGCTACCGCGGCGTGGCGCGATGTCGCGCGCCGCGACGGTCGGTCAGCCGAGCTTGGCGATCTCGGCGAGGATCTCGCTGTTCTCGCGACGCTGGCCGTTGTTCTCCTCGACGTGCGCCCAGCGGACGATCCCCGCCTTGTCGATCAGGAAGTAGGAGCGGTTCGAGAAGAAGGTCGCGTCGTTCAGTACGCCGTAGGCCGTGGCGGCCGCGCGACGGAAGTCGCTCGCGAACTCGATGCCGGCGTTGGTCTGCGCCTTGAACGCCTTGAGGCTCGGCACCGCGTCCACACTCACCGGGATCACCTCGACGTCCTTGGACGCGAAGACCGCGTAGTCGTCGCTGAAGGAGCAGACTTCCTTGGTGCACACGCCGGTGAAGGCGAGCGGGAAGAAGGCGAGCAGCACGTGCTTCTGGCCGCGCAGACCCGCGAGAGTCACGGTCGTGCCGGCGGTGGTGTCGAGGGTGAAATCGGGAGCGACGGAACCCACGGCGGGGATGGACATGATCGGCGGTCGAGGAGAAGGAGAACACGAAAGGCGGCTACCCCAGCGGTAGCCGCCTCAAACATAACGACTCAACCCGTGATTTCGTTCTTAGGATGCCGCCGAGGGGCTCCGCTTGGACTTGGCGTGCAGCTCCTGGAGCTGCGTCGTGTCCGGCGTGTCGTGCGCCGGGACCGCGTTGCGGGCGCGGATCCCGGCCATGGCGCTATCGGCCATGGCCTTGTTGTTGGTGGCACGCCCGATCATGTAGATGCCGAAGAGGGGGGCCGCGTGCGCGGGGGCCTCCTTGGCGGCCACCTGATACTGCGCCAGGGCGAGATCGTACTTGCGCCCACGGAACAGGGCGTTGCCGCTGTCGAGGGCGGCCTTGGCGGCGCTGGAGAGCACCAGGGCGGCGCTGTCGGCGGCGGCCTTGCCGGCGAGATCGACCTTCGGCGTGTCCTGCTTGCCGCCGCAGGCGGTCGCCGCGATGGCGACCGTCAGCACGGTGATCAGGGTGGAGCGGAAGCGGGTCATCGCGAACATCTCCGGTGGGGCGTTACGGCTTGGGACCCAGCGGGTCGCGCAGATGGCAGCGCAGACACATGGTCCGGTTGCGGGCGGCCATGCGCGCCGCGTCGAAGTTCGGACCGTGCGGGTTGATCGACCACCCCGAGTTGGAGTGGCACTGCGTGCAGTAGGACTGCTGGTGGCAGCTCGTGCAGCCGGTGAGGTCCTGTCGGGCGGCGCGGCCGTGCTGGAGCAGCCAGGGTGCGGCGCCGTTGTGGAATCCGGTGCCGCGACGCTGCTGCGTGGCGGCGAATCCCGACTGCCGGTGACAGTCGCGGCAGAACGCCTGCACGTTGTGACAGGTCGCGCAGTCGGTCTCGGCGCTGTACGCCTCGGGGGCGTGCCGCGCGATGAAGTTGGCGGCGTGATACCGCTTGGCCCCGGCCCGCTCCGCCGCGTGGCAGTCCTTGCAGAAGCGCTGGGCGTGGCAGCCGGTGCAGGTGGTGGCCTCGGTTGCCGCCTGCGGACCGTGCACCTTCGTCCACCCGGTGGCGTGCACGCGGATCGGACGCGGGTCGGGAACGGCGCTGTGCGGCGCGGGGCTCCAGTCGCCGGCCGCGGCGGGACGCGACGCAGCGCGCGCCATCGGGAGCGGTGGCGCACCCGGTGTGAGCGTCGCGATCGCCGTGCGGCCCGTGGTGCCGGTGTGACAGGTGGTGCAGGTGGTCTGCGTGTGGCACACCGCACACCGTGCGGTGCTCACGTTCGCGCTGCGTCCGTGCAGGCCCGCCGCGAAATCGATGCCCTTGTGATCCGCCGGCTGCGGACGGTTCGGCGCGACCCCCGCCGTCAACCGTGCGACGCGCGCATCGGGTGCGAGCCCCGCGATGCTGGCATTGCGCCCCGCATCGAGGTGGCAGCGCGCACAGCTCTGCTGCGCGTGGCAGGTGGCGCAACTGCTGATCGACGCCTTGGCTTGCGCGCCGTGCCCCTGCAGAAAATCCGAACGCTCGTGGCTGACGGGGCGCGGGAGCGCCTTGATCTGCGCGTCGGTGAGTCCCACCGCGCGCGTCAGCGGCCGATGGCAGGTCGTGCACTTGGCGTCGCTGGAGAGATGCTCCGGCGCCTTGTGCGCGTGACAGCCGACGCAGGTGGTGGGGACCGCCTTGCCGATCGCCATCCAACCGGTGGAGGTGGCGTGGCAGCTCTGGCAGGTGGTCTCGTTGGCCGCCTTCGCATCGTGCGCCGAATGCGAGAAGGCGAGCAACCCGACGGGGCGCGACTCGGGCGGTGCCCACGTGACGCGGCGACGCCGATTGCCGTCGTGGCAGGTCGCACACTGCGCCGCGGTGGGGAGACTGCGGAGCGCGCCGCCGTCGGTGGTCGAACCGTGGCACGACGTGCAGGTGGGGAAGAGCTTGGCGTGCTTGTCGTGCGGGAAGCCGTCGCGCTGCTGGGCGCGCAGGGCGAACGGCGCGCAGACGAGGAGCGCGAGCAGGAACAGGCGTCTCATCGCTTCACCGCCGGCGTGCTGATGCCCGGGTCGCGACCGACCGACCATTCGAACCGCACCGAGGCGCGCTGTTGATTCCAATCGGGCCCTGGTTCGCCGAGGAGTTGGATGTGGCGATAGAGTCCGACATCGCCCGAGATGCGGAGATCGTCGCGGAGTCGCTTGGACGCATTGAGTCCGAGCCCGAACACGCGGCCGGTCCCGACGCGGAACTCATAGATGGTCTGAAGGGCCGAGAGGTCGACGCCGGCGGAGACGTCGTCCCCTCGGTTGTAGCGGAACGAGGCGCTCGCGTCGCTGCGCGAGGCGCCGTTGCCGATCGCGACATCGTAGGTGCCGAGCGCGGAGAAAGCGCCATCGCCGTTCCAGCTGAGATCGGCGCCGGCGCGCCAGCCGTTGGTGCTGAGCGTGAGACCGGCGTTGGTCTCTTCGTACAGGCGATACGAGCCGTGTGCGGAGAGCGCCCAGCGGCTCCCGGTCGGGCGCCAGTCGATCGTGGTGCGCGACTCGTTGAAGCCGACTGGAGAGAAGGCGCCCCAGATCGTCCACAGCTCGAAGAACGGCACGTAGTGTCGCAGTTCGGTCGAGAGGCTCACGACGCGCGTGCGCGGCGTGCTGGCCCGGAGCCGCGCTTCGTTCCACGAGCCGCTCGCGAAATCGTAGGCGAACGCACCGTCGAACGAGAGTCCGACGAAGCGCGTGGTGGCGTCGAAGGCCGCGCGCTCGGAGTAAACGCCGCTCCGGTCGTTCACCACCACCCGCTGATACATCGCGGCGAGAGTGCTCCCATCGGCCGTGCGGAGTCGCGTGCGGGCACCGAAGATCCATCCGTCCTGATCGGGGGGATAGTTCTCGACCGCGGCGAGCGCTCCGCTGGCGTGCGAGTCGTTCAACCCGCCGATCAGGGCGCGTCCCGCCCATCCTTCATAGGTCCAGCGGCCACGGCGGACGAGCGCGCTGGCGCCGTCGAAGTCGTAGGTCCCGAGCCCGCCGTTGATCCACTGGCGGCCGAGGCGTGCCCTGCCCCACTGCCGCTGCCACTCGGCATAGGCATCGAGGACGTCGAAGTTGTCGTTCGCGCGGGGGTAGATGAAGCCATCGGTGACGAGCTGCGTGCGCGCGCGGACGTCCGCGTGCAGGCTCAACCCCTGCGCCATCCCCCACGAGGTGAAAGAGAGATCCTGCAGCAACGGGGCGGCCGCGGTGATCGGGCGCGACGCGTACCAGTAGCAGAACGGCTCGGTACCGCAGTGCACCAGCGTCCCGTCGGGACGCCGGCGCCATTCATCGGACCCGGGCTCCACAGCGGCAGCGATCGAATCGCGCTCGACGGGACGCATCTGGATCCACTGCACGCTCGTCACGCCGGTGATCCGCACGCCTTGCGCCTGCGCCGTGCGCGGAGCGCCCACGGTGACGAGCACCGTGGAGAGCGCAGCGGCAAGCACTCCGGCGGTGGCGCCGGAGCGGATGAGACGGGGCACGCGCATCACGATTTCCCTCCCGGATGCGTGCTGACGAGGTGACAGCTCGCACAATCCCCCGCGGGCTCGTGCGTCTTCTGCTTCTCGTGGCAGCTCAGGCAGAGGGTGCGCGATGCCGTCAGTCGCGCCGCCGCGGGCGAGACGTGGCAGGTGCTGCACCCTTCATGGGCGGTGCGATCGTGTCCGGTACGCGCGCTGGTGTGGCACGACGTGCATTCGCGCTGCGGCTCGTGATGATCGCTGTGGCACGAGTTGCAGGTGACCTTCGGCTTGCGCGTCGTGGTGTTGTCGTGGCACTTGGCGCACTCGAGCTTCGCGTGGCGCGTATGCTCGAACCGCAACGTGCGTTGCACGACCGGATCCTTGCGCGCGGTGATGTGCATGCTCACATCGACGGACCGGGCGCCCTTCAGTCCTTTCTCGTGGCAGGTGGCGCACACCACCTTCTGCGTGGTGGCGTGGTGGCAGCTGCGACAGCCGTCGGGCTTGGTGACCTTCACGCCACCGTGCGTCGCATCGGTGGCGTGACAGTCGGTGCACGGCACGTTCTTGTGCCGCGAATGCGGGAAGAGCGTGGAATCCTTCGGCGCGCTCGCGAGGGGCGCGCCCTGCGGCGTCCCCTGCGGCGCACTCGGCGACGCCGGTTCCGGCACCACTTCCGGAAGGGGCGCGATCGCGACGTCCGCCGAAGGATCCGTGACGGACTCCTCGGCGGACGGTCCACCCGGGGGCGGCACCGGTGTCGCGTCCCAGGCCTGCGCATGCTTGACCGGCGCATCGCGCATCGGGGCCGGGGCGCTGGACTTCTTCAGCGACGGGCGATCCGTATAGATGTTCTTGTGGCAGGCGAGGCACTCGTTGCCCTTCACCTTCCAACTGTGCGGCTTGTGGCAGGTGCTGCAGTCGTCGAGCGAGTGACCACCGAGTCCGCGATGGAACGCGGTGAGGGTGTCCGCCGAGGCGTGGCACTGTGCGGTGGCGCAACTCTTGAGCGCGTCCTTGGGCTCGGCCTGCTTGTGCGGGTTGTGGCAGGTGCCGCAACCGCCGCGATGCGGATCCGAGGTGAGGTCGAACTTCTTCATCCGGTCCGTCATCTCGTGACAGCCGTAGCACTGGATGCTCGTCGGCGACATCGACTTCGAGGCCTTCGCCACGTCGGTCGTGTCCTTGACGCGGTTCCGGAACGAATGGCAGACGGTGCAATGCATGAAGCCGGCGGTGGACATGGCGCCGAGCTTCACCTTCTTGTCGGTATGACAGCCGGACTGCGCACAGGTGGCGTTGTTCGGCGTGAATTTGTGGAAGTCGCGCCCGTGGCAGGTGGTGCACTGCACGTTCCTGAGCGCGGACGAGTCCGATTTCAGGTGCACCACGTGCCCCGCGGTGAGCATCACGTTCTTCCGTGACGAGTCCCCGACGGTCTGCATGTGGCACTCGGCGCAGACCTTGGTCGGCACCTTGTCGTGGGCGGGGACCGCCATGCGGCGCTCCAGCACCCACCAGTAGAGCTCGATCGAGCTCACCCAGATCGGCTGCCGGTGGCAGTCGTGGCAGGTGAGACTCTTGTGCGCGGAGACCTGGAAGCGGTTCCACGCGGTGTCCATGATGTGGCACGACTGACAGAAGTCGTTGTCGTGCATCATGTAGTGGTAACCCACCAATCCGGTTCCCGCGCCGCTCAACGACACGACGGCGAACGCGCTCACGAGGGCGATCCGATATCCACGTGAGCGCGACTTGAACCAGGCGATCAGGGCCAGCCGATTCTTCCAGGCCAGCCATGCCACGATGAGTCCGACGGGGACCCCGATGAGGATCCCCGCGAGCTGCACCCACTGCGGCACGGTGGAGAAGAGGAACCGGAACAAACGCGCCGCGGGCTCGGCGGACGGTGCCTGTAGCGGCACCGTTGCCGAACCCGCGGCCTGCAGAAGGAACTGCACGTGTGTCAACTGATTACGGGAGCGTGTAGTCGATCTTGATCTGCTTGATGCTGGCCAGCAGCAGCTGCTCGATCAGGAACGGGTTGTGCACGAAGGCACCCGGCTTGTTCGCGAGACTGACGTTGAAGTTCGATCCGCGTCCGGTGTTCATCGGCGCCGAGGCGACGAAGTCGGTCGGCTTCTTGACCTTCGCCGCGGCCACGAGGGTCGCGAGCTGGGTCGAGAGCGCCGAGATGCGGGCTTCGGCGGTGGTGAAAGCGGAGCGAGCGACGTTCTCCGACGCATGGCAGCCCGACGCGACGCAGCTGCGGAAGGTCTGAGCCGACACGGCGCAGGTCTGCGATTCGGTCGGCTGACCGTTCGCGTCCACGCAGGGGGTCGCCAGGAAGCGATGGCCCGTGCTCTGGAAGACGAACTTGCCGGTGACCTTGTCGTTGATCGTGTTGCGGCTGACGTGGCAGGTCGCGCAGAGGTTCGGATTGCGGGTCGTGTTGCCGTGCGAACCGATGATCGAATCGCTGGCGCTCATGCCCGGGGGGAACCAGCCGGCGGTGCCCAGGAGGGTCGGGCCTTCCGGCGAGTGCGCACCGCTGGTCGTCGTGATGTCGACGTTCGACCGGCGCTGGTGGCACTTCATGCAGAGGTTCGTCTCGGTGTTCGGCGTATTGACCGGGAAGCGCAGCTGCTTGCTGTTCTCCGATCCGTGCGGCGCATGGCAGGTCGCGCACACCACCGACTCGAGCGTCCCGGTCTTCTCGACGTAGTTGCTGGTCGATCCGAAGGCGGCCAACGCGCCCTGCGCGGTGTGGCAGGTCTGGCAATACGTGTTCGTCGCGATCGTCGCGGTCAGCGTCGCCGTGCGCGAGTGGCCAGAGAGGCGCCATTCCTGCACGAACGGGTTGTGCGTGCCGCTGTGGCACTCACCGCAACCGTTGGTCGCGTTGGTGTCGGCCTTGATGCTGGCGAGCGGGCGATTGCTCGACGTCGGGCTGCTCGCATGCGTGAGCCCCGCGCCGTGGCAGCTTTCGCACTGCACGTCGTGATAGCGCGCATCCTTGGAGCCGTTGTAACCGACGGTCGTGTCGGTCGCCGCGTTGCCCAGCTGGTTCACGCTGTGGCACGCCTGGCAGTATCCCTGCATCTGGCCGCTGCTGGCGAGGGTGCTCCACGCGCTCGCGTGCTTGGTGGTCACCCACTTGGACTGCGCGTCCACGTGGCATCCACCGCACACCGTCTGCTTGCTGGTCTCGTCGGAGTAGCCGACGAAGCTCTTCGCCGAACTCGGCGGGGCGGCGAAGTTCGATCCGCTGCGATACACGATCTTCTCAGTCGTGCAACCGGCGGACAATGCCACCGCTGCGACTGCGAGCACCGTGATCGTCTGTACAAAGGAGCGCCTCATAAAATCTCGTCCTCCAGAGGGCCCAACGTGGAAGTGAAGGTTACGGTCCTTATCCTGCTATGGGTAATGGTACGGATAGGTACCGAGATGACCCGTAGGGGAATACCTGATTTTCCATGTAACTTATCCCGACCTGCAGGTCAGGGTATCCTACGGTTGCACTAGCACTTACAGCCCAGTACAACGCGAAACGCTAGGACTCGTCGGTCATAACCGGTTCACCCTCTACGGGTGCCACGGTCCAGCGGCGAACGAGGGTTACGATGAATCCGAGGCCGCCGAGCACCAGCAGCACAGGGAGCAGGTACACGAGCACGTTGAAGCCCGAGGCCTTGGGCTCGAGCAGGATCCACTCGCCGTACTTCGAGATGAAGTAGGCGCGGACCTCGTCCGGCGTCTTCCCAGCCTTGAGCTGGTCGCGGACGAGACTGCGCATCTGCTGCGCCAACTCGCTGGGCGAGTCTTGGATCGAGAGCCCCTGACAGACGGGGCAGCGGAGTCCGGCCGCGACCGCGCTGGTCCGCGCTTCGAGCGCAGGATCCGTGGGACCGCTCGAGGTCGACGGACGGAGTCCGTCCTGGGTGACCACCTGGGTGTCCCGGGCCGGCGCAGTCGCCGGAGCCGCCGGCGCTGACTGCGCGCCGAGCACGGTGCCGACCGCCAGGCCGGAGCCGTCGATCGATGCGGCGCCGAGCCAGAGCGCTGCCAGCAGGACCGCGCGTCGCGTGGTGCGCATCACTGAGCGGCCTTCCCTGCCGGCTTCGCCCCGGCCGCGGTCGGAGCGGCAGTGTCGGCGTGCGCGCCGCCCGCGGCGGCAGCGGTCATGAGCGAATCCACCACGCGGTGCAACACCGTCGCCGTCACCGGCCCCGTGTGCTTGTACGCCACGCGACCGTTGGCGTCCAGGAAGAACGTCTCCGGCACACCGTACAGTCCGTAGTCGATCGCCGTGCGCGCCCCCGGATCGAGGACCGAGGGATAGCTCTGCCCACCCATCTCGGCGATCCACTTCGTTCCCGAGTTGGAGTCGTCGTTGTACAGCACGCCGAGGAAGTGCACCGGCTTGCCGACGTACGTGCGCGCGACCTCGGAGAGCGTCTCGTGCTCATCGCGGCACGCGAGGCACCACGACGCCCAGAAGTTGAGCACCACCACCTGCCCCTTCAGATCCGCCAGGCGGACCGAATCCCCGACGGGACGCGACAGCGCCTCCTGCCCCGGCGCGAACACCGCGAGCTTGAAGGTCGGAGCTTCACGGCCCGGCAACGGCGACGGGATGTCGCGCGGGTCGCGGTTCATCCCCCACGCGAAGAGCCCGATCACCGGGATGGCGAAGAGCACGGCGATGAGTGCGCGCTTCCAGTTCATGCTTCACCCTCGGCGGTCTGCGGGATCCCCACGGGGATGCGCGCGGCGGCCGGAGCGCCGGCGCGCGCCTTCGCGGGGAGGATCGAGAGCACCGAGCCGATCACGATCACGAGACCGCCGAACCAGATCCAGGGCACGAGCGGCTCATAGATGAGGCGCACGGTCGCGTTCGATCCGTCCGGACGGAACGCCTGCAGATTGGCGTACAGATCGCCGGCGAAGGTGCTGTGCACCTCCGGCGTCGGGACCGGCTGCTGCGAGGTCGGATAGAAGTTCATCCGCGGTTCGATCGTCCCCGTGACGGCGCCGTTCTTCACGATCTCGAGCGTGGCGCCGATCACCGAGCGCTGCGCCTCTTCGCGTCCCCACACCTGCTTCAGGCGGACGGTGTGGCCGGCGACGGTCATCGTGTCACCCGGCTTCAGCGACGCCTCACTCTCGGTACGGAAGGTCCCCGAGGCGGCGATGCCGATGGCGACGAGCAGGATCCCGATGTGGGCCGTGTAGCC
Source organism: uncultured Gemmatimonas sp. (assembly GCA_964484775.1). GTDB lineage: Bacteria > Gemmatimonadota > Gemmatimonadetes > Gemmatimonadales > Gemmatimonadaceae > Fen-1231. Next base: position 5,998 of record CAZAGK010000056.1, on the reverse strand, counting down.
GCCGTAGCGACGGCGATTCCCGGCCATCAGCCGCACGAGCGCCGTGAGGTAGTTCTCCCCGTGCGCCTTGTGACGCGCCGCCATGCCGATCCAGAACTCGCGGAGGTTCGCGAACCCGGAGTAGCCGACGAACGTGAAGGCGAGCAGCGCATAGGGATTCCGCGCGCCGACGACGATCGCGACGATCAGCATCACGAGCGCCGCGCCGACGGGCGGGAGCAGCTTGGCCTTGATCTCCCCCGCTTCGACGCGCTTCCAGGGGAGCGCCGGTCCGACGCCCATCAGGAAGAGCAGCCCGACGATCATCGGCAGCGACATGCGATTGAAGAACGGCTCGCCCACGCTCACCTTCACCCCGCGCACGGCCTCGGCCACCAGCGGGAAGAGGGTGCCGAGGAGCACCGTGAACATGAACGCCGTCAGCAGCAGGTTGTTCAGCAGGAACACCGTCTCGCGCGACGCGGCCGAGTCGAGTCGGTTCGAGCTCGTCAGCCGGCTCGACGTCCCCGCAACGAGCGCGAGCGCCACCAGCAGCACGATCGCGATGAAGGCGAGGAAGAAATAGCCGATCGTCCCCGTCGTGAAGGCGTGCACCGAGGAGATGATCCCCGAGCGCGTGAGGAAGGTGCCGAGGATCGTCAGCACGAAGGTGCCCACCACGAGGTTGAGGTTCCAGAGGCGCAGCATGCCGCGGCGCTCCTGGATCATCACCGAGTGGAGGAATGCGGTCGCCGTGAGCCACGGCATGAACGACGCGTTCTCGACGGGATCCCACGCCCAGTAGCCGCCCCAGCCGAGTACCTCGTACGACCACCACATCCCGGCGATGATCGCCGCGGTGAGAAGGCCCCACGAGGCGAGGGTCCAGCGACGGGTGATCTTGATCCAATCGTCCGTGAGCACTTCACCGGAGAGCATGGCGCCCACGGCGAAGGCGAAGGGCACCGACATCCCGACGTAGCCGAGGTACAGCAGCGGCGGATGGATCGCCATCAGGATGTGGTTCTGCAGCAGCGGGTTCGGCCCCGGGCCATCGAGCGGCACCGGGAAGACCGGCTTGAAGGGATCGGCCGGACCGACGAGCAGGATCCCGAAGAAGAGCGAGACGCCGAGCAGCGTGGTCGCCGCGTACGGGACGAGGTTCCCCGGGCGCTTGGCGTTGATCCAGACCACGGCCGCCGCGTACATCGCGAGCACCCAGGCCCAGAAGAGGATGGATCCCTCGAGCGCGCCCCACAGCGTGATGATCGTGTAGAAGAGCGGTGTGGCCCGGCTCCCCTGCCGCGCGACGTACTCGATCGAGAAGTCGTGCGTGACGAGCGCGTAGACCATCGCGACGGTCGCGATGGTGATGAGCAGGAAGTTCGTGTAGACCGCGGAGTATGCGAGCGTCACCCAGTCCTGTCGGCCACGCTTGATCGCGAAGGGGATGAAGAACATCCCGAACGCGACCACGGCGAGGGAGACGAGGATCGCCCCGTGCGCGAGGAGACCGGTCACGTGGTGGAGTTCCCCTGCTGCAGCGTCTTGACCATGTCCTTCCCGCTCTGACCGGGCTTCGGCGCCTTGTACTCGTTGGAGTGCTTCACCATCAGGCTCGACGACTGGAACACCTTGTCGCGGCCGTAACGCCCCTCGACCACGACGCCCATCGCGTCACGGAACATCTGCGGCGGCGCGCCCTTGGAATGCACGACGATGTCGCTCACCCCGTCGACGTCGGTGAGGACGAAGCGCAGATCGAGCGTCTTGTCGTCCCACTTCACCGTGCCGGGCTTCACCTGGCCGCCGAGGCGCACCGGCTTCTCGAAGCCCGCGTCGCCCTTGGCGATGAGTTCCTTCGGCGTCCAGAAGTAGACGACGTTCTTGTCCAGGCCGCCGTAGAGCAGCCAGCCGAAGGTGCCGAGGATGCCGACCACGGCGACGATCGCCAACATCTTCGAGTTCACGCGTGCCATCACTTCCCTCCAGCGGCGTTCGCCGCGTCCAGATCATGCTGCGCCTCGCGCAGCGTGCGGTCCACATGCACCCAGTATCCGAGAATCGTGATCCAGGTGACCGCGTAGGCCGCGATCACGAATGTCCAGTTGTTCGGTCCAGCGATCGGGGGCATTTCAGCGTCCTCCCAGGGCGGCGGCCTGCGATGCCATCTCGGCGGCACGGGCGAGCATCGCCGCCTCGTACCGCCGACGGATGAGATACACCGCCAGCATCGTGAACGCCAAGAAGTTGACGAGCAGGCCGATCCGATAGGCCGGCTCCAACGTCTGCGGCGTGGATTGCATCTGGTGCAACGTGCGCCACCAGCGGACCGACATCCAGACGATCGGCACGTTGATGGATCCCAGGACCCCCACCGCCGCGCTCCACTGCCCGCGGCGCTGCGGTTCGTCGATGAAGGCCCGCAATGCAAGATAGCCCACGAACACGAGGAAGAGCACGAGCGTGGAGGTCAATCGGGCGTCCCACGTCCACCAGACCCCCCAGGTCGGCTTCCCCCAGATCATTCCCTGGACCAGCGTGAGACCAACGAAGGTCGCCCCCACCTCGGCCGAGGCGGCCGCCAGCAGGTCGTGCGACTCCTTCCCCTTCCAGAGATAGAGGAGGCTGTACACGAAGACCAGCACGAAGGTGATCGACATGATCCAGGACGCCGGCACATGCACGTAGAGGATCTTCTGCAGATCGCCCATGTCGCGGTCGGCGGGGGAGATCTTGATCGCGTATGCCTGCATCGCGATCATGAACAGCAGCGTGAACCAGCCGAAGGCCGGCCAGTAGCCGGGACGCGGGATCTCGAGGGGCGTCGTCGTGCGCGGAGCGGTCATTGCGGATCAGGCCTCGATCACATGTTCGAATGCGAGGTGCGTGGCCAGGACGAAGATGATGTCGTACGCGATCAGCATCTTGATCCAGGCACTGGCTTCGAGCATCAGGTCGGCGCCGATCAGCGCCTTGCTCGCCTGCATCGCCGCCAGCAGCACCGGGACCAGCATCGGGAAGAGCAACAACGGGAGCAACACCTCACGCGCGCGGCTCCGACTCGCCATCGAGGCGTAGAAGGTGCCGAGCGTCACCAGGCCGATCGCCCCGAGGGCCAGCACGGCGATCACCGTGGGCCAGGCCTCGGGGACCTTCACCGAGAACAGCACCATCCCGGCGAGCACCACGATCACGAGCAGGAGCCCGACGAAGAGCATGTTCGCCAGCAACTTGCCGGTGAAGATCGTCCAGCGCGCACCGGGATACAGCAGCAGCGGTTCCAGTGCCCCGGTGTCGAGCTCCACCTGATAACTGCGGTTGAACGCCAGCACGCCGGCGAAGAGCACCGCGAGCCAGAGTGCGCCCGGGGCCGCGTCGCGCAGCACCTGGGCATCGGGGCCCAACGCGAAGCCGAACAGCACGAGGATCGTGATTCCCAGCGAGACGACGGCGTTGAATCCGGCCTTGGAGCGCCGCTCCGTGGTCAGATCCTTCCAGGCGATCGCGCGGATGCGCCGCCAGTTGTCGCCCCCCTGCTGACGGACCCGGGTCATCCGATCTCCACCGCGCCGGCCAGTTCGGCCTCGGCCAGCAGGGCCGCGGTCGGATCGGCCACGCGCCCGTCACGGATGGTCACCGTGCGGTCGAGCAACCCCGCCGCCGGCGCGAGTTCGTGGAGCACCACCAGCGCCGCCCCGCCCTCCCGCGCCGCCTCGCTGATGATGGCGTTCATCAGCTGTATGCCGTCGGTGTCGAGGTTGCTGTAGGGTTCGTCGAACAGCAGCACACGCGCCTTGGTGAGCATCAACCGGCAGAGCGCCAGGCGGCGCTGCATGCCGGCCGAGAAGCCACGGACCCGCTCATCGCGCACGTGCGAGAGGTTCACCCGCTCGAGCAGCGCGTCGATCTCCTCGTGCCCGCCGCCGATCATGTCGGCCGCGAAGGCGAGATTCTCCCTCGCCGAGAGGTCGTCGTAGAGCCCCGGCGAATGAGCGAGGAATCCGATGTTGCGGCGGACCTCGTCGGCTTCCTTGACCACATCGTGGCCATAGACGCTCGCGGTACCGGCCGTCGGCTTGAGCAGGGTCGCGAGCATGCGGAGCAGCGTGCTCTTGCCGCAGCCGTTGGGTCCGAGCAATCCGACGACTTCGCCGGGCCGGACGTGCAGCGACACCCCGCGCAGGATCCACCGGGCACCGAAGCGCCGGGCGATCCCCTGCGCCTCGATCGCGAAGACGTCCTCTCTCGGGTGCGTCATTGCGTGTAAGACGACCGACGGATCTTGGTGCGCCGCAGCAACGAAGATGGCGCACACAGTGGTGAAGAATGGAGCGGACGGGGATCGAACCCGTGACCCCCTGCTTGCAAAGCAGGTGCTCTCCCAGCTGAGCTACCGCCCCCTAAATCAACCCTCACAACAACTTAGCAGGCGCGTAACCGTATCATAAGGTGACGCCCAGCCCCCTGCCGTCAGACACTCCCCTAACCCCTGTAGTGGAGTTCCCCACAAATGCTGACGGCAGCAGGAGATAGACCCCGCTGCCGTCACCCATCCCAACGCTGCGACGGCCCTATTCGTGGGCCGGGAGCGGCTCCATCGTCTTCGGATCCACCGGGACCTGCACCTCATCGCGGTACGGCGAGGTGAGGAGGAACACCCGGAACTTCGGGAAGGCGTCCATGAAGCTGCTGTAGCAGAAGCCCCAGCATCCGAGGAAGCCGAGGAAGATCCCCGCCTCCCAGAAGCTGAACGGCGCGTTGTCGGCCACGCCGTACGCCGAGGGATAGACCTCGACATAGCGCGCGATCCAGAGACCGACGAAGCTGCAAGCGGCGAAGAAGAACATCGTCGGCGACCACATCTTGGCCTTGACCGAGAGCAGGCCGAAGAACGGCAGCGCGAAGGTCAGCCAGGCGGCGGCGAGGGTCCAGTTCTTCCAGACGCCCGAGAGACGCAGCGTGAAGAAGTGGGTCTCCTCGAACATGTTGCCGTACCAGATCACCAGGAACTGGCTGAAGGTCAGGTAGCCCCAGAACGCGGTGAAGGCGAAGCAGAGCTTGCCGATGTCATGATAATGCGACTCGGTGATCAGGTCGTCGGCGCCGAGGTAATCGCGCCAGAAGCGCAGCAGCACCGAGGTGACCATGAGCGCCACGAGCCAGCCGCCCATGAAAACCTGCCAGCCGTACATCGTGCTGAAGAAGTGCGGGTCGAGCGACATCGACTGGTCCCAGGCCAGGATGCACCAGCCGAAGCCGAAGACGAGCGCCATGATGACGGCGAGCTTCCCCTGCAGCGAGTGCGTGCTGTGGAGCTCGCGACGCTCCTCGCCGAAGCCCGCGCGCATCTTGGCGCGGAGCCCGGCGGCCCACCCGGCGCCACCCTCCGGGCTCACGCCCACGTCGAGACGGAGCGAGGTCCAGAGATACCAGAGCTGGATCACCATGATCGCCAGGAAGGCGAGGATGGAGCGCAGCGTAAAGAAGGTGTGCCCGAGGTAGACCTGCTTCTCGTGCTTCAGTTCGCCGAGTTCGTTCCACCACGGATACGCATGCTCCCCACCGAAGAGCACCAGCACCACGAGCCCGATGAAGGCCACGGGGAGGAAGGCACCGAACCCTTCCATGATGCGGGCGATCCCGCGCGACCAGCGCGCGGTGGTGATGCGCTGCACCGCCACGAACATCACGGCGGCCGAGGAGATCGTGCTGAAGAACAGCCAGTTCACCTGGAACGCATGCCACGCGCGCTCCTTGTAGGTGCCGGAGACGGCGCCGAAGATGAAGATGGCGAGGCCGAGCACCGCGAGGCCGAGCGAGGCCTGACGGATCCAGGCCGGGAGCTGACGCGCTCCCGCTGCGATGACGCGCTCACGAGCCGGCGCGTGGTCCTGATGGCCGCTCATTTAGTGGCCCTCCGGCTTCTTGGGTTCGGTCGCCGCTTCGCCATGGGCTTCGCCCTTGGCTTCGCGCGGCTTCACGTTCGGATGGAAATACGGCGAGGGGACGGTCGGTC
>CAZAGK010000055.1:0-22665 GCA_964484775.1 uncultured Gemmatimonas sp. | reverse complement strand
GAACATCCTGCTCCTCGGGCCCACCGGCGTCGGCAAGACGCTGCTCGCCCAGACGCTCGCGCGCATCCTCGATGTGCCCTTCACCATCGCCGACGCCACCACGCTGACCGAAGCGGGCTACGTGGGCGAGGACGTGGAGAACATCCTGGTCCGTCTGCTCCAGGCCGGCGACTTCAACGTGGCCGAGTGCGAGCGCGGGATCGTCTACATCGACGAGATCGACAAGATCGCCCGCAAGAGCGAGAACCCGAGCATCACCCGCGACGTCAGCGGCGAGGGCGTGCAGCAGGCGCTCCTCAAGATCCTCGAGGGAACGGTCGCGAGCGTGCCGCCGCAGGGCGGGCGCAAGCATCCGCAGCAGGAGTACATCCAGATCAACACGAAGGACATCCTGTTCATCTGCGGCGGAGCCTTCGACGGCCTCGAGAAGATCATCGAGGCGCGGAAGGGGCGTCGGCAGATCGGGTTCGGTCCTGCCGCCGAGGCTGCGGCCAAGGCGGCGGTCGGCGTGAACATCTTCGGCGACGTGGAGCCGGACGACCTGCTCCGCTACGGGATCATCCCCGAGCTCGTGGGACGTCTCCCGGTGACGGTGCCGCTCCAGGCGCTCGACGAGGACGCGCTGGTGCAGATCCTCAAGGAGCCCAAGAACGCGCTGACCAAGCAGTACGGGAAGCTGTTCGAGCTCGAGGACGTGAACATCACGTTCGAGGAATCGGCGCTGAAGGCGATCGCCCGCAAGGCGATCGAGCGCGGCACCGGCGCCCGCGGACTCCGCGCGATCCTCGAGGAGATCCTCCTCGAGACGATGTTCGACCTGCCGGGACGCGACGACGTGACGGGGGTGCGCGTGACCGAGGCGTGCATCACGAACGGCGCCCCGCCGCTCCTGGAGCTCAGCAGCAAGCGCCGGAAGAAGGAAGCCTAGTCCGAGCCCGGCCTCGACGAAATGTGCCAAAGGACGGCGGGGGACCCTCCCCCGCCGTTATCTTTTAGGCGATGACCGACCCTACCCCGCCCACCCGCCCCGTAACCGACCCTCTGGTTATCCGTGACCTCGAGTTCATCGGGGGCATGGCCACCGTGGACGGCTGGCGTCCGCAACACGAACTGCCGGAGATCGCCTTCGCCGGCCGCTCGAACGTCGGGAAGTCGTCGCTGCTCAACCGTCTCGTCAGGCGGAAGGCGTTCGCGCGCGTCTCCAACACGCCGGGGCGCACGCGCGAGCTGAACTTCTTCCGCGTGAACAACCAGTTCGTGCTCGTCGATCTCCCGGGGTACGGCTACGCCAAGATCTCCAAGGAGCGTCGTGCCGAGTGGCGACCGCTGATCAGCAACTTCCTGCGCCGCAGCCCCACGCTGCGCGGGATCGTGCAGCTGCTCGACGTGCGGCACGACCCGACGGCCGAGGATCACGCGATGTTCGAGCTCCTCGCCGACACGGGGACGCCGACGATCGTCGTCGCCACCAAGATCGACAAGCTCAGCGCGGGCAAGGTGAAGGAACGCATGCGCGCGCTCGCCATCGCCCTGCAGCTCGACGAAGAACAGATGATCGGCTTCAGTGCCACCACCGGCGAAGGGCGTGACGAACTCGCCGAGGCGCTGGTGGAACTGCTGGCGCAGACGGCGGAGCCCGAGCCGTCCGCTGATGGGACGCCGAGCGATGATGCCGCGTCTCCCGCACCGCACGACGACTGACCGACTCCCTCGGAGAACGAGCCATGGTCCTTCGCCCGCTACGCAAACTTCCCCCCGTTCCCGCCGCGCCGCTCGCCGACGCGTGGCTGGAGCGCATGGGCGCACAACTCGCCGACCCGGATCTCGACCGCCCGCTCTGGTGCCGCGAGACGCTCGCCGAGCTCGCCTGGCCGCAGTACGCGGCCTCGTACGAGACCGCGCTGCACGACCCCACCCTCCCGCTCGGCACACGCCTCGCGCTGGCGGCGCTCGATCCGCGCAACATCACGCTCGAGCCCGAGTACTACGCCGACTGCGAGCAGGACAAGTTCGCGCGCGTGAAGCCGTTGCTCTGGCTCTGGTACTCGTTCGATCGCCTGCCGATCGGCGGGCAGAACGTGGACCTCGGGGTGAAGCTGCGCCGGCTGCTCGCGCAGCACCTGTTCAAGCGGTGCGGCGAGAACTTCAAGGCCTTCCAGCACGTCGAGTTCTCCTACGGCTACAACATCGAATGCGGCGACAACGTCGTGGTGCACCGTCATGTGCTGCTCGATGACCGCGGCGGACTGCGGCTCGGCGACCGCGTGAGCATCAGCGACTACGCCAACATCTACAGCCACACGCACAGCATCGTGGATCAGGCCGACGTGACCAACGCCCTGACGGTGCTCGAGGACGATGTCCGCATCACCTACCACGCGACCGTGCTGGCCGGCGTGCGCGTGGGCGTGAACGGGATGGTCGGCGCCTCCGCGGTCGCGACGAAGGACGTGCGGCCGTTCCACGTGAATGTGGGGATCCCCGCCAAGTCGGTCCGCGTGAAGCCGAACGCCCCGCCGGGCTCCAACGACCGACTCAGTTCGGCCACCGAGCGTGGGGAGCGCGACGTCCCCTGACCGAGCACGAGGAACTGCTGGCCGCCATCAGCCAGCGCAGGACGTTCGCCATCATCAGTCATCCGGACGCGGGCAAGACGACGCTGACGGAGAAGCTGCTGCTGTACGGGGGCGCCATCCATCTCGCCGGCTCGGTGAAGGCGCGCCGCGCGGATCGCCACGCCACCTCCGACTGGATGGCGATGGAGCAGGAGCGCGGCATCTCGGTGACGTCGAGCGTCATGCAGTTCGAGTACGACGGCTACGTGATCAACCTGCTCGACACCCCGGGGCACGAGGACTTCTCCGAGGACACCTATCGCACGCTCGTCGCCGCCGACAGCGCGGTGATGCTGCTCGACAACCGCAAGGGCGTCGAGGAGCGCACGCGACAGCTGTTCGCGGTGTGCAAGCGTCGGCGCACGCCGATCTTCACTTTCGTGAACAAGTGCGATCGCTCGGGTGCGGATCCGCTCACGCTGATCAGCGACGTGGAAGCCGACCTGGGGATCAAGTGTCATCCGATCACCTGGCCGATCTTCCACTCCGAGGGCGGCTCCGCCGGCTTCGTGGGGGTCTACGATCGCCGCGTGGGGCAGATCCACCTGTTCGAGCGCGACGAGCATCACGGCTCGCGCGCACCGACGGTGCACGTGAAGGACCTCAACGACCCGGGCGTGCGCGACCTGCTCGGCGCCGAGACGCATGAGCGCCTCGTGCACGACATCGCGCTGCTGGATGAAGCGGGACATCCGTTCGACGAGGCGCAGGTGCTCTCAGGGGAACTGTCGCCGGTGTTCTTCGGGAGTGCGCTGAACAACTTCGGGGTCGAGCCGTTCCTGCGCGAGTTCCTCGAACTGGCGCCGCCGCCGAGTCCGCGCGAGACGACCACCGGGGTGATCGAACCCGGGCAGGCGGGATTCTCGGGGTTCGTGTTCAAGATCCAGGCGAACATGGATCCCAAGCACCGCGACCGCGTGGCGTTCGTCCGTGTGGTGTCGGGGCGGTTCGAAGCGGGGATGCCCGTCGTGCACGGGCGCACCGGGAAGACGATCCGGCTCGCCGCGCCGCAGACCTTCATGGCGCGCGAGCGCACCGCGATCGCCGCCGCCTGGCCGGGGGATGTGGTCGGCGTGATGGACCGGCGCGAGTTGCGCATCGGCGATTCGCTCGCGACCGAGGCCGGCGTGACCTTCGCGAACATCCCGCGCTTCGCGCCGGAGCATTTCGCGCGCGTGATCCTCGCCGACCCGATGAAGCGCAAGCAGCTCGACGCCGGGCTGCGGCAGCTGACGGAGGAAGGGGCGGCCCAGGTGTTCTTCACCTCGGGCACCGATGTCACGAGCCCGACGCCCATCGTCGGCGCCGTCGGCCAGCTGCAGTTCGATGTGATGATGCATCGGCTGGCGCACGAGTACGGCGTGGCGGCGCGACTCGAGAAGATCTCGTCGCGCTATCCGCGCTGGATCACGGGATCGGAGGCCGATCTGGCGCGCGCGATGCGCGACCCGGGGCGCACGCTGCTGTACGACTCCAAGGGACAGCCGCTCCTGCTGTTCGAGAACGAGTGGCGCATGCGCTGGGCACTCGAGCACGAGCCGGGCGTGACCTTCCACGAAGTCGCGCCGTGATGTGCCAGAGGGCCCGTGCCGGATGCACGGGCCCTCGCTCGTTCAGCGGATGCGCAGCACGTCCTCGACCACGCCGGCGTCGCCGCCCTTCAGCAGGTGCCGGATGTGGCGGAGCGCCTCGGCCTCCCGCGGCCAGGTGAAACGCTTCGCGGCGGCGGTCGGGGTGAGCCACTCGTACGCATCGTGTTCCACTCCGAGCGTGACCGCGTCGGACTCCACGAAGACCGCGAAGACCACCGCGAGCTGCACCGCCCCCATGGCGTGGATGTAGAAGGGGTTCACGGTGATGCTGTACAGACGGGCGGCTTCGAGCCCCGTCTCCTCGCGCAGTTCGCGGAGGGCGGCCTCAGGCGGCGACTCCCCCCGCTCGATCTTGCCGTGGACGGCCTCCCACGAGCCGGGGCTGCGCCCGGAGCAGCGGCGCAGGAGCAGCACGCGCCAGCGTCCGCGCACGATCCGCAGCACGAACACATCCACCACCCCGACTTCGACGCGCGTCATCCCCGACTCCTGGCATGGGACCCTTGGGCGGACCGTCGCCCTGTTCAGGAGTCTGGCGCGCTCCTCACAGGGGCGGTAGGGGGTTCGGCGCGCCAGGCATAGCCGTATCGCTCCAGGACGGCACGGACCTCCGCGTGCACGGCCCCTGCGGTCCCCAGGATGATCGCCGGGCGGCCCGCCGGGCCGCGCAGAGTGCTCGTGGCGGCCGTGTACTGCACCGGCGCCACCACAGGGGCCGAGAGCACCCGCACGAGCTCTTCGACGGACGTGTGCCCTTCGGCCGCGTGTTGCACCCCCGCGAACCAGAGCGCCTTCAGTCCGCCGCGTGCGGCCGCGACGGTGAGCGCCCCCGATGCCGCACCCTCGCTCACGAGCGCCCCGAACTCGGCCGTGTTCTGCACGATCTCCGACGCGCACAGTCGCCCGCGATAGCCGGTCTGGGCGCACGAGGGACAGCCCACCGCGCCGAACCGCGGTGCCGGCGCCGGGAACCACCGTGCGGCCGCCGCCGGCACCGGAGCCACCGAGCGCGCCCGGCAATGGGTGCAGAGGCGACGGAGCAACCGTTGCGCGATGACCCCGCGCAGCGCACCGGCGAGCTTGAAGCGCTCGACCCCGAGGTCGAGCAGTCGCGCCACCGCGCTGACGGCGTCGTTGGTATGCAGGGTCGAGAGCACGAGATGCCCGGTGAGCGCCGCTTGCATCGCGATGGCCGCCGTCTCGCGATCCCGGATCTCGCCGATCAGCACGACGTCCGGGTCCTGTCGGAGGATCGATCGCAGCGCGACGGGGAAGCTCAGCCCGGCCTTCTCGTTCACCTGCACCTGCACGATCCCCGGCACCCGGTACTCCACCGGATCCTCCACCGAGACGATGTTCAGTCCGCGCTCCTGCAGCAGCTTGAGCATCGCATAGAGCGTGGTGGTCTTGCCGGAGCCGGTCGGGCCCGTGACGAGCACGAGCCCCTCGCGCGCCTCCAGCAGCTGACGGATTCGGGTGAGTTCACTCGGCACCAAGCCGAGTGCGTCCAGGGCGAGCGCGGTGGTGCGCTGATCGAGGATCCGGAGCACCACCTTCTCGCCACCGGCGCTCGGGAGCGTCGAGATCCGCAGATCGACGCGATGCCCGTTCACCGAGACGCGCGCGCGCCCATCCTGCGGACGCAGTCGGTCGGCGATGTCGAGTTGCGCCATGATCTTCACGCGGGACACCAGCGGAAGACCGGCCACGCGCGGCAGGAGCATCGCCCGGCGCAGCACCCCGTCGATCCGGTAGCGCACGGCGATGTTCGATTCCTCGGGCTCGAGATGCACGTCCGACGCCCGCGAGTGGATGGCCTCGGCGATGATCCGGTCCACGAGCTGGATCACCGGCCGCTCCATCGAGCGGTGCGTCTCCAGGTCCATGTCCGGATCGGTCGCGACGGACTCGGAGACCGTCTCGACGCTGTAGCGGCCGGCGACGTTCGCGAGGATCTTGTCGATGACGTCCGCCGGGCGGTAGAACTCGTCGAGGCGCTCCCGGATGCGGGACGGCGCCGCGAGCGACACCCGCACCTCCCGCCCGAGCGCGAAGGCGAGTGCGCGTTCGGCGTCGAGGTCGCGTGGGTCGGCGCTCGCGATGTGCAGCGCGCTCTCGGTGCAGCTCAAGGGCAGCACACCGTATCGCCGCGCGAGCGCCTCCGGCACCGACGCGCACGCGGCAGGGGTCGCCGCCTCGATGTCCGCCAGCCCCAGGTGGAAGCGTGCGGCAAGCGTCTCGAGGATCTGCGCGTCCGTCAGGAAGCCGCGGCGGACGGCCGTGGACCAGACACTGCTCCCGGGCGCTGCCACGAGCTGCGATCGTTGTGAGGCGCTGAGCCGTCCGCTGATCAGCGCGAGCAGCCAGCCATCGGACGGAACGCTCGGAGCAGGGCGATTTGGCACGCGGTCACCGGGATGCCGCGTGCGGGGATCGCCGCGGTCGCTCTACAGTAGGACCGCTGCGTGGGAGTGCTGTACCAAATCCTTCACAGGATAGGCCAAAGATCGCGCGAGACGTCGAGCGAGAAGGTCCAGCGGCCGTTCTTGAGCCCACGACCGACGTCGAGGCGCAGCAGGTCGAAGAGCGAGATCACGCCGATGCCGGCCGACGGATAGAAGCCGCGGCTCTGCCGATCGGTCGGACGGCCATCGATGGCGGTGAGTTGCACCCAGGGCGCGGCCGCCACGCGGACGGTGCTCCTCCCGAAGCGGCCGAGCGACACCGGGAGCTTGGCCACCGTCGTCTGCCACTCGATGCGTTGGCTGATGCCGGCGCGACCGCGCAGCGCATGATAGTCGTAGCCCGGCGCGGTGACGGGACCGCCGAAGGCGACCTCGTATTGCGGGAACGCCGCGTCGAGGCAGACCGTGAGGGACCCCGACGCGGGGAGCACGAGCGGGCAGACCGCGCGATTCGCGAGTTCGGTCCGCGCGATCGCCGCCGTGGTGTGCAGGACGAGCCGGTCCTCACCGAGGGCCCGCTCCGCATGGACGGAGACGCTGCCGCGGCCATGGTTCACGCTCGCGCTCGCGAAGTTCCCCGCGATCACGCGGAAGGTCAGATTCGCGGACGAGCGCACCGTGAACCCGAGGATCGGCGCCGTACTGACGCGCGTGACGTCGAGCGAGAGCCGGCTGACATCGACCTGCGCCACCCTCGTGGTCGGCGCGTACCGCCCCGTCGCCGGTGACGCATGGACCGAGAGCGACGACTCATGCTCGCGTGCCCCCGTGACGCGCCAGCGATTCCCCCATCGCACCCCGAGATCCACCGTCAGCGCCACTCCTCGCAGGCCGAACGGATCCGTGAGGTCCGCCCCGAACTCCTGCGCCGCGATCGAGTTGCGGATGCGGCTCACCTCTGCCTCATCGCCGATCTGTCCGAAGTCGTTGTAGCCCGACAGCGTCCACCCCGCGCCGTCGGCCTCCTGCCACCCGAGTGAGAGCTGCTGCTTGATGGAATGATCGCTGAAGCCGTACCGTCCGCGTGCGGTCGCGCTGAAGCCTCCCCCGAAGGCGCGCGTGATCCCGCCGCCGAGCGCGATCCCCTCCACGCGGTTCACGCGCACGACCTCGCTGATGCTGCGCGCACTCGGCACCGTGCGCTGCGTACGGGCGAGCGCTTCGGCGCGCACGAGCGCGCGCGCCTCCTCCTGCACGCGCCGGACGTCGTCGTCGGCACTGAGGGTCACATCCCCGGGCAGGCTCTGGAGGATCCCCCCGTTGAACTTGTAGGCCTTGAGTTGCGGTTCCGGAGCGGAGACCACTTCCGGTCCGGCATAGAACGGCGCGGGCTGCGGGTCCAGCACCTCGGCGTCGGTCACCTCCCAGCGGCCGCGGATGATCCCGCGGACCGGGAAGTCCATCCATGAACCGGTGCGCCGGATCTCGATCTCCTGTCGGCGCGGCAGCCAGAACCGTCCCGCGACGAGCCCGTTCTCGAGGATCACCGAGACATCCTCGAGCTGCGGATCCTTCAGCGCGGCACGGGTGAAGCTGAACGCCATCCGGACGACCACGCCGTTCGACTTGTCGAGGTACACCGCCCCGACGGCGCGCGCCTTGCGGTCGTCCTTCGGACGGACCTTCACCTCGATCACCTCGAAGGTGCGATCGATCGTCCTGATCGTGAAGGAATCCGTCGTCGCGAAGTCGTAGACCGCGCGTCCGGCCGCCGAGAGCGGGTGCGGGACGTCCTGCACCTCGTCGCCGTCGCCGAGGCGGATGATCCCCGGGAAGTTGTTCTGGACGATCGCCAGGTGGTCCCGGTGGTACTCGATGTCGGTCGGCAGCAGGAGCGTGTCGCGCCGTCCCACGATGCGCTGCTTGCTCAGGTTCGGCGCTCGCCAATAGACTTCGACAGCGAGTTCGTCGGTGCGAACGACTTTGGGCGGTTCGTCGAGCTGGTCGCCCATCTGCGCAAGGAAGGTCAGGAAGCCGTGGGCGTTGGCCTTGTAGCCGGCCAGCCCCGTATCGGCCAACTGCGCGGCGCGCCGCGCGATCGCCGCGTCGACGAGCGTCATCGCGCGGGGATCGTTCCATTGCTGGGCACGTGCCGGAGCGGCGAGACCGCACACGGCCAACACGACTGCGGCGGCTCGCGCCGCCATCCGAGGACGCATGCAGGGAAGATCAACCGGGACCACAGCGGGAGCAACGGGGACGACGGCCGGCGTACTGATCCCGGTGTGGCGCGACATCCTCCTGGACGCCGACACTCCCGTCGGCGCCTTCGCGCGGCTGCGCAGCGGCCCCTTCGCCTTCCTGCTGGAGTCGGCCCCGGCGGGAAGCGAGACCTGGGCCCGCTACACCTTCCTCGGTACCGCTCCCCGCGGGGCCTGGCGCCTCGTGGACGGCGTGGTCGAGGACTGGTCACCCGAACTGGGCTGGCACGGGGCCCGCACCCCTGAGGACCCGTTCGAGGACTTCCGGCAGACCCTGACCCGGTTCGAACCGGTCGACGCACCCGAGCTCGGCGCCTTCTGGGGCGGCGCGGTCGGGTACTTCTCGTACGACATGGTCCGCTACATCGAGCGCCTTCCGCACGCCCCGCCCCGCGGGGTGAAGGCCCCCGATGCGCTCTTCGTGTTCACCGGCACGATGGTGATCATCGACAACCTCCGCTCGCAGGCCCGGGTCGTCTGTGCCATGCCGGTACCGCACGGCACGGACGACGCGGGTGTGGAAGCGGCCTATGCCCGGGCCCATGCCGACATCGACGCCACCATCGCGGCGCTACGGACGGGCCCTGCCCTCCCGCCCCTCGACCTCGACCCGCTGGCGGCACCCGCCACGGGGCGGTCGACCTATGAGCGGGACGAGTTCCTGGCCGATGTGCGCACCATCAAGGAGCACATCCTGGCCGGCGACTGCTTCCAGGCGCTGCTCGCGCGCCGGATCGTGGTCCCGCACGATTTCGAGGGAGCGGCGCTGTATCGCGCCATCCGCGCCCTGAACCCCTCGCCCTACATGTACCACCTCGTCCTCGACGGCGTGGAGCTCGTGGGCAGTTCCCCCGAGCTGCACGTGCGTGTCGCCGACGATCGGATCATCGTCCGGCCGATCGCCGGGACCCGCCCTCGCGGTCGGGATCCGGTGCAGGACCGGATCGCCGCCGAGGAACTCGCCGCCGACGAAAAGGAGCGGGCCGAACACCTCATGCTGGTGGACCTGGGGCGCAACGATGTCGGCCGGGTCGCCGAGTACGGCACGGTGAAGGTCACCGACCTGATGACGGTGGAGAAGTACTCCCACGTGCTGCATCTCGTGAGTCAGGTGGAGGGGCAGCTGACCCCGGGACGGTCGACCCTGGACGTGTTCCGGGCCACCTTCCCCGCCGGGACGATGACCGGCGCCCCCAAGGTACGGGCGATGGAGATCATCGACGAGCTCGAGCCGGAACGCCGGGGGCCCTATGCCGGGGCGGTGGGATATGTCGCCTATGGGGACCGCCGGATGGACCTGGCGATCACCATCCGGACCTGCGTGATCGCCGGGGGGGAGGCCAACGTCCAGTGCGGGGCCGGGATCGTGGCCGACAGCGTCCCCGAGATGGAGTGGGAGGAGACCGAGAACAAGGCCCGGGCGATGCTGACAGCCATAGGGCGCGTTCGCCATATTTAGGGCCATGGCGTTCACCCTTGTAGGCATCGAGAACGAATACCGGTTCGAGCTGCGCACCGGCACCACGATGATCGTGGGGCGTGCCGTCAACTCGGACTGTCCGGTGGTCGACGCGACCGTCTCGCGGCGGCACGCGGAGATGGTCGTGAAGGCCGATGGCATCCAGGTCACCGACTTCGGCTCGAGCAACGGCTCGTACGTGAACGGCGCGAAGATCGACGCGCAGTTCGTGAAGGCCGGTGAGACGCTCACCTTCGGGAAGGTCGCCTTCCGGGTGGAGTTCCACCCCGATGCCGCTCCCGCGCCGAAGCCTGCCGCCGACGCCAACACACCGGCCGGCGCGACCGTCGTGCGCCCGATCACCGCGGGGAGCACCGCGCTCTTCAGTGCCACCGGCTCCGGCGGCGACATCAAGGCGGCGATCAAGGCCGCCAACACCGGCGCCGACAAGAACCAGAAGAAGCTCGCGATCCTGCTCGAGATCGCGAAGGGGCTCACCAGCGCCGCCGATGTCGACGCCCTGCTCGGCAAGGTCGCGAACTATGCGTTCGAGATCTTCGAAGCCGACCGCTGCGCGATCCTGCTCCTGGACGACAACGGCGCGCTCCAGCCCAAGATCTCGCGCGACAAGCGGGGCGAGGATGCCCCGGCCGTGGTGCCGATGTCGATCGCCCGTCTCTGCACCGAGGAGAAGTCGGCCGTGCTGTCCGACGACGCGGGCGCCGACGACCGCTTCAAGGGCGGCGCCTCGATCCTCATGCAGAAGGTGCGCGGCGCGATGTGCGTCCCCCTCGTGGGCTCCGAGGACAAGGTCCTCGGCGTCCTCTACGTGGACAACTTCATCAGCACGCATCGCTTCACCGAGGATGACCTCGACTTCCTGATCGCCTTCGCTTCAATCGCCTCGGCGGCCACGGAGAACGGGCAGTTCTCGGAGAAGATCCGGCAGCAGGCGCAAGTGCGCGGCAACTTCGAGCGCTTCTTCACCCCGCAGCTCGCCGCGCGCATCGCGAACTCCGCCGACGCCATCAAGCTCGGTGGTGAGAAGCGCCCGGTGGCGGTGCTCTTCAGCGACATCCGCGGTTTCACCGCGCTCTCCGAGACGATGAACCCGGACTCGATGGCGAAGCTGCTCACCGAGTACTTCACCGAGATGGTGGACTGCGTCTTCCAGCACGGGGGCACGCTGGACAAGTTCATCGGCGATGCCGTGATGGCGCAGTGGGGCGCACCGCTCGGCGAGCCGGACGACGGCGATCGCGCGATGGCGGCCGCGCTCGACATGATGTCGGCCCTCGACGCGCTGAACGCCCGCTGGACGGCGGAGGGACGCCCGACCGTGCATATCGGCATCGGCCTCAACTTCGGTGAAGCGTTCGCGGGCAACATCGGTAGCGAACGCCGACTCGAGTACACCGTGATCGGCGATACCGTGAACACGGCGAGCCGTCTCTGCTCGGTGGCCAAGAAGGGCGAGATCATCATCAGCGAGGACTTCCGGCGTCAGCTCAAGAGCCCGCCCGAGCTCCAGCCGCTCGAGCCGGTCCCCCTCAAGGGGAAGACCCAGCCGGTGCCGATCTTCCTCGTCAAGCGGTGAGCGCGGACCACCGTCCGCCGACCGGCTACGAATCGTTCCGGATCCGCGGCGCACGTGTCGTGGCGCACCGCGATCACGCGGCCGCGATCCGCTCCGCGATGGCGGAATACACCCTGCACCAGTGGGCCAGCAATCAGCCGAGTGCGACTCCGATGCGGGGACGCGCCATCGCCTACGGCACGACGCTCGCCGACAGCTCCGCAGTCGTCGTGCGCCACTCGATGCACGGCGGGCTCTTCGCACCGGTCACGCGCGACCTGTTCGTCCTCCCGACACGCGCGCCCCGCGAGCTCGCGACCGCGATCCGCCTGATCAGCGCCGGCGTGCGGACGCCGCGCGTGATCGCGTACGCCATCTACCCCTCCATCCCGCCTTTGGCCCGCGCCGATGTCGCGACGGAGCGGCTCTACGGCGCGTCGTTCCCGGAGGCCTGGGAGCTGGCGGCCTCTGACGCCGAGCGGGACACGATCATCGACGCGATCGTGGACCTGCTCCGCTCACTGCGCGCCGCGAAGGCGCAGCATCCGGATCTCAACGCGCGGAACGTGCTGATCATCAAGCAGCCACACGTCGCCGCCGCCGTGCTCGATGTGGATCGCGTGGAGTTCCCCGCGCTCGGCGTGGAAGCGATCGCCGAGGCCAACGCCGAGCGACTGATCCGGAGTCTCACGGGCGAGCGTCTCGGCCTCGGACGGGAACTCGACACCGAGCAGCTGGCCGCGATCCGGAACACCGTGGGGCGCGCCGCTTGAGCACGGTGAGGATGGATCGCGTCTGCATCGTGATGATGAGCGCCGTCGGCGACGCCGTGCACGTGCTGCCGGTGCTCAGCGCACTCAAGCGGCATCACCCGGCCATGCACGTCACGTGGGTCCTGCAGCCCGGGCCCGCCACGCTCGTGCGCGGGCATCCGCTGGTCGACGACATCATCCTCTTCGATCGCAGCTCGGGGACCAAGGGCTTCCTCGACATCCGGCGCGAGCTCTCGACGCGTCGCTTCGATCTGGTGATCAACCTGCAGGTCTATTTCAAGGCCGGCATCATCACCAGCTTCGTGAATGCGCCGGTCAAGCTGGGATTCGACCGCGCCCGCGCGCGCGACTTCAACTGGCTCTTCACGACGCACCGGATCCCGCCGCACGCCATGCAGCACGTGCAGGACCAGTACTTCGAGTTCACGGATTGGCTCGGCGTGCCGAAGGAGCCGGTGACGTGGGGACTCGGTCCGTGGGAGGGCGAACGCGAATGGCAGCGTGAGTTCTACGCGCCCTTCGACCGCCCGGTGGCGCCGATCGTCGTGGCGACCAGCAAGGCCGAGAAGGACTGGATGCCGGAACGCTGGGCCGAAGTCTGCGATGCGCTCTACAGCGACTTCGGGCTCCAGCCGGTGCTCGTCGGTGGCCGCTCCCCTCGTGAGGAAGCGGCGGAGCGGATCATCCTGGACCGTGCCGCGCACAAGCCGGTATCGGCACTCGGGAGCGGACTGCGCAAGCTCGTCGCGATCTTCGACGGGGCCGCTCTCGTCCTCTCCCCCGACACGGGCCCGCTCCACATCAGCGTCGCGCTGGACCGCCCCGTGGTCTCATTGATCGGGTATTCCAACCCCAAGCGCGTCGGGCCGTATCGCAAGTTCGGCGACCTGATGATCGATGCCTACGGCGATCCGGGAGAGGACTACCCGATCTCGATGGAGAATCGGAGCGGTCGGCTCCCCCGGATCACGGTGCAACAGGTGCTCGACAAGGTCGAGCACTGGCGCCGCACCTACGCGACGGTCACTTCGCCACGATGACGTGCCCCTTCATGCCGAGCGCGGCATGGGGATCGCACTGGAAGTAGAAGTTCCCTTCACCGAAGGTGAGCGGGACCTCATGCGTCTGTCCCGGGAGCTGCAGGAACGGACTCACCGCCGGCAGCCCTGACTTTCCGGCGTTCGAGTCGGGGAGGAAGTTCACATTGTGGACGCCGACCGCGAGCTTGAAGCGCAGCAGATCGCCGGGCTTCGCGTTGATCGTCGCCGGGGTGAAGTAGCTCCCCTTGTCGTCGGTGGTCATGAGGATCTCGTGCACCGTCCCCGTCGCCGCGACGGATGAGGCGGCAGCGGGAGCCGCCGCGTCGCCGCTGGCGGCCTTGTCACCCCCACCGCAGGCGGCGGCAGCGAGGATCGAGGCGAAGAGGGCGGAGCGTGCGAAGGACGAAGGCATGATCGTTGGGTCGGAAGGAAGGTGAGGAGCGGAACGTTCAGAAATCGCGGGCATCGAATCGGCGAGCGGCCACGAACCACGGCCCGACGCACCAGAGCAGCAGGGCCGATACCGCCACCGCCGAACCGAGTGCGGTGCCGAAGGTCTGCTCGAACAGCGCGCCGGTGTAGCCCATCAGCGCCGACGCATCCACCTGCGCCAGCACCAGCACACGCGCCAGATCGACCGGGTTCGCGACCATCATCGCGAGCATCGGCTTCTCGATCGGCCAGTCGCCGAAGGCCGAGGCGAAGGCGAGCACCGCCCCGTCGTACAGCAGACTCGTGAGGAGCCAGGCAGCGAGCGCCATCCCGATCCCCTTGAGGCGATCGTCGGTGCGCAGGGCGATCCACGTGGCGATGGCCACGCAGGCGAAGGTGAGCGCGGTGCCGGCGCCGAGCAGCGCGAGCACCGCCAACCCGCCGGAGCGCGCACCGAGGTTCATCAGTACGGGGATCCCGGCGCCGAGCACGAACGCGGCCGTCAGCGGCAGCGCGAGTCCGAGATACAGTCCGGCGAAGAGAGCGCGCCGGCGCACCGGCTGGGCCAGCAGCAGCTCCACGAAGTCGCGCGACGCGTACACGTGCATCGCGCCGAACACCAGCGAGACGAGCGGCACGACCATCAGCACGACGTTCAGGAGACTCAGGATGACCTGCGGTCCGGTTCCCCCGAACCAGAAGAGACTCTCGGCCACCACGAAGAACGCGGCGAAGTAGGCCGCGAGCCAGCGGTTCCCCGCCATGTCGCGGATCCCGGCCATCACGACTCGGCGCGTCGTGCTCATGGGACCTCCACGGCGGGGGTACGTTCATCGTCACCCACCGCACGCGCGCCGGGCGCGGCGCCCTGGCGGCGACGCAGGAGGGCCGCGACCGCCCCCTCGAGCCTCGGCTCGTGCGTCGCGGCGAGGAGGTCGGAGACCGTGCCCGCGTAGCGCAGCTCGGCGTCGCAGAGGAAGGCGATGTCGTCGGCGAGCTCCTCGAGCTCGGACATGATGTGCGACGTGATCATCACCGTGCAGCCCTGGGCGCGCACGCGACGGATCTTCGCCTTCAGGATACCGCAGGCGATCGGATCCAGCCCGGCGGTGGGTTCGTCGAGGATCAGGAGCTTGGGTGCGTATCGGAAGGCGATCGCCGCGCTCAACTTCTGGCGCGTCCCGCCGGAGAGGGCGCTCACCTTCTTGTCCCAGATGGCCCCGAGCGCGAACTGCTCGATCAGCTCATCGTCGGTCGTCACGCCCTCGCGCAGTGCGTCGACGAGCTCCACCACTTCGCCGACACTCAGATGCTCGGGGAAATGTCCCGCCTGCGGCATGTAGCCCAGATGGCGGCGGTATTCTCCCTCGCGGTCGACCTGGATCCCCGCGAAGGCCACCGCCCCGGCATCCGCCCGGGTCAGGCCGAGCACGATTTTGATGAGCGTCGTCTTCCCGGATCCGTTCGGCCCCACCAGAGCCGTGACGGCCCCGCCGCGCGTCTCCATGGTGACGTCACGCAGCGCGACCTGCTTGCCATACCGTTTGTCGATCCCGCGCAACGCGATCATCGAGGGGACCTCATCAGAGGATGCTTGTCCACGAGCGCCTCGGGGGTGAGCACCGGGAAGACCCGTTCGGCCGCGTCCAGCACGGCGACCATGGGACTGCGCAGGAGCAGGAGGGTGGGCTGATGCTGCTCGACCACGAGTGCGAAGAGCCGGACCGGATGGAAGGGCGTGTCCCCCACCCCGTCGCGGTCGAGATCGTAGCCCTTGTAGGCGTCCCACCAGTTGCGGTCGAAGGTCGAGTTCGCGGAGCGCGAGTTCGTGGACACGTCGAAGGCGTTCCCGACGAACCGGTTCCCCGTGAAGTCGTTGTCGATCGCGCTGGCGAGCACCTTGGCGGCCCAGCCGTTCTGGAGGAAGTCGTTGTCGCGGACCTTCAGGTGCGACGACCCTTCCAGATAGATCCCGGTGGAGTTCTCGCTGAAGACGTTCTCCGAGATCTCCCCCCCGAGGATCTCCTTCAACAGCAGGCCGTACGCCGCGCCGCCCAGGGAACGCTCGAAGCGATTGTGATGGATGGTGATGCCGCGGCTGTACATCACCGCCACACCCGAGTTGTTGTCGCGGAAGGTGTTGAACGCGTACTGGCACGAGTCGGAGAACATGAAGTGCAGGCCGTAGCGCTGACTCCGCTCGCTCGTGTTGCCACGCGTCATCCCGCCGGAGGAGAACTCGAAGTAGATGCCGTCGCGATGGCCGACGATGTGGTTGTCCTCGACCGTCGTCTGCGGCGAGTACCACATATGGATGCCGTTCCCGCTCGTGGACTGCCCGTCGCCGTGCGCCGACACATCGTTGTGCGACACCGTGCAGCGCAACGCCCGTTGCAGGTAGATGCCGAAGAGGTTGTCGCGGAGCCGATTGTGCTCGATACGGCAGTTCGCGGCATCGCGCACGCGGATCCCGGCGCGGTCCTCGATGTTCGACACCCCGGTCCGCGCCACCTCCAGCCCCCGCACCGTGACATCATCGGCGGCGACCACGAGCACCTCGCGCTGGCTCTCGCCATCGAGCACGGGCCAACCCTCGCCCTCGATCGTGACCCCCACGGTGCGCACCACGAGCGTGGGCTCCCGATACGTCCCCGCTCGCACGACGACCTTTCCGCCGGGCTTCACGACCGCGAGTGCCTCGGTGATCGTGCGCACAGTCCCGCGCGGGTCCACGACGATCGTCTGCCCCCGTGCCTCGCCGGTGAGGAGCGAGGCGCCGAACGCGACGATCACCAGGCGGCCGCGACGCGACATCATGGCGTCCCGTGCTCCGACACGGCACCCGGACCTTCCACCAGTTGCGTCCAACTCACGACCTCGCCGCCGAGCATCGTCCGCTGCTGCTCGGCGGCGGCCAACGAGACGAAGCCGAGCACCGACCGGCCCATCGGACTCCCGATCACGGCGCCTCGAAGGAAGCCTGCGGAATCGGCGCGCACGAAGGTCCCGGGATGCTGCAGGTCGATCACATACAACCGCGCCGATTTCCCCTGCTCCCCAGTGCGCGCCCACGACGCCAGACACTCCACCGAGTCGAACCGGAGGATCCGCCCCTTGCTCGTGATGGCCTCGCCGCCGAAGCGCGCGTCAGAGATGGTCATGCGGCACACATCGCACGAGTCCTTCCCCAAGGCGATCGGCTCCGGCTGGACTTCGCTGCAGCCACCGAGCGTGATCAGCCCCACCAATGCGAACGCCGCGGTGCGCGGGATCGCGGTGCGGGTCGTGGTGAACGCGCCGCCCTTCGGGCGGAAGCTGATCCAGAGCGCGGCCGCCGTCAGCAGCGACGCCAGCACCCAGAGCCATCCCCCCGACGCCGGCCACGAAGTCGCGACGAAGTTCAGCAGCTGCTTCGACCCGATCACCGGTGGCTGATAGCTCATCCCGGGGATCTTGATGATCGCGTTCACCATATCCAGATCGTGGCCGTAGTCGTACTCCCACTTCCAGAAGTCCACGAGGCCGGCGATCTGCAGTCCGGCGAGCGTGACGGCCCAGCCCGCCATCGGCCATCGCTTGCCGAGCGCGGCGACCCCGAGTCCGGAGAGGACGAGCACTCCGAGGATCACCGGCATCCATTTGAGTTCGGGGATCGTATCGGGCTCGATCTTCTTCATCCCGATGTAGTGATTCAACCCGTTGATGCTGTTCAGATCCTGCTCCTTCACGCCGACCACGGTGTTCACGCGGATCAGCATCCCCAGCCCTTCGGGATACTGCGGGGCCACGAGCCCGACATGCCACAGGGGAAGTACGAAGCCCGAGGCAAGGCAGAGCGATGCGACCAGAATGAGCAGACGAGCGTTGCGCGACACGGTCAATCCTCCAGTGGGCCCGATGACGGGCGGGACCGGATGGCCCCACCCGCCACCGATGCCATTACTTCTTCTTGGCGTCCGTCTTGGCCGGCGCCGGAGCGCCCGGCCCCTTGGAGAGCGTGGCCGTCAGCGGCACCCCACTCCCGACCGGCGAGACGCGGACATACCCCTGCATCTCCTGGTGCAGCGCCGAGCAGAAGTCGGTGCAGTACATCGGATACACCCCCGGCTTGCCCGGCACCCAGCGCAGCGTGCGCGTCTCGCCCGGCATGATCAGCAGTTCGCCGTTCTGGTTGCCCATGATCGCGAAGCCGTGCGGGACGTCCCAGTCCTGTTCGAGGTTGGTGACGTGGAAGAGCACCGTGTCGCCGACCTGCACCCCTTCGATGTTGTCCGGGGCGAAGTGCGAGCGGATCGCCGTCATGCGCACGTGGACCGTCTTGCCGTCGCGATTGATCCCCGTCTCCTTCTCCGCGCGCGTCACCTGCACATGCTTGTTCTCGGCGAGCTTGTAGAACTTCACCTGCTGCTCGCGGATCCTGGACGCTTCGATCGCCTGCGCGTAGTGCGGTTCGCCCTCGGTCGGGAAGTCGAGCAGGAGCTTCATCTTGTCGCCCGAGATGTCGTAGAGCTGCGCACTCTGCGCGAGCTCGGGACCCGTCGGGAGATAGCGGTCCTTGGTGATCTTGTTCATGGCCACCAGGTACTTCGGCTTCGGCTTGGTGGTACCGCCGCCGGGGATCATGAGATGGCCGACCGAGTAGTAGGTGCGCACACGGTCCACGACCTCCCAGGTCCCCAGCTTCCACTTCACGATCTCCGACGAGATGAAGAAGGAGGTGTAGGCGTAGCCTTTGCCGTCGAACTCGGTGTGCAGCGGTCCGAGCCCGGGGTTCTTCACTTCACCGGCGAGGGTGGAGGCGTACTTGAGCACCGGGATGCCGTCGATCTCCCCTTCGAACGCCTTGTCCTCGATCGCCTTCAGCATCTTGGTGAAGGAGTGGACCGGGATCACCGTGGCGAGCTTGCCACCGGCGACGATGTACTCGCCCGTCGGGTCCACGTCGGCGCCGTGCGGCGACTTCGGCGTGGGCATGAGGTAGATCGACCCCGCGCAGTCCTTGGCGAGGAGCTGCGGCACGCTGGTCTTCTTCTCCACGCGCGCGGTGCGCGTGAACGGGTCCATGATGTTGTGCAGATACTCGGCCGGGGTGTTCTTGGCCTTGCCGTTCTTCACGCAGACCTCGATGGCCTTCCAGTTGATGGCGGCGACGAAGTCCTTGTCGTTCTGCGAGGCGTTGACCTCGAGCAGCGAGTTGGCCTGCTCGGTGTTGTAGGTGCTCAGGAACATCCATCCGTGACTCGGGCCCTTGCCGGCGCGGGCCAGGTCGTAGTCGAAGCCCGGGAGGATCATCTGGAAGGCGATCTCCATCTTCCCCGGCTCGTTGGCCTTGATGAAGGCGATCTGGCCCTTGAAGCTCTTCTTGAAATCGGCGATCGGCATGTCGGTGTTCGGGATCGGCACCGAGAAGCGCGTGGAGCTGATCACGTACTCGCTGTTCGCCGTGACGAAGGGGGAGCCGTGATTGCCGCCGGCGTTCGGGATCTCGATGATCTCGTCCGTCTCCATCCGGGCGAGGTCGAGACGCGCGATGCGCGGCGTGTTGTTGGCATTGATGAAGAGCCAGCGGCCGTCATCCTCGCCATTGGTCTGGGAGAGCGCCGGATGGTGCGTGTCGTCCCAGGGCACGAAGCCGTAGGAGGTCTGCAGCATCGGCTTCGTCTCCTCGTTGTACCCGTAACCGTTCTCGGGGTATTGCGAGAAGACCGGGATCGTCTTGAGGCGACGCCCCGACGGCAGTCCGTAGACGCCGATCTGCCCATTGAAGCCACCGGACATGAAGGCGTAGAATTCATCGTAACTGCCGGGTGCCACGTATGTACGTTGGGCGGCGTCACTCGCGACGGCGAGCGAGCCGCCTCCACCGCCGGATCGTGGGGCACAGGCGTACGCGGCGACGACCGTCGCCGCGATCAGCACGCCGCCTGCGATCCAGCGGGACTTCACAGATGTAGCCATGGTCGTACCTCATGCGTGGGGATTGGGCTTCGTGGAACCCCTGCTCCGCGTCGGGCATACGCCCGACTGACGGGAACGCATATAAGCTGCATCTTATCTGCAACTTCAATTGTCCGAAAGTACCCGAACTTCAGTCCGTCTTTCCCCTACGGCAATAAACGGAGTCTGGCATGCGACTTACAAGATACACCGATAACGCGTTGCGGTGCTTGACTTTACTCGCCATCAGCGACGGAGCGTCGGTCACGGTTTCGGAAATTTCGCGACGCATGAGCATGTCCGAAGACCACCTGTTCAAGGTCGTCGGACGTCTCTCCCAGCTAGGTTACGTTGAGACCACCCGGGGACGTTCCGGCGGCGTCAAACTCGCGAAGCCACCGGAGGCCATCATCATCGGTGACGTCGTCCGGGCCACCGAGGAGAGCATGGCGCTCGTCGAGTGCTTCGAGTTGAACGGCGACGTGGGGTGCCCGATCGCGCCGGTGTGCGTGCTCGCGGGGACACTCGATCGCGCACTCGCGGCCTTCCTCGCGGTGCTCGATGGCGTCACACTCGCTGACCTGGTCGTCGAGCGGAAGTCGCTGGAGCGACTCCTCCCCGCCTGAACGGCCTGCCGCGCGCCCTTCGCAGTGCGGCGCGCGCCGCCTCGCCCTATCCCTCGAGTCCGGCGCCGAAGCGGTAGCGGACGCCCACACGCTCGAGCAGCGCCACCAACCGGCGCATCCCCAGCCCCATCACGCTGAAGTAGTCCCCTTCGACGCGCTCGACGATCGTCGCGCCGAATCCCTGGATGCCGTAGGCCCCGGCCTTGTCCATGGGTTCGCCCGTCGCGATGTACGCGGCGATCTCGGCATCCGTCAGCGTGCGGAACACCACCTCCACCGCCTCCACCGCGGACTCCGTCTGCGCCCCGCGCGCGACGGCGATCGCTGTGTACACGGTGTGCTGCCGACCGCTGAGCCGCCGCAGCATTGCCGCCGCATGCGCCGCATCCCGCGGCTTCCCGAGGATGTCGCCATCCACCACGACGATGGTGTCGGCCGCGATCACGACCGCATCGCCCGAGCGTTCGGCGATCGCGTGCGCCTTGCCGCGCGCGAGCCGCTCGGAGTGCCCGACCGGCGTCTCGCCCTCGAGCAGGGTCTCGTCGATGTCGGCGGGACGCACCTCATGGGCGATCCCGACCAACGTGAGCAGTTCACGGCGACGTGGCGACGCCGAAGCGAGGATGACGGGGAGACTCATGGGGAGGAACGATAACTCAGCGTTCGAGCCAGAGGGTGACCGGACCGTCGTTGACGAGCTCCACGTCCATCATGGCGCCGAACTCCCCCGTCTCCACCCGCAGTCCCCGCTCCCGGAGCAACCGCAGGAACGCCTCGTACAACGGGATCGCCGTTTCCGGGCGGGCAGCCTCGATGAAGCTCGGGCGACGCCCCTTGCTCGCATCGCCGTAGAGCGTGAACTGCGACACGACCAGCACCGCGCCCCCGACCTCATCGAGCCCGAGGTTCATCTTCCCGTCGGCGTCGGAGAAGAGCCGGAGCCCGGCGATCTTGTCCGCCATCCATACGCCGGATTCCGGCACGTCGGTCGTCGAGAAGCCGACCAGGAGCAGGTATCCCGCACCGATCCTCCCCGTCACCCGGGTGGACTCCCCCTCGCCCACGCGGACCTCGGCCCGCGACACCCGCTGGAGCAATACGCGCATGGGTCGTAGGATACACCATGTCCGCGAGCGAACGCTATCTCCGATGGGCCCACGGCGGCGGGATCGCCGGCTTCATGTGCGCCGGTGCCGCCACGATCTGGGGGATCATCTTCCTCGGGATGACGGGGCGCGGTCTCGTCCTGCTCCCGTTCATGGCGCTCGCCGGATTCGTCGTCGGCGCCGCGATCGGCGGATTCGTCGTCCGAGCCTCAGGAAAGGTCGCTCTCGAGACGCTCCAGCCCACCGCGGCTGGGACCTACGCGCAGCAGCACTCCGCCATCCAGGCGCTCGAGGTGCAGGAACGGTTCGCCGAAGCCGTGGATGCCTGGGAAGCGGTCGCGCTCGCGCAGCCCGCGAACCCTTGGCCGCTGATCCGCGCCGGCGAGCTGTATCGCACGCACCTTCGGGAGCCGGCGCGCGCGCGCGAGCGGTTCCTGCAGGCCCGCGAGCTACCGGGGATCGGGGCCGAACTCCGTCTCTACGCCATGCAGAAGCTCATCGATCTCTACCTCGGCCCGCTCGACGACGAAGGGCGCGCCCTGGTGGAGCTCCGACGCATCGTCGAGGAGTTCCCCGCCACCAGCGACGCCGACGCGGCGCGACGGGCGATCGCCGCCATCAAGGACGCGCGCCACGGCCCCGAGCGCGGGCAGTAGCGGCCGGACGCACGAAGGCCCCGGCGAGCATGCGCCGGGGCCTTCGTCACACTCCTGACGCCGCTACTCGACCGTGACGCTCTTGGCCAGGTTGCGCGGCTGGTCGACGTTCGCGCCACGCTTCACGGCGATGTAGTACGCCAACAGCTGCAGCGGCACCGAGGCGATGATCGGCATGAGCATGTCG
>CAZAGK010000054.1:0-22861 GCA_964484775.1 uncultured Gemmatimonas sp. | reverse complement strand
CCGCGCCTTCGATGACGCGATGGTCGAGTTCGCCTGCCCCACCGAGCGCGTGAGCGGTGAGGGCGAGGCCCGTCTGGCGTGCGCCCTGCGCGCCATCGCGCAGCGGCTGCCGGGAGACGGCCGATGATCGCCACCATCACGACCGTGCTCGCGCAGATCACCTCCGCCCCCGGTGTGCCCGCGGGCGAGTTCGCGGCCGCGCTCCTGCAGGCGGGGATCACCGCCGCTCTCTCCGCGCTGTGCATCGGACTGTGGCGTCGCAGCCGACAGCAGCACTTCGGCTGGTGGGGGCTCGCCTTCGGACTGTTCCTGCTGCGCATCACGGTGATCATCGTGTTCATCGCGACGGGGGACCGGGCCTGGCTCTTCTGGCACCAGGTCGTCACCGGCTGGACGGCCCTCGCCCTGCTCTGGGCCGCGCTCAAGTTCGCGCACGCGGCACGGTGGCGCCGCTGGTACTACGTGTTCGTCGGCTTCCCGCTGGCGTGGAGCTACATCGCGGTCATCCGGCTCGAGAACTTCACGCTGGCCGCCGTCCCGGCCGTGCTCTTCCTCTCCGCCGCCACGCTCTGGACCGGCTATGTGCTCCTCCGCTTCAAGCGGAGGGAGACCGAGGGCGCGAGCACGCTGCTCGGGTGGACCTTCCTGCTCTGGGGACTCCATCACCTGGATTACCCGATCCTGCGCGCGCGCGGGGCGTGGAACCCTTGGGGCTACTACATCGACATCCTCTTCCTGCTCGCGGTGGGCGCGGGGATCCTCCTGCTCGTGAACGCCGAGCTCGCGAGCCGCCTGCAGGTGCGCACCATCGACCTGGAGCGACTCTCGCGCCGCATGGTGCAGCAGCACGAGGAGGAACGTCGGCGACTCTCGCTCGAACTGCACGACGAGACGGCACAGGTCTTCGCCGCGGTGAAGATGCAACTCGGCGTCATGAGCGAACGCTTCACCGAGAGCGATCCCCCGGTGGCGGCGCGGCTGCAGCGCGCGGTGGAGCTCGTGGACGAGGGGATGCGCGGCATCCGGAACGTGGTGAACGATCTGCGCCCGTCGCTCCTCGACGACCTCGGGCTGCTGCCGGCCCTCCGCTCCCTCGTGGCCGACTACCACGAACGGCGCGGGGTGCACGTGACGATCGACGCCCCCAAGCAACTCCCGCTCCTCGCCGATGAGGCGGAGGTCGCACTCTTCCGAGCGCTGCAGGAGGCGCTCGCGAACGTGGCGCGTCATGCCTCCGGAGCGCCCGCGCGCGTGCTCATGACCGTCACCGCCTCAGCGGTGATCCTCCGCATCAGCGACAGTGGACCCGGGTTCGACGGTGACGGTGAGCTGTCGCGCGCCGAGTCCGAAGGCCATCTTGGATTGGTCGGGATGCGCGAACGGATCCTCGCACTCGGCGGCTCGGTGCTCGTGCGCTCGTCGCGCGGCGCCGGCGTGGACATCGAGATCCAGGTGCCGGTCTTGCCAGAGGACGACGCGTGAGCGAACACGGTCCGATCAAAGTGCTCGTGGTCGACGACCACAGTGTGGTGCGCGAAGGGATCCGTCACGTCCTCGACGACGGCGTGCGCTTCGCCGTGATCGGTGAAGCTTCGAGCGGCGTCGAGGCGGTGAGCGCGGCGGTCGCGCTGCAGCCGGACGTCGTCGTCCTCGACATCTCCATGCCGGGTGGCTCCGGGCTCCACGCCGTGAGCGAACTGCTCGAGCGCGTGCCGCAGATCCGGATCCTGATGCTCTCCGTGCACGACGACCTCGAGTACATCCTCGAGAGCGTGCGCTCAGGCGCCCACGGCTATCTGCGCAAGGACTCCACCCCCGCCGAACTGCGCGATGCCATCACGACGGTGCGGAGCGGCGACGCCTGGTTCTCGCCGCAGGTCGCGCGGC
Source organism: uncultured Gemmatimonas sp. (assembly GCA_964484775.1). Taxonomy (GTDB): domain Bacteria; phylum Gemmatimonadota; class Gemmatimonadetes; order Gemmatimonadales; family Gemmatimonadaceae; genus Fen-1231. Next base: position 20,974 of record CAZAGK010000054.1, on the reverse strand, counting down.
AGCTGGCCGAGGCGCTCCGCAACGGCACGGCACCACAGGAGCCGATAGACCGCCAGGTCAAGCCGCCCCAGGCCGTGGACGTCCTCACCGGTCGCGAGCGCGAGATCCTGATCCACATCGCCGAGGGGAAGACCAACAAGGAGATCGGCGCGGCGCTCGGGATCAGCACCCGTACCGTGGAGGCGCACCGCGATTCGCTGATGCGGAAGCTGGGGATCCGCACCGTTGCCGGACTCACCCGATTGGCACTCGAGCAAGGGCTACTGGGCTGAATCCGGTATGGGAATCCGTACTTTTACGGATATTCCAACCCCATATTCTGTAAGGCTTTAGAGGGCGAGTAACCGGGTAACCCCTAAGGGGTTTTCTTCCGTAACTCTCCGAATGGTGCGCGTCTGCGTGCACCGGTATCGTCCGTCCATCTCTCTCACCACTTCGGACGATGCCTAGCCTCTTCATTCTCCGCCGCTCCGCCCTCCGTGCCGCCGCCGTCGCTTCGCTCGTCGTGACCGCGCCGGCAGCCCTGACGGCTCAGCAGCCTGCAGCCCCCAAGAGCAAGACGACCGCCGACTCGGTGGCCAAAGCCGCCGCCCAGCTCCGCGCGGTGACCGTGACCGCCACCCGACAGGCGACCGATGTGCACGACGTGCCGACCCCGGTCAGCGTGCTCGACACCACCGCCGTGCGCGAACGGACCCCGGCCAACGCCGCCGACCTGCTCCGCGAACTTCCCGGCGTCGATGTGATCGGCGTCGGACCGAACCAGAATCGCCCATCGATCCGCGGTCAGCGTGGCCAGCGCATCCTGCTCCTCGAGGACGGGATGCGGCTCAACAACTCGCGCCGTCAGCAGGACTTCGGCGAACTCCCGGCGCTCGTGGACATCTCGTCCATCGAACGGGTGGAGGTCGTCCGCGGCCCCGCCTCGGTGCTCTACGGCACCGACGCGATCGGCGGCGTGATCAACCTCATCACGCAGTCCCCGTTCGTACGCGGCGGGCCGGCCACGATGAGCGGGCGTGCGGCCTACCAGTACGGCAGCAGCGGCGCGCTCGGCAAGGGCGAAGGCTCGCTGATGGGGACCGCCGGTGACTTCGCCTGGCGCATCGGCGGGACCGCCCGCCGCGTCGGCAACTACTCGGCGCCCGCCGGCACCTTCGGCAAGCTCACCCTCGCCAACGACACGGAAGTGCTCGACGGGGGCGTGAAGGACAACTCGATGAACGGGTCACTCGCCTGGCGCAGTGCCTCGGGCGGCTCGGCCTTCGTGAAGGCCGAACGCTACATGGCCGACAACGCCGGCTTCGGGTACATCCCGAACAAGGCGCTCGGCGGCGACGACACCAAGATCCAGATCCAGTACCCGCACCAGGATTTCCAGAAGCTGAGCGCCGGCTACACGCGCAACGCGATGAAGCTCCCCTTCGCCGACAAGGTCGAGTTCACGGCCTACACCCAGCGGAACCGCCGCACGCTCGCGCAGGACATCTTCATCCCGTTCGGTCCGGGGACGCCGCCCGGCGCGGGGGTGTCGATCCAGACCGGGAACTACACCGATCTGACCACGGTCGGCTCGCGTCTCGAGTTCGTGAAGGCGCTCTCGAGCGTGGTGCTCACCTACGGGGCGGATGCCTTCCAGGACCGCTCCTTCAACACCGACACCAGCACCCAGACCGTGATCGGCTTCGGTCCGCCGACGCCGCAGGGCTCCAACACCTCGTCGGTGCCGAACGCGACCCTGCAGAGCGTCGGCGCCTTCGCCCAGGGCAGTGTGGCCGCCACCGATCGTCTCACGCTGATCGTGGGTGGACGCCTCCAGAAGGTGCAGAGCTCCACCAAGTACACGCCGAAGTTCACGACCGTCATCCCGGGGCACTCCAACGGGACGGGCGTCTACGCAGCGAATGCGCTCTTCCGCCTCACCGACGATGTGAACATCGTGGCGACCTACGGGAGCGGATTCCGTGCGCCGAACCTCGTCGAGCGCTACTTCAATGGCCCGACGCCCGAAGGGAGCGCCATCCAGATCGCCGCCCCGGACCTCAAGCCCGAGACGAGCGTCAACGCCGACCTCGGCATCAAGTTCCGCCGCACGCGCTTCAGCGCCGAGCTGTCGGTGTTCAACAACGACATCTCGAACGGCATCCTCGTCGTCCCGACGGGCGCCACGCAGAACCGGCTCCCCGTCTACCAGAACGTGAACGTCGGGCGGATCCGCAGCCGCGGCGGCGAGATCGGCGCCGGACTTCTGCTCGACCACGGGATCGCGCTCCGCGCCAACTACTCGTCGATCAAGTCGACCAACGTGCTCGACCCGAAGATCCCGATCGGCGACACCTTCGCGAGCAAGCTCAACCTCGCGGCGTCGTGGACGATCGACCGCTGCTGGATCGAGTACGCGCTGCGTCGCAACGGCGAGCAGAAGGACATCGCCTCCGGGCAGAGCCCGATCGGGAACAGCCTCCCCGCCTTCACCGTGCACACGCTGCGCGGCGGCATCCGCGGCTTGACGATCGGTCGCACGCACCAGGACCTGACCATCGCGGTGAACAACCTCACGAACGTGCTCTACTCGGAGGCGGCGAACTCGTCGTTCTTCCGCGCCGAGCCGCGTCGCAACGTCTCGCTCGCGCTGGCGACGAGCTTCTGACCCGCCCGCTCGACGCTCGGGGCCCCGTCGGCTACTTGCCGGCGGGGCCCCGCAGCTTTGCGGCCACCACGGGCTCGATCCCGCGATCCAGCCGCCGCACGAACTCGGCGATGGTGCGCACGCTGCTCACGAAGAAACCGGGCGGGATCTTGGCGAACTTGTCGCCGGGCTGGTGGTAGTCGGGGTGATCCTCGACGCCGAAATACACCCACGGGATCCGCGCGACATGGAAGGGTCCCTGATCCGACTGCTGCGTCCAGTTGTTCTTCCCCGTGCCGCTGTCATGCCCGAGCTTGAGCGTCACCGGCGCGGTCGGGATCATCGCGTCGAGGAGTGGATGCATCACGATCCACGGCGTGGCACCGGCGGCCCAGAGCTCGCCGCGGGCGTTGCGCCCGATCATGTCGAGATTCACATCGGCGGCGATCTTGTCGAGTGCCACCGGCGAGTGATTCACGAACTCGTTGGAGCCGAGCAGCCCCTGCTCCTCGCCGTCGAAGAGGGCGATGATGATCGAGTTCTCGGGCGGATTGTCCTTGAGCCAGCGCGCGATCGCGAGGACACCAGCGGTCCCGGAGGCGTTATCGTCGGCCCCGTTGTAGATCACCCCGTTCTTGCTGCCGAGGTGGTCGAAATGCGCCGAGAGGACGATGTACCGGTCCGGCCGACGCGTCCCCTCGACGAACCCGATGAGGTTCGTCCCCTGCGTCGTCCCGCCCGGGCGGAGCGCCGTGAAGGGATACGTATAGCGCTGCGCGAAGGGCGCGAGCCCGGCCACCTGGAACTGGCGCAGAATGTAGGCGCGCGCGCGGATGTTCCCGGCGCTCCCCATCTTGCGGCCATCCATCGAGTCGGCCGAGAGTGCGGAGAGATCCGCGATCAGTCGGATGGAGTCGATGGCGGGGTAGCCGACCCCCTTCGTCAACTCCGGAGCCGGGGCCGGCGCGGCTGGTGCCTTCGACGGCGACTTCTGCGGCGCCTTCTGTTGCGCGTGGGCGACCGGCGTCAACGCGCACAGCACGGTCGTGAGAACGGCGAGGCGGAGAGAGAGGTGCATCGGGGAAGAATACCCCGAACCGCCCCGTTCGGCCACGCGCGCGGTGGCCGAACGGGGACGCCCTCAGCCCGTCACCGGAAGATGTGCGGGACGAATCGCGAGGTGTTGTCGGTCACCCAGCCATCGGATTCGCGGATCCCCATCCCGCACGCCGACTGCCCGATCATCCACGACCCGATCACCGGACGACGCCCCTCGAAGAGCGGGATCGAGGCCAGCTGCTGGAAGACGAACCCCTCGGCGCCGTAGCTCCCCGTCCCCTCGATGTGATCCTGCATCGTATGCACGGTCACGTTCGCGCCTTCGCGCGAGAGGAGCGGCTTCTTGACCCACTCGAACATGTCGTGCGGTTCATCGAAGTAGGCCGGCAGCAGATACGGGCTGTCCGGGTTGAGCTCCCACAGGATGGGGAGGATCCCCTTGTTGGAGAGCACCATCTTCCAGGCCGGCTCGATGATCACCGATTCCGACGGCAGCACATGCGCGGCGAAGGCCTCGCTCGCCATCCACTCCCACGGGTAGAGCTTGAAGAGGGTGGTGATCCGCTCCTCGTCCAGATCGCGGAACTCGCGGGCGAGATCGTTCCAGCCGATGTCGTCGATGGCGAGCATCTTCACGCGGAAGCCGGCCTGCGCCGCGGTCTCGGCAAGATACGCGGTCGTCATGGCGTCCTCGACGTCGTCCATCGACGTGAAGTGCACCATGTGTCCGTCGGGGCCCGGCGCGGGGAGATAGGGCTGGAACTCGCGCCAGAGCGCGACCAGCGACTCGTGCAGCGAGTTGAACTGGTCCCACTTGGGGAATCGGTCCTGCATCCAGTCCCACTGGATCACCGCAGCCTCGAGCAGCGAGGTCGGCGTGTCGGCGTTGTACTCCAGCATCTTCGGCGGGCTCACGCCGTCGTACGCCAGATCGAAGCGGCCGTAGAGCGACGGCGGCTCCGCTTCCCAGCTCTTCTCGATGAGCGGGATCGCCGAGGGCGGGATCTTGAGCTGATCGTAGCGCTTCTCGTCGATCACGACCTGCACCGCGCTCAGGCACAACGCGTGCAGCTCGTTCGTGGCGCGTTCGATCTTCTCGATCTCCTCGGCGCCGAACTCGTAGTGGACCCCTTCGTGCCAGTAGATGTACTCGTCCGGCGTGTGCCAGACGAGTCCGCGTTCTTCCACGCGCGTCTTCCAGTTCGGGCGCTCCTCGGTGACTTTGCGCTGCACGATCAGCCTCCGATGCTGAAGCGCCCGCCGCCGAACGACCGGGCGGAGCCCGACGAGCCGAAGCCGCCGCGCGAGGTCGTGCCGCGGCTCCCGCGCGCGAGCGACGGGCTGTAGCGCCCCGCCTCGACCGGCATCACACGTCCGCCCCGGGCGACGTAGCCCGTGTAGGCGTTGTTGTAGAAGAAGAACGGCTGCGGATAGACGTGCGGGAACCAGTGCCCGTCATGGTAGTAGCCGCGATGTTCGACGGCGTACTGACACGCCTGCGCCGAGTACGTCTCGGGAAGACAGGGGTCGGGGGGCGGAGTGGAATTGCCGCACGCGGCCGCCGCGAAGGCGGGCACGAGAGTGAGCACGACTGTGGACGAACGCTTCACGACACGCTCCTGGTGGGTGCTAATTATACGTCACGCCGCGAACTACGGTTTCGGCTTGGCCCGGAGGAGCAGCGCCGAGCCGATCTCCCGCTCGCCGGTGGCGTCGGTCGGGGTGTTCACGATCCTGTCGCGGACGACCATCGTGGTGGAGCCACCCCCGTCGAAGTTCATGGCGTGGGCGGCCCCCAGCTCCTTCATGAGGTCGGCGAGTTCGGTGGTGGTCATCCCGACGCTCGTCTTGCTGCGCCCGTCCACCGTGACGATGAGCACCACGCTGCTGTCGCGGCTGAAGCCGATGGCGGTGCGCGGATGCCGCACCTCGGCGTTGCGCGAGAGCGTCCCCTCGTCGGCGGCGGCACGGGGCGCGACGTTCACGCCGTCGCGCAGGATGCGGGGCCAGCCGCCGATCACGAGATCGAGCGGTCCGCGCGACTGTGCCGGGTTGACGCCGAGGAGCACCTTGAGCGTGTCACTGTCGGCGAAGGCGGCGACCTCCTTGCTGCGCGCGCCGTAACCGGCGAGCACGGCACCGAGGGGTGGGATGACGTTCCCCGAGCTCCCGACCGGAACGCCGCGGCGGACGTAGAGCAGGGTGTCGCCGCGACGCCCGGCCTCGTCGAGCGTGAGTTCGACCGTCGCGCGGGCGGTGTCGCGGGGGGTGAGGGTGCCGTAGCGCCAGGTGTAGAGCGCACTCCCTTCGGGGTTGCCCGAGGGGTTGAAGTTCATCGTGATGATCGGGATCGACAGAGCGCCGGCACTGGCCGTCCCCTCGAAGACGAAGCGGTCGATCAGGGGCGCGCCTTTGGCGTCGATCGCGAACTGGATGTGCGGGTTGTGGAAGGTGTCGTAGGGGGAATCGGTCACCTTCTGCCCTTTCCACCACTCGCCGGCGATCACCTGGTTGTTCTCGCTCTCGCCCGTCTGGAGGTTGAAGAAGTCGGCGTTCACGGCGGCGAGGATCGTCGCGCCCTTGGCGGTGCGGCGCTGCACCATCGACGTGGTCTTCTCACGACCGCGGAGCGCGTCGTTGGCACGGGCGTGCTCGAAGGTGACGTTGGCGGTGCGCCGGTCGACGCGGATGACGTTGACGATGAATGGCCCCGCGTTGCGCACGAGTCGGGTGTGGGTGACGCCGGGGGCCAGGGTCTCGCGGGCGGTGGTGTCGGCCGGGATGGCTCCGGCGGGAGCCGCGGCGGGCCGGCGCGCGGGCGCGCCCTGCGCGCCGGCGAGTTGGCCGAGGGCGAGCAGGAGCGTGAGCGCCCGGCACGCGCCGGACGAGACGGACGCGACGGAGAGGGGCGATCGGCCATTCGTGAAAGCAACGCAGTGCATCGGATCTCCAGAGCCTCGAAGGTGCCGCCAGGGGCGCGCGAAACCGCTATCTTTCGGATTCGCCATCCTGGACCGAGCATTCATTATGGACGCCATGCGCCCGAACCTCAAACTCGCCGGTCGTGACCCCGTGGTCGCGCCGCCGTCGCACGAGCTCCCCGGCGACCATGTGGCCCGCAATCCGGGGCAGCCGCTGGACCTCGATCTGGTGCTCGCCCAACGGGTGAACAAGAGCGCCGCCGAACGCCGCGCGGCGACGATCCCGACGCGTCGCACCGTCAAGAAGCAGTGGCAGGCGGCCTGGCTGCTCCGGGCGATCACGATGATCGACCTGACGACGCTCTCCGGCGACGACACCACGGGGAACGTGCGCCGACTCTGCGCCAAGGCCATGCGGCCGTTGCGCCCGGAGCTCGAGGCGCAGCTCGGCGTGGAGGGGCTGCACATCACGACCGGCGCGGTGTGCGTCTACCATCAGCTCGTGCCCGTCGCGGTCGAGGCCCTCGGCGATTCGGGGATCCCGGTCGCGGCGGTGAGCACCGGCTTCCCCGCCGGACTCTCCCCCTTCGAGACCCGGTTGGCCGAGATCCGCTCGAGTGTCGCCGCGGGCGCCAAGGAGATCGACATCGTCATCACGCGCGGCCATGTGCTCACCGGCAACTGGAACGCGCTCTACGACGAGGTCCGCGCCTTCCGTGAGGCGTGCGGCGACGCCCACATGAAGGCGATCCTCGCGACGGGGGAGCTGGCGACGCTGACCAATGTGGCGCGCGCCTCGATGGTCGCGATGATGGCCGGCTCCGATTTCATCAAGACGAGCACCGGCAAGGAGCCGGTGAACGCGACCCTCCCCGTGAGCCTCGTCATGGCGCGGATGATCCGCGCGTATTTCGAACACACGGGATTCGCCGTGGGCTACAAGCCGGCGGGCGGGATCCGTTCGGCCAAGAACTCGCTCGAGTATCTGTACCTCATGAAGGAGGAGCTGGGCGACCGCTGGTTGCGCCCCGATCTCTTCCGGTTCGGCGCGAGCGGACTGCTCACCGACATCGAGCGCCAGCTCGAACACTTCTCCACCGGGCGCTATTCCGCGACCCACCGCCAGCCGATGGTATAACCGATGGCCTCCACCGTCTCCGAGATCTTCGCCACGATGGACTACGGCCCCGCGCCGGAGAGCGACAAGCCGGCCCTCGCCTGGCTCGAGCATCACGGGCGTTCGTTCGGACATTTCATCAAGGGTGCCTGGACCAAGCCGCTGAGGAGCGCGCAGTTCGAGGTGATCGACCCCGCCACGACGAAGGTGCTCGCGAAGGTCGCGCAGGGGTCGCAGAGCGACGTGAACGCGGCCGTGGCGGCGGCGCGCGCCGCGCTCCCGGGATGGCAGAAGCTCAGCGCGCACGCGCGTGCCAAGCACCTGTACGCCCTCGCGCGCGCGGTGCAGCGCAACGCGCGCCTGCTCGCCGTGCTGGAGTCCATGGACAACGGAAAGAGCATCCGTGAGACGCGCGACATCGACATCCCGCTCGTGGCTCGTCACCTCTACCATCACGCCGGGTGGGCGCAGCTGCTCGACTCCGAGTTCGCCGGCTATCACGGCGTCGGGGTCGTGGGACAGATCATCCCGTGGAACTTCCCGCTGCTGATGCTCGCGTGGAAGATCGGACCGGCGCTCGCCGCCGGCTGCACGATCGTCCTCAAGCCGGCGGAGTTCACCCCGCTCTCGGCGCTCGCCTTCGCCGAACTGGCGCAGGAGGCCGGACTCCCGCCGGGCGTGCTCAACATCATCACTGGTGACGGCGCGACGGGCGCGGCGCTCGTGGATCACGCCGACGTGGACAAACTCGCCTTCACGGGGAGCACCGATGTCGGCCGCATCATCCGCAAAGCGACCGCCGGGAGCGGCAAGAAGCTCTCGCTCGAGCTCGGCGGCAAGAGTCCCTTCATCGTGTTCGACGACGCCGACCTCGACAGTGTGGTCGAAGGGGTCGTGGACGCCATCTGGTTCAATCAGGGACAGGTCTGCTGCGCCGGCTCGCGCCTGCTGATGCAGGAAGGGATCGCCGATCGGCTCGTCGAGAAGCTGCGCGCGCGGATGGAGAAGCTCCGCGTGGGCTCGCCGCTCGACAAGACGGTGGACATGGGAGCGATCGTCGCGCCGGTGCAGCTGGAGCGCATCCGGACGCTCGTCGAACAGGGGGCGCAGGAAGGGGCGAAGTGCTGGCAGCCCAGCTGGGCGGTGCCGCGCGAGGGCTCGTTCTATCCGCCGACGCTGTTCACGAACGTCGCACCGAGTTCGATGATCGCGCAGGTGGAGATCTTCGGACCGGTGCTGGTCGCGATGACCTTCCGCACGCCGGAGGAAGCGGTGGCACTCGCGAACAACACCCCGTTCGGTCTGGCGGCGAGTGTCTGGAGCGACAACATCAATCTCGCGCTCGACATCGCCCCCAAGGTGAAGGCGGGTGTGGTGTGGGTGAACTGCACCAATCTCTTCGATGCGGCGGCAGGGTTCGGTGGCTACCGCGAGTCGGGCTACGGTCGCGAAGGTGGCCGTGAAGGGATGTGGGAATACCTGAAGGCCGACTGGCAGACCAGCGCCAAGACCAAGACCACGAAGGTCGTCGCGTCCAAGAAGCACGCCGCCGCCAAGGCGGCGAGCCCGCTCGCGCGCGGGGAGAGCGTGGACCGCACCGCCAAGCTCTACATCGGCGGCAAGCAGGCGCGGCCCGACAGCGGCTACTCGATCCGCGTGATCGGTGCCGGGAACGCGATCGTCGGCGAGGTCGGCGAAGGGAACCGCAAGGACATCCGCAACGCCGTCGAAGCGGCGCGGGGAGCCGCGGGGAGCTGGTCGCGCGTCAGCGGGCACGGGCGCGGACAGATCCTCTATTACATCGCCGAGAATCTGTCGGCGCGCGCCGACGAGTTCGCGGCACGACTCAAGTCGCTCACCGGCAAGGACGGGCGCGCCGAGGTCGAGGCGACCATCGCACGACTCTTCACGTACGGCGCCTGGGCCGACAAGTGGGACGGACAGGTGCATCAGACTCCGATCCGCGGCGTCACCCTGGCGATGCACGAGCCGGTGGGTGTCATCGGGATCGCGGCCGACGACGCGCATCCGTTGCTCGGCTTCCTGAGTCTGGTGGCTCCGGCGATCGCCGCGGGGAACACCGTCGTCGCCGTGCCCAGCGAGCGCCACCCGCTGGCGGTGACGGATTTCTACCAGATCCTCGAGACGAGCGACCTCCCCGGCGGCGTGGTGAACATCGTCACGGGGCATCGCGACGAGCTCGCCAAGACCCTCGCCGACCACGACGACGTGGATGCGATCTGGTATCGCGGCTCCGCCGACGGCGTGCGGATGTGCGAGCTGGCGAGCACCGGCAACATGAAGCAGAGCTGGTGCGAGGCCTTCGCGCGCGATCTGCTGAAGGGCGAGCAGGGTGAGGGGCGCGAGTATCTGCGTCGTGCGACCCATGTGAAGAACATCTGGATCCCGTACGGCGAGTGACCCTCGGCTAGGCACGAACGATCATGACCATGACCGTCGCGGTCGTCGGACTCGGCGCTGCCGGTTCGGCGACCGCTGCGCATCTGGCGGAGCGAGGCGTGCGGGTGATCGGGTTCGACCGATTCGCCCCGCCGCACGACCAGGGATCGTCGCACGGACGTTCGCGGATCATCCGCGAGGCGTACTTCGAGCACCCGCTCTATGTGCCCCTCGTGCAGCGCGCGTACGCCCTGTGGGACGCGCTCGAGCGACAGACGGGACGCACGCTGTTCCGTCGTACCGGCGGGCTGATGATGGGGCCGCGCGACGGGGTGGTGGTGTCGGGAGCCCTCGCCAGCGCGGAGGAGCATCGCCTGCCGCACGAGCTGCTCGACTCGACGACGGTGACGGTGCGATTCCCGGCGTTCCATCTGCCATCGGAGCACGTCGCGGTGTTCGAGCCGCGTGCGGGGATGCTCGACCCCGAGCAGTCGATCACGGCGCATCTGGATGTCGCCCGCGACGCCGGTGCGGCGCTCCGTCTGGGCGAGGAGGTGCGCGGCTTCCGAGCGCTCACCGGCGGCGGGGTCGAGGTGGAGAGTGCGAGCGGAGTGACGCGCGCCGACCATCTGGTGCTCGCGACGGGCGCGTGGACCGGGCCGATGCTCGGCGACCTGGCGCTCCCGCTGGTCGTGGAGCGCAATGTGGTGCACTGGTTCGAGTCGGTGCGCCCCAAGGACTCCGCACCGGAGCGCATGCCGGTGTTCATCCATGAATCGACGCCCGGGAGGGCGTGGTACGGCTTTCCGGACACCGGCGACGGGTTGAAGATCGCGCTGCACCATCAGGGGCGCCCGACGACGGCGGCGCAGGTGTCGCGCGAGGTCGGCGCGGAGGAGATCCACGCCGTGCGTTCTCTGGCGAAGCGATTCCTCCCGGGGCTCGCGGGCGTTCACCGCAGCGCCTCGGTCTGTCTCTACACGAACACCCCCGACGAGCATTTCCTGATCGACCGCCATCCGGCGCACCAGCAGGTCACGGTGGTGAGTCCCTGCTCGGGGCATGGCTTCAAGTTCGCGCCCGCGATCGGAGAGCTCGTCGCCGACCTCGTGATGGAGCGTGATCCGCGCTTCGACATCACACCGTTCCGGATCGCGCGGCTGCTCGCGCACTGAGCGCGCCGCACGACCGCGGAGTCACCAGAGGTCGAGGCGCTTGGAGCAGACGGCGTCGGCCGTCAGCCCGTCGCGCTCCAACCGCGACTTGAGCGACGCGATCTCGCTGATGTCGCGCCCGTGCAACTCCGGTGACACGAGGCAGATCTTGTATCCCGCCGCCTGGAGGGCGCGGTATTCGTCCGCCGTGACCGGCAGTTCGGGGTCGAACACGTCGAGCCAGATCCACTCGGCGAGCCCGCCGAGTGCGAGCGCTCCGGCCACGGCTTCGTACTTGGATACCCGTACCGCGACCCGGTGCTCGCCCGCGCGCACCATCTTCACCAGCGCCGGCACGGAGAGATCGAGCAGGAAGAACCGCTCGATCCCGCGCGCGAGCGCCATCGCGCGGACGCGGCTCTCGATCCCCTCCTCCTTCACGTTGAGGATCACGAACGCATGCGCGTAGGCGTCGAGCCACCGTTCGAAGTCGAGGGCATCGGTGCAGGCGTCATGGTGGACCACCAGACGGTCGCCATAGGCGTGGAGGTCCATCTCCACGCCGTATTCGCGCGGGGTCGCCTTCAACCCCTCGACCGTGTTGACGCGGTGAGCGATCCGGAGCGGGATTTTCATGTGTCGGTGCCTCGCATGCGACGGCGCAGCGCGAAGGTGTAGTCCACCGTGCGGCGCGAGAGTTTGAGCTTGTTGGCGAACGATGCGTTGTGCCCGAACCCCGCGCGCCGGATCCCGAAGTCCACCGGGACCCGTTCCACCACCAACCCCTGCGACAGCGCGCGATGATAGGCGTAGAGGTCGAGCGCGAAATCGTGCGGCGGATCGGACCACTGCGCGAAGAAATCGCGATGGAACATCGTCGGCTGGGCGTTGATGTCCACCATCCAGCTGCCGAGCACGAGTCCTTCGAAGAGCGTCATCCCGGCGGTGAAGGTCACGTCGAAGAGCGGGCGGCGCCGCCGTCGCCCCTTCACGAAGAGGCGACGCGGCTCGGCCGCAGCGGTGAACTTCGCGAAGGCGACGAGCGCATCGGTGGGATCCGTCTGCAGATCGGCGTGGGTCCATCCCAGCACGTCGCCCGTGGCGGCACGGAGCCCGCTCAGGATCCCGAAGCCATATCCCTGGTTCACCGGCACCCGTACCGACCGGAGCGCGGGGGCGGCGGCAGTCAGCTCGGCGAGCAGGCGCGGCGAGTCGTCGGTGGAGCCGTTGTCCACGAGGATCACTTCGACCTCCGGACGCACGACGAGCGGCGCGAGCGCCTTCGCGAGCGCGGCCAGATTCCCCGACTCGTTGTAGCAGGGGATCACCAGCGAGAGTCTTAGCGGATTCGGCACGCCGAAATCTACGGAGAACGGCGCGACGGGGCATCGGTTCACCTGTCACCCATTGCATATTTCCTCCGTGAGCCGCCCCGCACACCCTGCGACATCGCCAAGCCTCCTCGTTCCCGGGGTGGGGCTGTGCGTCGGCATCGCCGTGGTCGCGCGCTTCCTGCAGCGGGCGGAGGAGCAGGTGCTCGGGCAGCCCTATCTCGAAGCCCTGGTGCTCGCGATCCTCGTCGGTGCCGTGGTGCGCGCCTTCTGGACGCCGGACGAGCGCTGGACGCCCGGGATCCGTTTCTCGGCCAAGGGCGTGCTCGAGTTCGCGGTCGCGCTGCTCGGTCTCTCGGTGGATCTCCCGGCACTGATCCGCAACGGTGCCGCCCTCCCGGTGGCGATCGCGATCGTGGTCGCGGCGACGCTCGCCGGCAGCTACGCGCTCGGGCGGGCGCTCGGGCTCGGGCGCCCGCTGGCGGTGCTCATCGCCTGCGGCAATGCGATCTGCGGCAACTCGGCGATCGCGGCCGTGGCCCCGGCGATCGACGCCGACGGTGAGGATGTGGCGGCCGCCATCGCGATCACCGCCGCGATGGGGGTGGTCGTCGTGGTCTGGCTCCCCTCGCTGATGCCGCTGCTCGGACTCACGGCGACCCAGTACGGAGCCGTCGCCGGACTGACCGTGTATGCGGTGCCGCAGGTCGTCGCGGCGACGGTTCCCGCGGGGGCTGCGGCCGTGCAGATGGGGACGCTCGTGAAGCTGCTGCGCGTCCTGCTGCTGGGACCGGTCGTCGCCGGCGTCTCGCTCCTGAAGCGCCGGCGAGAGCGCGGGCGCGCGGAACAGGCGAAGCGGGTGCCGTTGATCCCGTGGTTCATCGCGGCGTTCCTGGTGCTCGCGCTCGTGCGCGCGACGGGCATCGTTCCGGTCAGCGTCGTCGAGAGCACCCGCGGCGCCGCGACCTCGCTGACCATCCTCTCCATGGCGGCCCTGGGACTCGGCGTCGACCTCAAGGCACTGGCGCGCGTGGGCCCGCGCGTGGTGCTCACGGTCGCGGGCTCACTGACGCTCCTCTGCGGGAGCGCGATCCTCCTGGTACGTCTGCTCGGCGTGGCCTGACGCGGGGCTAGCGCGGGCGGGCGTACAGGCCGACGCGGCTCACACGCAGTTCACCGATCGTGCTCTTCACCGTGATCCGTACCGCATCGGCGGTGACGGGCTCGATCCGGTGCAGGCGCTTGTTGCCGACGGTCGAACCGCGGGCGACGGTGAGCCATGCGCCGTCCACGCGCGCCGCGACCTCATGCGACTCGACCGTCTGCCCGAAGGTCGCGATCGGCTCGCGCAGCTCGATCACGTCGAAGCGGACCGGTCCGTTCATCGCGACGTCGAGCGTCCCTTCGCTCACGGAGGCGCCACCGAACCATGCCCGATCGGGGTCGGGATCCACGACCGCCTTCGCGGTCGCACCACCGGTCGATGCCCGGACCGTGGCGCCAGCGGCCAAGTCGCTCTTGAAGGTCGCGGCGATCCGCTCGCCGAAGCCGGAGAGCGAGGTGACGTCGGCATCGCCGAGCAGCCCCTTGGTCGTCGGGGGCACATTGAGGAGCAGGTTCGCGTTGCGCCCGACCGAGGAGTAGTAGAGCTCCTCGAGGTTGTTCACGGAGCGGACCTTCGCGTCCTCGCTCTCACGCCAGAACCAGCCGGGACGGATCGAGACGTCGGCCTCGCCGGGACGCCACACGGTACCCGCGGGATCTCCGTGCTGGAGGGCGTTGATGATCTGCGGCCCGTCGGCACCGGGATAGGGGACCGCGGCGGGATCCATCGTGCACCAGTTGGGGTCGCCGGCCACCCCGCGCTCATTGCCGATCCACCGGATGTCGGGCCCGGCGTCGGAGAACATCAGTGCCTTGGGCTGCAGTCGGCGCACGGTGGCATGCACGCGTGGCCAGTCGTACTGCTGACGGCGACCGTTCGGACCTTCGCCGTTGGCGCCGTCGAACCAGACCTCGGTGAGGGTGCCGTAGCGGGTGAGCAGTTCCGTCAGCTGTTTCTCGTAGAAGTCGTTGTAGCGCGGCGTGTCGCCGTAGCTCGGCTCGTGGCGATCCCACGGGGAGAGATAGAGTCCGGCGCCGATCCCTTCCGCCTTGCAGGCATCGGTGAACTCGCGGACGACATCCCCCTTCCCGCCGCGGAACGGGCTCGAGGCCACGCTGTGGGTCGTCACCGCGCTCGGCCAGAGACAGAAGCCATCGTGGTGCTTCGCGGTGAGGACGACCGAGGTGAAGCCGGCAGCGCGCGCCGCGCGGGCCCACTGACGGGCGTCGAGCGCCGTCGGATTGAAGATCGCCGGATCCTCCTTCCCCTCACCCCACTCGCGACCGGTGAAGGTGTTCACGCCGAAGTGGAGGAAGAGCGCGCGTTCCTTCCGCTGCCACGCGGCCTGCTGCGGCGACGGCAGGACCCGCCCGGCACGCAGCGGCGTCCGGGCGCTGGCGGAGCGCGGACGAACCAAGGACGCGGCGAGGGCGGCGGCACCGGCCGCTCCCATGAATGTGCGACGATCCATCGGGTGACCTGCCGGGCAGAGGGGGAGTTTCGGGGTAAATGATAACGTCCACGACCGGTGGTGGGACCCCCCGGATTCGGAATTTCGGGGCAGGTGTGGTATCCTCAAGGGTTGCCGCCGTTCACTTTTCCCGAATCGATGCCCCCGAAGCGCAGCTCCAGATCCCCTCGCCGCGGTCGCCGTGGCGGCCCAGGCCCGGCCCGACCGACGCTCACCTCGGTCCCGACCGGTCGTGCGGCGTATGAGGACACGCGGCAGTGGCTGCTCAAGACCCACGGCCCGATCTGCGCCTACTGCGAGAAGCGCGTGCATCCGGGCGCGGTCACACTCGACCATGTCACGCCGCGCCGCGGGCAGACGGCCTACGACCGTCGCGACAACCTCGTGCTCTGCTGCAAGACCTGCAACACCGCCAAGGCCGACAAGTCGATCCTCGCCTTCCTGCTCGGGAACCGCACGCGCGCACTGAACCTCTTCAAGTACGGGCAGCATCTGAGCCCGATGCTCGTCGAGATGGTCCTGCAGCTCGTGCAGGGCTCCGGCTACACGCCGCCGCCGGTCGTCGCGGCCACGAAGGCCGAGCGCAAGAAGGCGCACGAGATCTGGGCGGCCAAGGACGACGACGTGGATCCGTACCGCGAAGAGTCGCCCTACGCCGACTGATCCACCGCGTCCGGCCCCTCGGCCGACGCGCCCCGACTAGTAGAACGAGGCCCGCAGCCCGGTCGTGATCGTGCGACCGGGGAGGATCGTCACGTTGTCCGGCTCCCCGCGCTGCATGTCGAGCAGGTTCTCGCCGCCGATGATCAGCGAGAGCCGCTTGCCGAGCGAACGGGCGAAGCTCGCGCGGAGATGCGTGTTGCCGTCGTAGTCGCGCCAGAAGCCGCGCAGCTCGGCGCCGATCAGCGGGACGGTGCGTCGATCGAAGTTCGCGTACGCCTTGGCCAGCTCCACGCGATCGTACTCGATCCAATCGGTGGCGCGCGAGACGCCCACCGAGGCGCTCCATTCCGGACGGGTCCACGCGAGCGTCGCGCTCGCGGTCGCGGCGGGGACGCCCAGAATGCGATCGTTGCGACGCAGATCGCCGGAGTAGCCGGCCGCGAGTCGCTGCACATGACTGTCCACGAAGGAGAGCGCGGTGGTGAGAGAGAGCGCACCATTCCGCGCCGTGCCCGCGACCTCCCATCCCCGATTCGCGATGGCGCCGACGTTTTGGTACTGCAGCGCGATGCGTCCCGAGCCGTTGGACCCGGAGCCACCGGACCCCGAACCACCCGAACCCGACCCGCTCGATGGGTTCGCGATCACCACCTGCTGGATCAGCCCCGAGGCGAGCTGATCGAAGCGGGTGACCTGCAGCGTCAGTGCGTCGCCGAGATAGAGATCAAACCCCGCTTCCACTCCGGTCTGCTCCTCGGGGGCGAGATCCGAGAGCGAGGCCAAGGCACGGAGTCCACCCTGCACCGTCACGCGGTTCGCGGTGCGCGGAGCGCGGATCCCCTTGCCGTACGCCGCGCGCAGCTTGAGCGTCGTGCCGTTCCAGTCGAACACCGTCGCCACGCCGAGCATCGGCAACGTCGAGTACCGGGTGGCGCTCAGGAAGGCGTCACTGCGCTCGAAGCGCAGTCCGGCCGTCACGAACAACGCGTTCTTCCACGCGAGATCCGCCTGGCCGACGACGCCGGTGCTCGTCAGCCACTGCACCGCGGGAAGGGTGACGGAGGGCGCGACCGGCGAGGTCGCGTTCCCGGGGCCGCGGTTGTCGGTCCGCGGGTTCCCGGCGGTCACCGTCGTCGCCTGCTCCGATTGCTCGCGCAGCGCCGAGTGTTCGGCGGAGAAGGTCCAGCTCGCGTTCACCGTTGGCGAGAGGTCGAGCCGCGCCACGCTGCTGGCCCGAAGTGTCGCCCGGTCGGCACGTCCGCTCGATGCGCGCAACGCCGAGTCGCTGCTCGACGGGAAGGGCGTCGTCTCGTTGGCCACGTTCGTCAGCGAGTAGCCATCCAGCCCGGCGACGAAGGTGTGCGTCCACCGCTCATCCGCCGCGTAACGGGCGGTCGCGCCGAGGGTGTACTGCCCCACCGACTGCGGCACGGCGGTGAGCGTCGGGTTGAGCGGCGTCCCACCGCCGATCGCGAGCGCCGAGTCGCTGACGAGCGGATTCACCGCCGCGCCCACGCGCTCGAAGAGCAGACGCGCGGTGGCGGTCACGGTGGTCTTCTCCCCGATCCATCGACCGCCGCCGTTCGCACGGAAGTACTGCTGCGTCGCGCCCTGGTAGTACGCGCCGAGCGATCCCGCGGCCAGGTGCAGCTGTCCCGAGCGCGCGAGCGATCCACCGTTGAGCGAGAGCGCGTAGTCCTGGGCGAGCACCGCCGTCGGCGCGAAGCTCGTCTGCGACAGGCCGGTCGCGCTCCGGAATCGGGCGCGAGGAGCGCCCGCGTCGGTCCCTTCCTGCCGCGTGATGAAGTTCACGACGCCGCTGATGGCGTCAGCGCCATAGAGCGCCGCGCCCTGAGGTCCGCGGATCACCTCGACGCGCTCCAGCGACTCGCCGTCGAACTGCGTGACGAGGAGCGGGTTCGCGACCTCGATGCCATCGATGTAGACCTTGGGATAGCTCGCACCGAACGAACTCGCCCCGCGGATGCTCGCGTACCGCGCGAGCAGGCTCGTGGGGGACTGCCCCCACACCCAGATGCCGGGGACGGAGGCGTTGAGGCCATCGCTGAGCGTGCGCACTCCCGCCTGTTCGGCGGCACGCCCGTTCACGACATCCAGCGCGACGGTGAGGGCACGTTCCGATTGCCCGCTCGCACTCCCCGTGACGACCACGCGATCGAGCGCCACGGGTTGGCGCTCGGCGCTCGCGCGGGCCATCGCGCTGCTCTGCCGCGAGACCGGGGTCAGCACGACCTGTTCCGGACCGGCCGCGACCGCCGTGACCGCGATCCCCTGCAGCAGCTCGGCGAGGGCGGCCGAGACCATGGTGGAATCGAAGCTGGCGCGCACCGAGCGGTCGAGCGGGAGCAGCTCGGCGCTGTACGAAAGGCGGAATCGCGCCGCCGCTGCGACCCGATCGAGGGCATCGCGCAGCGACACGTTGCGCAGGTGCAGGACGATCTTGCGTTCGAGCGGCGATGTGAGGGCGTCGTCGCCCGGGTTGCCGGCGCCGACGTGCGGCGCGCCCAGCGACGCCGCCTGCGCACGATCGGTCGGACGCGCCGGCACCCCTGCATTCGAGATCCCCTGAGCGCACAAAGTCGCTCCGGCGAACAGCGGGAGCGACACGGTCAGGATGCGGAGCAGCCGGGGGGCGCCGCGGTGTCGCATCTCAGCGCGGTGGGCGGAGGATGCGGGGTCGGAGCAACGCGCTGTCGCCACGCATCTCGACGACCGCGCCGAGCGCCAGCGCGATCACATTCAACGCCTCGGTGCGGCTCTCGTTGCTGAAGGTCGCGGTCACGTGGCTCTGCGACATCGCCACGGTGCCGGGGACGATCTCCACTCCGTACCACCGACGGATGTCGGCGACCACCTCGGCGATCGGCGAGTCACGGAAGACGAGCGCGCCGCGCGTGAAGGCGAAGTCGTCGTCGCTCGCTCCACCACGCTGGACGGTCGCCAGGTCGTCCTTGCCGATCGTCACGCGGTCGCCCTTGTTGAGCTGCGCCGGCGCACCCTTGGCGCTCTTGCGGACCTCGACGGCCCCTTCGCGCACCGCGACCTGCACCCCGACCTCGTCATCGCTGCTCACCGAGAACTCGGTGCCGACATCGGTGATGCGCGTGCCCTGCGCCTCCACGGCGAACGGATGCGTCGCATCGTGCTTGACCACGAAGAACGCCTCGCCGGTCAGGCGCACGGTGCGCGTCCCTTCGGCGAAGCCGGCGGCGATCACCAGTTCGCTGGAGGGGCCAAGGACGACGGTGCTGCCGTCGGGGAGGTTGATCGTCTCGCGAAGTCCCACCGTAGTGGCGATGGTCCGCTCGGGGGAGAGCCCGGACGGAGCGCGACCCTTGAGGTACCAGGTGGTGCCCGCGACGAGCAGCAGCGCGGCGGCCGCCAGGCGAGGCAGCGCGCGTCCCCATCCCGAGGCATCGGCGACGCGCGGGGCGGCCGGCGGTGCAGCCGCGACGACCGACGGGAGCTCCACCACGGTCGCCGCGGCAGCCGCCTCGGCCGCGCGACGAGACGGCGCCGACGAGATCGGCGTCACCGCGGTGGCGTGCATGCGGGCGTGGACCTTCGCGAGCGCGGACTCGACATCCAACCCGTCCGGCGCGGGGTAGTCGGTGCGCCCGAGGGCGGCATCGAGACCGGCGACCATCCGCGCCCGTTCGGGCGACGCCGCCACCCACCCGCGGACCGATTCGGCCTCCGCAGGGGTGCACTCCCCGGCCAGGAAGCGGGCGATCGCTTCCCAGTTCGCCTCGTCGGCGCCGGCGTGTGGGGTGTCGGGATGGTCGGTCATATCACTACCTAGGACACACGAGGTCGCAGATACCCTATCCCCGGACCGGGGGCGGGACCCAAGACCTTCACGATGGTGTTAGAATGCCGTCTACCAGCTTACCCGTCCTACCCCGCACGCACCACCCCCGGTCCGCCCCCGCCCCCACGATGCTCCCCGCCGACGACGCCGAAGACCGACTCCGCCTCGCGCGCATGCGCGAGGGGGACGAAGGGGCGTTCGATGCGCTGTTCCGCATCTATTATGGTCCGCTGGTCGGACTGGCGGAGTCGATGCTCCGGACCCGGGCCCAGGCGGAGGAGGTCGTCCAGGACGTGATGCTCGAGCTCTGGCGTCGCCGGGAGTCGATCGTCGTCACGGAGACGGTGCGAGCGTACCTGTTCCGGTCGGCCCGCAACCGGGCCCTCAACGAGCTCCGCCGAGCCAAGGTCGCCAAGCGCGGGGAGCCCTTCGCCCGGGTCGACGAGGTCACCCTCCCCACCGCCCATGTGGAGATGGTGCACGAGGAGCTGGACCAGGCCATCAGCGCCGCGCTGGAGGCCCTGAGCCCCCCGGTTCGGGAAACCTTCGTGTTGAGCCGGACGGAAGGGCTCAAGTACGGGGAGATCGCCGAACGGCTGGGGATCTCGGTGAAGACCGTGGAAGCCCGGATGGGGAAGGCGCTGAAGGAGCTCCGGGTGAGCCTCGCCTCCTGGCTCCCCGAGGGCGGATAAGCCTGGGGCTAGGAGGGTGCCGGCCGGCGGATAGGGTATCCCCGAGCTCGCGTGTCTGTATGGCTGAAGACCAGCACGCAGCACCGAACAGGTCGGTGCGCCCCCCGGCTGGTGAGACATGGAGATCATCCAATGAAGAGTCTGACGAAGCTGGCGCTCATGAGCGCCGCCCTCCTCGCCACCGCCGCCTGCTCCGAGATGGCGGGGAACCGGAATCGCATCGTCGTCGATCCGTCGCTCTCGGTGGCCTTCGCGACCATCCCTGTTGCCTACAGCAACACGCAGAACAGCTACAGCGCGTCGGCCGAAGGGACCGGCCCGTTCTTCCCCGGCGGTGACCGCGGCGGCATGGGCCGCGACATGGGCCCCGGGATGGGCGGTGGACTCGGCCCGATGATCGGCAACAACATGCACGACAACTTCCTCGGCGGCAAAGGCCTCGGCCGCGAGATGGGGCACGGGCGCCACGGCGACCCGGACATCAATGCCAGCCTCACGAACTGCACTTTCAACGCGACGAGCGGCCGGGTGGAATGCGCCGCGGACACGCGGAACGGTGTGACGACGACCCGCTCGGTGGCCTTCGCGAACGCGTCGGGC
>CAZAGK010000053.1:20950-22969 GCA_964484775.1 uncultured Gemmatimonas sp. | reverse complement strand
ATGCATCTGCAGCAGACGCCCGACGCGCTCGCGCTTGTCCTTCGACGCGTTGTAGACGTACGACCCGGCCTTGATCGTCCCCGAGTAGCAACGGAAGAAGGTCAGCTTCCCGACGAACGGATCGGTCGCGATCTTGAACGCCAGCGCCGAGAACGGCGCGTCATCGCTGACTTCGCGCGTCTCGAACGTCTCGTCGTGGCTCGGCAGATGCCCCTGGATCGCGGGCACGTCGAGCGGCGACGGCATGTAATCGATGACCGCATCCAGCAGCGCCTGCACGCCCTTGTTCTTGAACGAGGCGCCGCAGAGCACCGGGATGAACTTCATCTTGATCGTCGCCGCACGGATCGCGTGACGGATCTCGTCGACCGTGAGCTCGATGCCGCTGAAGTACTTCTCGATCAGCTCGTCATCGTGCTGCACCGCCGCTTCCACCAGCTCGTGGCGCGCCTTCTCGACGACTTCCTTCATGTCGTCGGGCACATCCACGACCGTGAACGTCTTGCCGAGCGTCTCTTCGTCGAAGATGTACTGCTTGCGCTCGATCAGGTCGATGTGGCCGGTGAACAGTTCACCCGAGCCCACCGGCAGCTGCAGCGGATACGCATCCTTCGAGAGGCGGTCCTTGATCATCGCCATGCAACGATCGAAGTTCGCGCCCACGCGGTCCATCTTGTTCGAGAAGATCAGACGCGGCACGAGATAGCGATCGGCCTGGCGCCACACCGTCTCGGTCTGGGGCTCCACGCCGGCGACCGAGTCCAGCAGCGCCACCGCACCGTCGAGCACGCGGAGCGAACGCTCCACTTCGACCGTGAAGTCCACGTGGCCCGGCGTATCGATGATGTTGATGCGGTACTCGGGGCCCGTCTGATTGCCGATCACATGGCTGTCGCCCGCGCGCTTCCAGAAGCACGTCGTGGCCGCCGAGGTGATCGTGATGCCGCGCTCCTGCTCCTGCTCCATCCAGTCCATCGTGGCCGCACCGTCATGCACCTCGCCGATCTTGTGCGACTTTCCCGTGTAGTACAGGATGCGCTCGGTCGTCGTGGTCTTGCCGGCATCGATGTGGGCCATGATGCCGATATTGCGATAGTACTTCAGTTCGGTTTCGCGAGCCATCGTATCGGAATCCCGTATTTGCGTCGTTCGTGGTGGACAGTCCCACCGCGATGTTCGGTAGCGTTCGATTCGTGCACTGCCTCGTCCTGCACCCGCACTCCCGAACCTCCGGGAGCAAAAACGCGGCTGGACCAGTCACCCCGACACATCGCTGTGCGCTCACCAACAGCGCGACTCACGACGGCAGGATCGGTATCCATCCGCTCTCGCCGGGTACATTCGCCACTGCTGCGCGAACGGGGACCCTCGGCGCGCCGGAAGTTGATGCTGCGATCGCGAGATTCCTCTCTCACGATCCGTTCCGACGTCAAATTGTCCTGCGTTGCTTTTCGGGAGCCTCGGTTTGCGCACGGAGCGAAAACGTTCGGCAGACTGATCCCACAATCCCCGCGCGTGCGTTCGAAATGCTGCACGTTGGCGAGCCCATAAGTCCCGGCACGCAGTTCACCGGTTCGCGCTGGCGTAAATCACATTTTGCCAGAGCCTTAGGAAGATAGCGCGGTCGGCCCTTAAGTCAACCGCCAGAACCCCATCCGCCCGAGGGGCCTCGCCCCTCTCACCGCCCGGACTCCGCTACGGCCGGACCACCGGCCGCCGCCCGTTCCCCACCAGCGGCATCACGACCCGCGAATAGCTCTCCCGGTCGTGCAGCACCACCGCCCCGGCCACCCCGCCGATCGTCATCCGGATCCGGTTCCCCGCCACCACCCGACGGGCGATCCACGGAAAGGCGGTGAACTCCCACCGCGCCGCCCCGCCCCGGTCCGACACCATGGTCCGCAGCCGTCCCCGGGCACGCCCCAGGTGGACCACCTGCCCGTCGCCCCGGACCTCCTCGAGCGTCACCTCCGGGGTGCCCCGCGAGGGCCCCCGCCGGCGGGGCGCCCCCGGCGGGCG
>CAZAGK010000053.1:16423-20940 GCA_964484775.1 uncultured Gemmatimonas sp. | reverse complement strand
GCCCCCCGCATCCAGAGCACCACCGTCGGCCGGCCCACCAGGTCGGCCGACGCCTCGTATGCCATGGTCTCGTATCGGTAGCTCCCCGACGCCGGCACCGAATCGGTCATCTCGCTGACCAGCGCCCCGCCCCCCAGGAATCCGGCCCCGCTCCCCCCGGGCGCCCGGGCGGCATCATCGGGCGAATGCAGCGGGTAACCGGTCGCCTGGGCACCGATCGCGCCGATCGAGTCCACCGAGAACCAGGTCCCGTCGTCCATCATATAGTTGACCCGCTTGTGCAGCAGTGCCGGCAGCGCCTCGCGCCCGACCGCCCAACGTCCCCAGCCGTCGAGCAGGAGCACCTGGTCCAGCGGGCCGATGCTCCCGATGGCCAGGTAGTGCTGCTGCGCCCCGGCCGACGAGGCCGTCTCGATGTGCCGCTGATAGCTGTCGATCAGCGCCCCCTGCGGTTCGGTGAAGCCGGGACCCCACGTGAGCACCGGGATCGCCACCCGCGAGCTGTCGGCGGGACCGCCCCACCAACCGCGACTCGGCGTGCGCGGTGCGATCGCCACGAGCCGCGACGGGCGCTGCTGCGCGGTGGCCCACTGTGCCACGGCCGCCTCGCCGCTCCCGAACATCAGCACCTTGCCGGTGGACCATCCCTGCCGCGCCACCCAGTCCACGATCTCCGCGCCGTCGCGGCCGAGTCGGGGCAGATCGGTGTCGATCGGTTCGCCGGAGCGCGGCTCGACGACGATCACCGACCAGGCGCGCCGGGCGAGTCCGACCGCGAGCGACTCCGCTGCCGCGGCGCGGCCGGCACGGAGTTCGAGATAGCTGTCGCGGCGCGGGGCACTCCGCCCCGGCTCCACGGATTGGAGCAGGCGGCCGACGAGCCGGGTGCCGTCGCGCAGCGGGATGACCACGTCGGTGGTGGTCACCGCGCTGGGTGTCGCGGGAGCCGCCTGGGCGCGCACGACGTGCGGCGCGAGGAACACACTCAGCGCGACGCACATCCCGGAAAGCAGAACGCCACCCCTGAGGGTGGCGTCAGATATGGATCTCATGCCTCGAAATCAGGCACCGCTGGAGGCTCGGCGCAACCGCCGGGCGTCACGGGGACGGCGGGCGCTCGGACCGCGTCGGGGACCCGCAGCGTCACGACCTCGCGGTCGATGGCTCGCAGCGCGGCCTCCGAGTCATACAGCACTTCGGCGATCCGGTCGGCCGTCATGATCACGCCGCGTTCGCCGCGAGAGTGCCCGCGTTCAGCGCGTCGATCTTCTCCTTGAGGATCGCCGGCGTGAACGGCTTGACGATGTACGAGTTCACATCGGAGCTGAGCGCCGTCAGGATGTCCTCACGCATGGAGCGCGCGGTCACCATGAGGATCGGGATGTTCTTCCCCGCCGGATGCGCGCGCACGGCCTTCGCCAGGTCGAGCCCACCCATGTTCGGCATGTTCCAATCCGTGATGATGAAGCCCACGGACTCGTTGAACTTGTCGATCGCTTCCTTGCCGTCCGCCGCTTCCACGACATCGGTGACACCGATCCGCTGCAGCGTGTTCACGACGATGCGCCGCATCGTCGCGGAGTCGTCAACTACGAGGTACTTCATCGCGGGCTTACCTGTTGAACGAGTGAGGGGCTCAGAGCGCGCCGCTGCGCAGGATGTTGCGAGCGAGGGCGTCCAGGACGTCGGTGTTGTCGTACGCCTTCTGCAGGATCTTCATGCGCACCTCGCCGATACGTTCGGCGCTGAGCGAGTCGGACTTGGCGAGGGCGCGGCCCTCGGCCGAGAAGGAGACCGCATCGCCACGCGGCGCGGTGCGCTGCGAGGTGGATGAGGTCTGAGCACGCGAGGCCGGAGCGGCATCGCGAGCGATGGTCGAGCTGGTGATCTTGGCGTCGGGAGACGGGATGTTGCTGATCTTCATCAGGTGGTACCTCCTGTACTTTCTGTTATCGGTCGGTGGCACGCAGAACTTGAGCGCGCCCCTTCATTAGCCGCGGACGGGGTGTCCACCGCCGGGGCCCGAGGCCCCGGCCGGGAACGTCCGAACCACTGCAACCGCTTGTGCCGCAACGGGTTCCGGCGGAGTGAGCGAGCTGGCCGACGCGACCGCGCGCTCGCGGACGGCGGAGAACTGGGCCCGAGCGGAACGCACGCGGGCGGCGTGGCTCTCGACGTTCACCACGGCCTTCATGATGATGTCGTCCAGCCCGGTGGGCAGCGCGGTGAATCCGGCCGCACCGGCACTCTTCCCCAGGGCCTGCGCCTCGGCATCGACCCCCACCTCGGCGGCGGCGTCGAACAGCAGGCGCCCCCATCGGTTGGCGGGCGGCGTTCCTCGGCGGACGAGCCTCATTTCAGGAGCCTCAGCTTGGCGGTGCTCCCGGCGTAGGCCGAGGCGATCTCCTGGATCTGTTCGAGGTTCTGATCCTCCCCCCGGAGCCGTTCGCGCACCAGGTCGAGCATCCGCTGGAGCTCGGCCCCGAACTCACCCGGAAGTTCCGACGCACTCGGCGATTCTTGCCGCAATGCCTCGTGCAGCACCGGGTAGCTGATCCCGGTGGTGCTGGTCAGGTAGTCCGCGGCGCTGGTCCCGACGCGGACATCCAGCCCGGAATACCGAACGGGGACCGAAGTCGCGGTCGTTCGGGTGACCGGAAGCGCAGTTTTCGGAGGCTGCGGCAGCTGGTTCCTGATGAGGGTGAGGGTGAAGGGATTCATAGTAGAGAATGTCGGCCAATTGCATGCGGGACTTGAGGTTTTCCGCTCTGAAAAGCGGTACGGATCGTGCATCGGTGTCGAGGAGAGGACCGGGTCGGGGGGCGGGGCGGAATGCTCCGTCTTGGCACGGAAAATGCTTCACCTCTCGCCAGCGGGGTTCGTCCCGCGTCGGCAACTCGTTCCCATCAGCCATGCGCGTCACCAACAACAGCGTCACCGAATCGGCCATCGCCAACCTGAGTGCACTGCGCGAGTCCCTGGACACCGCGCAGATGCAGGTCTCGAGCGGGCTGCGTTTCACCCGGGCGTCCGAGGATCCCTCGGCGGCGCGCGGCGTGATGCAGAACCAGAGTCAGATGCGCGCGGTGGACCAGTACCAGCGCAACATCGGGCGGGCCACGTCGCGTGCGGCGCTCGAGGAATCGGCGCTGACGCAGCTCGGGGATCTCCTCACCCGTGCCCGCGAGCTCGCGATCGGTCAGGCGACCGGGACGGCCGACACGGCGTCACGCGCCGCCGCCGGTGCGGAAGTGAACCAGTTGCTCGCGCAGGCGGTGAATCTCGCCAACAGCAAGGACGGCACGGAGTATCTCTTCGGCGGCACGACCTCGAGTGTGGCGCCTTTCCTATATGATGGCAGCGGTCCCGCATCGACCTTCACCGTGCAGGGATCGACCGGCGGCGTGCGCGCCGTCGAGATCGGCAGCGGGCAGCGGATCGCGCCTACGCATGACGGCACGGAAGTCTTCGGCGACTCCAGCAGCGGCGTCCTCAAGACGATCTCGGACCTCGCGTCCGCGCTCGCGACGAACGACGTCAGCAAGCTGCAGGGTACGCTGGGTCCGCTCGACAGCGACCAGAAGCATATCCAGATGATGCTCGGCGAGACCGGCGCGCGCGCGAACCAGCTGCAGCTCGCGGATGCCAATCTCACCGCCTTCCGCACGGCGCTGCTCAGCAGCACCTCGGATCTGCAGGACGTGGACATCGAGCAGGCAGTGACGACGCTCGCCACGAAACAGACGGCGTACCAGGCGGCGATGGCCGCCTCGGCGCGCGTGCTCAACCTCTCTCTCACGGACTATCTGCGATGACCACGGCTACCGCCATCGCACCCTCGGGTGCGACCCTCACGATCCCCACCGAACTCTTCGGCACGCTGGAGCTCGGCGCCGACGATCTCACGACCTTCACCGGCGGATTGCCCGGGTTCCCGTCGTGCCGTCAGTGGGTCTTCATCCCCGGTGCCAAGTC
Organism: uncultured Gemmatimonas sp.; assembly: GCA_964484775.1. GTDB lineage: Bacteria > Gemmatimonadota > Gemmatimonadetes > Gemmatimonadales > Gemmatimonadaceae > Fen-1231. The sequence continues at coordinate 16,965 of CAZAGK010000053.1, read as the reverse complement.
GGGCACGGCGTGGCTGCAGTCGGCGGAGCGTCCCGGGTTGTCGTTCCTGCTCGTGGATCCGTTCGAGTACTTCGACGCGTACGCGGTGGAGCTCAGCGACGACGACATGCGCCGCGTCGCGGCCTCGTCGTCCACGGATGTCGCGGTCTTCGCGATCGTGACGCTCCCGGGCGCGCGCGGCGAGGATGCGAGCGCGAACCTCCAGGGTCCGGTGCTCTTCAACTTCGCGCAGCGTCGCGGCGCGCAGGTGGTGCTCGAGGAAGGACGCTGGACCGTGCGGGAAACGCTGCCGATCGCCAAGCTCAGCTGATCTGACACTCGCGATCGTCGGTACCACCGCACCGGAGCAGCCGCTCCGGTGCGGTGGTTACGTCCGTGCAAGTCCCTGATCGGAGCGGTCGATATCCCCTGATGGAGCCTCGGCACGACGCCGGGTCTCGCGAGGGAACGGACTCCCTCGACCACTTCACCAGGGAGCAGTGCCGTGCGCATCAACACGAATGTCAGTGCCCTGTCGGCGGCCAACAACCTCACCGCGACGC
>CAZAGK010000053.1:0-16323 GCA_964484775.1 uncultured Gemmatimonas sp. | reverse complement strand
AGAACGCGGTGAAGGCGTCGACCCAGAAGCTCTCCTCGGGCTTCCGTATCACCCGTGCGGCCGACGATGCCGCCGGCCTCGGGATCGCGAACGTCCTGCGTTCCGACATCCGCGCCTACACGCAGGCGTCACGCAACGCCGAGCAGGCGAACTCCGTGTTCAGCATCGCCGAAGGCGCGGCCTCCTCGGTGCAGAGCATGCTCGAGCGGATGAAGGAACTCGCCACGCAGGCCGCCTCGGACACCGTGGACAGCAACGGCCGCGGCCGGATCGAGGATGAGTTCGCCGAGCTCACCGCCGAGATCAGCCGCACCGTGAGCACCACGAAGTTCCAGGGGCAGCCGCTCCTCGACGGGAACTACAGCGCAACCTTCCTCGTGGGCGCGTCGGGCGACTATACCGGGAACGACGTCCTCGAGGTGGACGGGAGCAAGATGCGGCTCACCACCATGGAGCTGCTCGGGAACAGCGGCGTCGCGCAGAAGAAGGTGGACACCCTGTCCGACGCGCAGACGGCGCTGACGGCGCTCGACGACGCGATCGGCAAGGTGAACGCCGCACTGGGCTACATCGGCGCCAGTCAGAGCCGTATGGAGAACGCGATCGGGAACCTCAAGTCGACGGTGCAGAACTATGCGGCGGCAGAGAGCACGATCCGCGACGTGGACATGGCGGACGAGATGGTGTCGTTCTCCAAGAACACCATCCTCGCGCAGGCGGCGACGTCGATCCTGGCGCAGGCGAATCAGGCGGGCCAGGGGATCCTGAAGCTGCTCGGCTGAGCGACGGTCGCAGTCATATAGAAGTGCTCCGGCGTCCCCGGGATCGTCGTCGATCCCGGGGATTCCCGCTCCGGGAAACGAGTTTCGGCACCACGCTAAAGTGTTCGCGAGGTCGGCCGATAGTTGAATGTGGAGGCGAGACACTGATGTCACGCTTCACGAGGGAACGGATTCCCTCCAACACACACTAGGGAGCAGTACAATGCGTATCAACACGAACGTCAGTGCCCTGTCGGCGGCCAACAACCTCACCAACACCCAGAACGCGGTGAAGGCGTCGACCCAGAAGCTCTCCTCGGGCTTCCGTATCACCCGCGCGGCCGATGACGCCGCCGGCCTCGGGACCGCGAACGTCCTCCGCAGCGACATCCGCGCTTACACGCAGGCGTCGCGCAACGCTGAGCAGGCCAACTCGGTCTACTCGATCGCGGAAGGTGCCGCTTCGTCGGTGCAGAACATGCTGGAGCGTATGAAGGAACTCGCCACGCAGGCCGCGTCGGACACGGTGGACAGCAACGGCCGTAGCCGCATCAACGACGAGTTCACGCAGCTGATCAGCGAGATCGATCGTACGGTCAGCGGCACCAAGTTCCAGGGCGCCGCGCTCCTCGACGGCAACTACTCGGCGACGTTCCTCGTGGGCGCGTCGGGCGACTACACCGGCAACGACGTGCTGGAAGTCGACGGCAGCAAGACCGACCTGACGACCGCCACGCTCGGGATCGACAGCTCGGTGGTGGACACGCTCTCCGACGCGCAGGATGCGTTGACGGCGCTGGACACCGCGATCGGAACGGTCAACTCGGCGCTCGGTTACATCGGCGCCAGCCAGAGCCGGATGGAGAACGCCATCAACACCCTCAAGACGACCGTCCAGAACTACTCGGCCGCCGAGAGCACGATCCGCGACGTCGACATGGCGGATGAGATGGTGACCTTCTCGAAGAACAACATCCTGGCCCAGGCCGGAACTTCGATCCTCGCCCAGGCCAACCAGGCCGGCCAGGGCATCCTGAAGCTCCTCGGCTGATCCGCGAGGTGGTTGAAGGAAGCAATGACACGACGTCCCCGGGACCACTCTTGGTTCCGGGGACGGCGTGCTCCCACGCAAAGTAGACATCGCACATGAGCACTCCACTCAGTTCGGTCAACGGTCTTTCCAGCGGCATCCAGTGGCAGCAGATGGTCGATCAGATCATGCAGCTGGAGTCGCAGCGCACGCTCACGCCGGTCACGACGCGTCAGACCGCGTTGCAGGCGCAGAGTGCGGCATGGCGTAACTTCCAGACGAACGTCGCGAAGTTCCGCGATGCCGCCAAGTCGTTGCGTGATGCCTCGTCGTTCGACGCCTTCACCGGCACGGCGACGAAGTCCCCGACGTCACAGCGCGATCTCGTCACCGTCAGCGCCGGCACGGGCGCGGTGCCCGGGTCGTATGCGGTCGAGGTCGTCGGACTCGCCAAGGCCGAGAAGTTGAGTGGCAGTGTGGTCGCCGACGGTTCGTCGGCACTCGGGATCTCGGGGAGCTTCGCCCTCGGTGGCGCGGCGATCACGGTGCAGGCGTCGGATTCGCTCTCGACCCTGCGTGACCGCATCAACGCCGCCAACAGCGGCACGAACCCCAGCGGCGTCAGCGCCACGATGCTCTCCACGGGCACCGGCGTGCGCCTGATGCTCACGAGCACCAGCACCGGCAGCTCCGGCGTTGAGATGCTCGACGACGGCAACGGCACGCTGGCCGCGCTCGGGCTGACCGACGGCACCATGGTCGCGAACCGCAACGCCACGGGTTCCGCCCAGAGCAACCGGCTCAACAGCAGCACCGCGGCGATCGCCACCCTGCTCGGGATCCAGCTCCCGACCCCGTCGACCATCAAGGTGGACGGTCAGACGATCTCCGTGGATTTCTCGGTCGATTCACTCGCGACCGTGGCCACCAAGATCAACAACGCCACCGGCAACCCGACCTCGGCGATCGTGAAGTCGGAGCAGGTGAACGGCAAGACCGCGTATCGCCTGGTGACGGACGCGACGATCGAGACGGACCCGAGCGCCGCCGGCAGTGCCGACATCCTCGCCGCGATGGGCTTCATGAAGCCCGGACGCGCGGGGATCGCGCAGGTCCTCACGAGCGTCGGCAGCTATACGGACGCCACGAGCGGCAGCGCCGCGTCGGGCTCCACCCTGCTCTCCGATCTCAAGCTCAACGGCACCTCGATGGCGCTGGCCACCGGCGATCAGATCGCCATCGGCGGCTCGCGCGGCGACGGCACGACCGTGGCCCGCACCTTCACGGTCGGCGCCACGAGCACGGTCGATGACCTGCTCGCGGCCATCAACGACGGCACCACCGGCTATGGCGCGGCGGGGCGCAGCGCCGCCGCGTCGTTCGTGGGCGGCAAGCTCACGATGACCGACGGCACCGCCGGCGATTCGCGCCTCTCGCTCTCGCTCAACGTCACGCACGTCGCGGGCGGGACCACGACCTTCGGCGCCATCAGCACCGCGGGTGGCAGTGTCGGACGCAGCCGCCAGGTGGTGGCCGGCGCCGATGCCGAGATGCTCATCGATGGCCAGTACGTCACCCGCTCGAGCAACGCCATCACCGACGCCGTCGCCGGCGTCACGTTGAACCTCACCGCCGCCGAGGCGGGGACGGTGGTCAACGTGAACATCGGGCGCGACGTCGATGCCATCGCGAAGAAGCTCCAGGACTTCGCGTCGGCGTACAACGACGTGCGCAGCTTCATCAATCAGACGACCTCGCTCGGCACGAACGCCACCGGCAAGGTCACCGGCACGCGCGGCTCGCTCGCCGGCAACAGCACCGTCATCTCGATGGGCGCGCAGCTTACCTCGCAGCTGCTCAACACCATCAAGGGGACGACGGGGAGCTTCACCACCGCCGCGACCGCCGGACTGCAGCACGACAGCAAGGGCGTCCTCTCGCTCAACGAGAAGACCTTCAAGGAGAAGCTCGCCACGAACTTCGACGAGGTGAAGCGCCTGTTCACCGCGTCGGGGACGCCGACCGATGCCAACGTCAGCTTCATCAGCGCCGGAACGAAGGCCCAGGCCTCGGCCACGGGGAGCCCCTACGCGATCAGCATCTCGAGCCTCGCGTCGAGCGCCTCCACCGTCGGCTCGTCGTGGAGCAGCTACAGCACCACCGGCGCTCCCGACACGATGACGATCCGCGACATCGGCAGCGGGATCACCGGCTCGATCTCGCTCGCCAACGGCGACTCGATCGACACGACGGTGTCGCGCCTCAACTCGCTCTTCGGTGCGCAGCGGATGAAGCTCGCCGCGACGAAGACCGCGAGCGGGGAGCTGCAGATCACGGGGAGCGAACAGGGGTCGTCGAGCGGGTTCCGCGTGTCGTACACGCCGGGCGCCGGCGGTGACGGCACCTCCATGCTCGGGATCGCGGCCGGCGACTACACCGGCACCGATGTACAGGGGACCATCAACGGCGTCGCCGCCACCGGGCGTGGGCAGTACCTGACCGGCGCCAAGGGGAACGCCGTCGAGGGGCTCACGATCCGCTATGCGGGCACCTCGCTCGGCAGCGTGGGGACGATCGCGCTCAGCCTCGGCGTGGGCGGCCAGCTGGCCTCCGTGGCCGATGGCATCGCCGCCACCGGCACCGGTGCCGCCGCGACGCAGGCCGACTCCGCCGACGTGCAGTCGGCGACGCTCGACAAGCGCATCAGCGACATCCAGTCGCGTCTCGATGCACGTCGTGCCTCGCTCACCGCGCAGTTCGTGAAGATGGAGAGCGCGATGGCGCAGGCGCAGAGCATGGGGAACGCTTTGTCGGCGCAGATCGCCGGGCTTCAGAGTTCGTCGAAGTAGACGATAACTCTGTAGACCTCATCGGAGCCGATACATGAGCTACTCCCCGACCGTGAACAAGTACCGCGAGACCGAGATCCTCTCGGCCGCGCCCGAGCGCCTGCTCGTCATCACCTTCGACGGGCTCGTCGCCTCGCTCACCCGCGCCCGCGTCGGCGCCGCGATGTCGCAGCAGGATGTCCTCCTGCCCGCGCTCGACAAGGCCCGCGCGATCCTGGGCGAGCTGCTCGCGACGCTCGACTTCCAGCGCGGTGGCGCGATCGCCCGGCAGCTGTCGGCGATCTACGTGTACCAGCTCGGCGAGCTGCAGCTCATGGGCGTCAAGCCCGATGCCGCCAAGCTCGAGCGTCTGCTCCGCCAGGCCCGGGAGCTCCGCGACGCCTTCGCGGCGATCAGCGTCGCGCCGCGCGCTGAGGTCGCGTGAGCGCGGGCACGTCGCGTGACGCGGTCGATCGGCTGCTCCGTGCGGCCGATCTCTGCGATCATGCGCGCGTGCTCGTGGATGCCGGGAGCGATGAGCTCGCGGCGACGCTCGACCAAGCCGCTGCGGTGATCCTCTCGATCGACCCGGTCGCGATCCCCGCCGGCACGATGGCACGCGCCGAGGTCGATGCGGCGGCGCGCCGGGCCGTCGCGGCGCACACCGCGCTGTCCTCCGCGATCGCGGAGGAGATGCAGCGCGTGGGACGCGAGCTCGGGCGCCTCTCGAGCGGCAGTGCCGCCACGTCGCAGTACGCGCGACAGGCGACGGTGGCCGCGACGATCGGTACCCCGCGCGTCAGTCGACTGGGCTGAGCGAGCGACGCGCACGCGTCGCCCTGCGATGCAGGTCAGTGACTCACGAGAGCCGACGCGGTCATCCGCGTCGGCTCTTGAGCATCGTGCGGTAGTTGTCCCCCGCGCGCGCGATGGCGGCGCGGATCCCCGACTCGAACGACTCGGGGGAGAAGAGCCGGCGTGCGGTCTCGCGCGCGGCGGCGCCCATGGTGCGCGCCAGATCGATGTCCTCGAGCAGCAGGATCGCCGCGTCGCGCGCCTCCTCCGGCGTCTCGCAGATGAAGCCGTCCACGCCGTGCGTCACCGGGGTCCCCGGATGCGCGTTGGTGATGAGCGCGAGCCCCGCCGCCATCGCCTCGCAGGTGGACATGTTGAAGGCGTCCTCGTAGCGGGGATCGGCGGTGTGGATGTAGAAGCGGTGTTCGGCGAAGGTGCGCTTGAGTGCGTCCCAGTCGGTCGCCGCTTCGATCCCCAGCTGCGGATTGTGTCCGACGAGCGTCACCGGCAGTCCGTGGAAGGCGCGGATGTGGAACTCCCACGCCAGGAACACCTGCTTGCTGACGATATGGTTCGCCACGCGGAGTCCCGCCGCCCGCTCATAGGTCGGGGGGTAGTAGTCCGCCGTGTCGGCGCTGTGGCCCAGCGGGATGCCGGGAATGTGCCAGGAGTTCCCCTTGAGCTCGGTGACGGCGACGGCGTGCGCGCCCAGGCGGTGCAGATAGGCCCGGAGGACGGCCCGCATCTGGTCCGGGGGGAAATCCGCCCCCTGCTGCGCCATGCGTCCCTCGAGCGTCTCGTGGATCACGAGCAGCTTGGGCGACGCGATCGTCGCCGTGTCGATGAGGTCGGTGATGTTGTGACAGATGACCGCGTCCCAGGGGCCCTCGGCGGGGTCCAGGGCGTCCGCCAGCCGGAGCTGCCGTGCGCCGCGCGGGACGGGGCGCATGCGGGTGTCCCACCCCTGCACGGCCCGTCCGGGGAGGTCGACGACGAGGTCGAGCCTGGCCCCCAGCCGATCGAGCTGGTGGATCCATCCTTCATGGCAGTTCAGGACGAGCAGTCGCACAGTGGGGCTCTGGGTGTTACCGGTTAGCGTCGGCTTCTGTCTATTGGGAGCAACAAGCGTTAACGTTGCAAGGTTCACGCCACACGCCTTTTTCGGGATCGAATGGCCACCATTCTATATGTCGACGACGAGCCATCCGTCGACCTGATCATCGAAGACACCCTGCATCGCGCCGGCCACGAAGCCATCGGCAGCCGCAATGTGGGAGAGGCGCTTCAGGTCCTGGCGCGTGGCGACATCGACCTCATCATCTCTGATTATCGGATGCCGGGGATCACGGGAATAGAATTCCTGGGGATCCTGGCTCGCGACGGGATCGACGTCCCCCTGATCATGCTCACCGGCTACGCGAGCATCGAGCACGCGGTGTCGAGCATCAAGGCGGGGGCGGTGGACTACATCACCAAGCCGATCCGCCCGCAACAGCTGCAGCTGGCCGTCGATCAGGCGCTCGAGTTCGTGCGCCTGCGGCGCGAGAACGAGGCGCTGCGTCGCGAGGTGATGGAGTTCCGCAACGAGCGGCAGATCATCGGCGAGAGTGCCGCTATCCGCCGCATCCTGCAGACGGTCTCCATGGCCGCCCCCACACGCGCCACGGTGCTGCTGCAGGGAGAGAGCGGCACCGGCAAGGAACTCTTCGCCCGCGCGGTCCACGACCAGAGTAACCGTCGTGACCATCCCTTCATCCAGCTGAACTGCGCCGCCCTCCCCGAGGGACTGATCGAGAGCGCGCTGTTCGGGCACGAGAAGGGCGCATTCACCGGCGCGGTGAAGCGCGTGGAAGGGGCCTTCGAGCGTGCCCACAAGGGCACGTTGCTGCTCGACGAAGTCTCGGAGATGCGGCTCGACCTCCAGGCCAAGCTGCTCCGCGTGCTCCAGGAGCAGGAGTTCGAGCGCGTCGGCGGCACTGCGCCGATCCGCGTGGATGTGCGCATCATCGCCACCACGAATCGCGATCTGGCGCTCGAGGCCGAGGCCGGGACCTTCCGCCGCGACCTCTACTACCGACTCGGCGTGATCCCGATCCTCATCCCGCCCCTCCGGGAGCGGAAGGAGGACATCGCGATCCTGGCGCAGCGCTTCGCCATCCGCACGGCGAACGAGATCGGCAAGAACATCACCGGGATCTCGCCGGACGCCATCCAGCTGCTGCAGTCGATGGAGTGGCAGGGGAATGTGCGCGAGCTGCAGCATGCGGTGGAGCGCGCGGTGATCTTCTCGACCGAGGGGGTGGTTCAGGCGCATGCGTTCGACGCGAGCCGGTACGGACTGACCCCGGCGAGCGGCGGGACGCTCTCGCCGATCGCTCCGGCCCCCGCCCTCGCGGCGACTCCCGTGGCGCCGATCGCGGTGTCGGGGGCGATGGCACCGGCGCCGACCGCTGCGGCACCGGTCCCGGCTCCGGTCGCGGTGCCCGCAGCGCCGGTAGCACCGGCCGCACCCCCAGCCGCCGCAGTCCCCGCGGCGCAGGAGACCACCGCCGACGGCGTGTCGCTCCGGCTCCAGTCGCTCAACGTCGAGGACGCCGAGAAGCAGCTGATCGCGCGGGCGCTCGAGGCGGCCGGCGGGAACCGGACGAAGGCGGCCGAGCTGCTCGGGATCAGTGTCCGGACCCTCAGGAACAAGCTGAACAGCCCCGACAAGGACGAGGGGTGAAGTAACCGTCTTATCGGATATTCCTGGGCAGGTCCATGCGGGGCGGCAGAAAGTGCCGTCCCGCTTTTGTTTTGGTCGTTGGGGCCCCGGGAGTATCGGCAGCTTTTCAGTTTTGCCAACCTGTTGATTTATATAGACTTAGCCAAAACATCCCGGCCCCTCGCGACGCTGGCACTAGAGTTGCTCTAAACCCCGCGAACCCCATCGGGAGCTGAGCAGTGGCTGTGAACTTCATTGGCCGTTCCACCATGGCCGACCATCTCAAGGCTGGACTCGACGTCAGCAGCGCGCGTGCCCGCGGCATCGCGGATCGTGTGGCTCGCGCTTCGGCACAGGGCTTCTCGATCCCCGGTCGGCCGTCGGCCGGCGGAGCGCCCGGAGCTGCCAACGAAGCGCCGGTCGACATCGAGACCGAGATGGTGAGCCTCGCCGACGAGCAGCTCCGCTTCGAAGCCACCTCCAAGCTCCTCGCCAAGACCTACCAGGGGCTGCGCGACGCCCTGCGGGAGAAGTAAGCCATGCCCACCCCGATCAACGGCGGATCCGCCGGCGCCCCGCGCCCGATGTTCCGCACCCTCTCCATCGCGAGCAGCGGGCTCTTCGCCCAGCGCATGCGCATGGAGACGATCGCCACCAATATCGCCAACGCCGAGACCACGCACACCGAAGGGGGCGGGCCGTATCGCCGCCGCGTGGTCAACATGACCGCCGACGGGAGCGTGACGCAGTCCCCGAGCGCCGCCTCGGTGCAGGCCAACAGCACCGTCGCCACCACGCGCGCCGACGCCATGAGCGCCCTCGCCTCGGACAGCAAGACCAGCGACACCGAGCCGACCGGCGGCGTGAAGGTCACCGGGATCACGGAAGATGCGAGCGAAGGTCCGCTCGTGTACGAGCCGGGACACCCCGACGCCAACGCCGACGGCTACGTCCGCTACCCGAACGTCCGCGTCACGGACGAGATCGTGGACCTGATGGACGCCAAGCGCATCTACGAAGCCAACGCCACCGTCTTCCAGGCCGCGAAGTCCATGCTTCGCAAGGCCATCGAAATCTGAGGATCCAGTAGACCATGAGCATCAACGGCCTCACCAACTCCCCGTCGTCCTTCCTCACCACCCGTCCCGAGCCGACCGGTTCGCGCGGGCTGACGAATGACGCGCCGACCCAGGCGCCGCAGTCCGCGCGCGGCACCATCGCGCCGGCCTCGACCAACGCCAAGGCCGCGCAGCAGGCGCAGGCCCCGGCCGGCACCGACCCGGAGCTCTGGAGCATCCTCACCACCGAAGAGCGCAACTTCTTCTCGAAGACCGTCTCCAGCGGCCCGCTCACCTATAGCCGCATGATGCTCGCCAAGAACGGCGCGTCGGCGGCTCCCGCTCCCGCCGCTCGCGGCGTGCGCGTCGACGTGCGGGTCTGATCATGAGCGATCCGATCGGCGCCGCCGTCGCGCGCTTCACGCAGTCGCTCAACGGCGCAGGACTCGGCGGCAACCTCGCCGGCATGGGCAACCTCGGCAACCTCGGCAACTTCGGCGGCCTGGGACAGAGCGGCAAGATCGGCGGCGGACTCGGTGGCGACACCGGCAACCGTCAGGTCCCCCTCGGCGGACCGTCGTTCGGCGACACGCTCAAGCAGGCGATCAACAACGTCTCCGACTCGCAGGACAAGGCCCACGACACCCTCGGCGCCTTCGTGCGCGGTGAGAACGTCGAGATGCACCAGGTGATGGCCGCGGTCGAGGAATCGCAGATCTCGCTCCAGATGCTGATCGAAGTGCGCAACAAGTTCACGGACGCCTACAAATCCCTCGTCAACATGCAGGGTTGAACGGAATGCTCAACGATTTGCTGAACAAGGTCGGTGGTCCCCGTCGCGCCGCGATCGGCGCGGTCGGCATCGGGGCCGCGGTCCTGATCCTCGTCATCTCGCGCGTCGCCACGGCGCCGACCATGGTCCCCGCCGTGACCGGCGTCCCGCTGCAGAGCACCTCGGCGCTGACCGAGAAGCTCGAGTCGGCGGGCATCAAGTACTCGCTCGATCAGGGGGGCGCGACGATCCTCGTCGCCCAGACCGATCTGGCGCGTGCCCGCGTCACGCTCGCCAAGGACGGCATCCCCGGCGGCAACCGCCCGGGCATGGAGATCTTCGATCGTCCGTCGTGGGGCTGGAACGACTTCACGCAGCGCGTGAACTATCGCCGCGCCCTCGAGGGTGAACTCGAGCGCACGATCGGCCGCATGCGCGGCATCGAGCGCGCCGAAGTGCACATCGCGATCAGCGAGCAGGGGGGCTTCCGCGCCGTGGCCGAGCGCCCGGCGACGGCCAGCGTCCTGATCGCGCTCAAGGAATCGACCAACCCCTCGCCCGAAGTCGTGCAGGGGATCCAGCACCTCGTGAGCTCGAGCGTGGACGGACTCTCCACCGACAACGTCAGCATCCATGACGAGACGGGGCGTCAGTTCTCCGAGGCCGGCGAAGGCAGCGTGGCCGGGCTCACCAGCCGTCAGCTCCGCATGCAGCAGGAAGTCGAGCGCAACCTCGAGCGCAAGGCGAGCGAGATGGTGTCGCAGGTCGTCGGCGCCGGCAACAGCCGCGTGCAGGTGTCGGCCAACATGAACTTCGACAAGATCGAGCGCACGACGCAGTCGGTGGATCCCGAGAAGCAGGCGCTCACCAACGAGACCAAGGCCGAGATCGTGCCGGGCGCGCAGGGCGGCGCCGGCTCGACCAACGTGAGCAACAGCTACGAGAACACCAAGAGCACCGAGCTCTACTCGAGCCAGGGTGGCACCATCAAGCGGCTGACCGTCGCGGTGCTCGTCGCCGACAAGCTGATCCCCTCCACCGGCCCGACCGACACGATCCCGCGCACCCAGCCGCGCACGCCGGCCGAGATCGCGGCGCTCGAGACCCTCGTCCGCAGCGCGATCGGCGCCGACTCGACCCGCGGTGACGCGGTGTCGGTGGTCAGCATGCCGATGGCGAGCCAGAAGGTCGTCGCCGCCGCGCCCACGCCGGTCGGCCTCGCCGAGAAGATCGAGCCCTACCAGCGCTCCATCGCGACCGGCGCCGGACTGCTGCTCGTCGCGGTCATCGCGATGATGGCGATCCGCGCCCTCAAGACCCCGGCCGCGCCGCAGCTCGCGCAGGCCCCGATGCAGCTCGCCGTCGCCGGCGCCGAGAGCACCGGCGGCATGATGCTCCCGAGCACCAACACCCAGGAGCGCACCGTCCTCCCGCAGATCCCCGCGTATTCCTTCCCGGTGGCCGACACGCAGATCCGCGATCGCGTGATCCAGTCGGTCGACGAGAACCCCGATGCCGCTGCCCGCCTGGTCAAGGCGTGGATGAAGGAGGGCTGATCCGATGGTCCCGAACACCGCCGTCGCCACGCTCGCCACCGAGCCGACCTTCAACGGTCGCCAGAAGGCCGCCATCCTCTGCATGGCCCTCGGCGCCGAGGGCGCCGCCAAGCTCACGCAGCGTCTGTCGGTCGAAGAAGCCGAAGCGATCTCGTTCGAGATCGCGCGCATGGAACGCCTCGCCCCCGATCAGGCCGAAGGGGTCCTGATGGAGTGGATCGAGACGAGCGTCGCCTCGCAGGCGATCTCGACCGGTGGCGTGGACTACGCCAAGGAGATCCTCGAGAAGGCGTTCAACTCGCAGAAGGCCGGCACGATCCTCAAGCGCGTCGTCAGCCAGCTCGCCGACTCGACCGGACTCCGTCGCCTCCGCAACGCCGACCCGCAGCAGGTCGCGACGATGTTCCGCAACGAGCATCCGCAGACGGTCGCGCTGATCCTCGCGCACCTCACGCCGACGCAGGCCGCCGCCGTCCTCAAGGAGATCGACCCCGCCGTCACCGGCGAGGTCGCCTTCCGCATGGCCAAGATGGAGAAGGTCTCCCCCGAGATGCTGCTCCTGATCGAGCGGTCGCTCGGCAGCGATGCCGAACTGAACATCCAGCAGGGACTCTCGAACGCGGGTGGCCCGGCCGCCGTCGCCGCGGTGCTCAACCTGATGCAGGGGACGCTCGAGAAGGAGATCCTCGCGACCGTCGCCGAGCGCGACAGCGCGCTCTCCGACCAGATCAAGCACCTCATGTTCGTCTTCGAGGACGTGCACGGACTCGACGACCGAACGATCCAGCGCGTCCTGCGCGACGTGGACGCCAAGAACCTGGCGCTCGCGCTCAAGGGATCGAGCGCCGACCTCCGCGCGCGGATCCTCAGCCAGATGTCGCAGCGCGCCTCCGATGCGCTGCAGGAAGAGATGGAGATGATGGGACCGGTCCGCATGAAGGATGTGGAAGCCGCGCAGACGGCGATCGTCACGCAGATCCGCGTGCTCGAGGAGTCGGGCGAGATCGTGCTGAGCCTCGGGAGCGACGACCTTGTCAGCTAACAGCGCCAACCGTGCCCGCCGTTCGGCCGCGTGGCCGCTCGACGACTTCCGCACCGCCGCTCCGCTTCCCTCCCCCTCCGCCGCCGCTCCGGCGGCGGTGATCGAGCCCGACCCGGTCGAGGTCGCCGCCGCCGAAGCGTGGCGCGTGGGCTTCGAGGAAGGTCGCGCCGCCGGCGAAGCGGGCGAACAGGCCCGGCTCGCGCCGGTGCTGCAGGCCGCGACGCAGGCCATCGAGGACATCCGCGCCGCCGAAGAGCGCTGGCAGGGAGCCCTCGGCGACAACGTCGTGGCCCTCGCGATCGCCATCGCACGTCAGATCATCGACCGCGAGGTCGCGGCCGACCAGCAGATCGTCCCCCGCCTCGTCGAGCGTGCGCTCGCCGAGTTCCCGATCGACCAGCCGGTGCGCATCCGTCTGAACCCGCGCGACCTCTCGACGATCGAATCGCTCGCCGAGAACGGCACCGATGGGATCGGCACCGATCGCACCGCGCCCTCCACCTGGCTCGCCGACTCGCGCGTCGCGCCCGGCGGCGCCATGGTCGAAGGACGCGAGCGCATCATCGACGGCCGCGTGGACACCGCACTGACGCGCCTCTACGAGCGACTCTGCTACCATGCTGACTGATCCGCTCCTCCGCGAGATCGACGCCCAGCCGCGCCTCGCCACCTTCGGCCGCGTGATCCGCATCACGGGGCTGGTGGTCGAAGTCGCCGGCCTCGATCTGGGGCTCGGCGAGATCTGCCGCATCACCTCGATGACCGACGGACGCACCGTGATGGCCGAGGTCTGCGGATTCAACGAGGACCGCCTCCTGCTGATGTCGCTCGGCGAACTCGACGGCATCCATCCGGGTGCGATGGTCGAGCCGCTGGGACGCACCTTCGGCATCCAGGTCGGGCCGGAGCTGTTGGGTCGCATCCTCGACGGCCTCGGCAACCCGATCGACGGGGGCCCGCGGATCCGTGGCACGCATCGCGTCTCGCTCACCGCCGAGCCGCCCAATCCGCTGCATCGCGAGATGATCGACACCCCGCTCGAGACCGGCGTCCGCGCCATCGACGGTGTGCTGACGATCGGCCGCGGCCAGCGCGTCGGCATCTTCGCCGGCTCGGGTGTCGGCAAGAGCACGCTGCTCGGCATGATCGCGCGTCAGGCCAAGGCCGACGTCAACGTGATCGCGCTGCTCGGCGAGCGTGGCCGCGAAGTGCGCGAGTTCATCGAACACTCGCTCGGACCGGAAGGGCTCGCCCGCTCGGTGGTGATCGTCGCCACCGGCGATCAGGCCGCGCTCGTCCGCGCGCGCGGTGCGCTCGTCGCCACCGCGATCGCCGAGTATTTCCGCGACCAGGGGAAGCAGGTCATGCTGATGGTCGACTCGATCACGCGCGTCGCGATGGCGTGGCGCGAGATCGGACTCGCCGTGGGCGAGCCGCCGACGACCAAGGGCTATCCGCCTTCGGTCTTCGCCTCGCTCCCGCGACTGCTCGAGCGCGCCGGCAACGGCTCGGTCGGCGGGATCACGGGCCTCTACACCGTGCTCGTCGACGGTGACGACTTCAACGAACCGGTCGCCGATGCCGCGCGTTCGATCCTCGACGGCCACATCGTGCTCACCCGAAAGCTCGCGAGCGCCGGACACTATCCGTCGATCGACGTGCTCGAGAGCAAGAGCCGCGTGAAGGATCTCGTGACGACCCCCGAGCAGCAGCGCGCGTCGATGACGCTCCTGCGCAGCGAGGCGGCGTACCGCGAGAAGGAGGATCTGATCATGGTCGGCGCCTATCAGCGCGGCAGTGATCCGACCGTCGACGCCTCGCTCCAGTTCCGGAATCCGACGCTCGACTTCCTGCGGCAGCCGCCGAGCGAGTACTCGTCGTTCGAGTCCACGCGTGACCGGTTGGCGAATCTCGCCGCCGACATCGACGTCGCCGTCCGTCGCTGATGAAGGGGAGCACCTTCAAGTTCCGCCTCGAGCGGCTGCGCCACCTGCGCGAACAGGCAGAACGTGCCGCCGCGATCGCGCTGGCCGACGCCCGCCGTACGGAAGCCGAAGCGCACAGCGCCAAGGCCTCGCTCGACCTGCAGAAGATCGAAGCCCGCGATGCGATGCTCCCCCGCCCCGGCGCAACCGGTACGGTGGGTACGCTGCAGCACATGGCCTTCCTGATGGATCAGCTCGACACCCGCGTCTCCCACGCCAGCGAGCGACTGCAGCAGTCGCGCGTCGTCGTGGTGGCGCGCCGGGACGAGCTGAGCGACGCCGTCCAGGGACGTCGCGTCCTGGATCGCCTCAAGGAACGCTCCAAGGAAGTCTGGCTGGACGCCCAGAGTCGGGCGGACCGCGAACAGATGGATGAACTGGCTCGTCGCAGAGGCTTTGGCACGGACGTTGCATAGACCTCTCTCGTGTACCAACTCGAGAGCCTATGAAACGCCTGATCATCCCGTTCGCAGCGGCATTGATTGCCGCCCTTGGCGGATCCACCGCCTTCACCGTGTCGAGCACCAAGAAGGCCGTCGCCGCCGAGAAGGAGGCGCGTGCCAAGGTGGTCGCCGACAGTGTGGCCAAGCATCACGCTGACTCCACCGAGGCCGCGAAGGTCGCGGCCAAGGACAGCGTCCCTGCCGACTCCGCGACCGCTCCGGGCGCCGCTGAGCACGCCCCTGGTGCCGGCGCAGCCGCCGCGCCCGCCCCGCTGGCCGGCAAGCATGCCGACGCCAAGGTCGCGGACGCCAAGCCGGCCGACAAGCACGCCGATCCCAAGGCCAAAGAGGCCCCCGCCTCCGCCGCGCCCACGACGATTGCCCCCATCACCGGCAAGCCGGTCGAGGCGGCGCTCGCCGGCGGACGACTCTCCAAGCTCTTCCAGACGATGCCCGCCAAGGATGCCGCCAAGGTCCTCGCGCATCTCGACGACAATGATGTCACGCAGATCCTCGCCGCCGTGAACGACAAGCGGGCCGCCGAAATCCTGACGCTGCTCCCCCCCGAACGCGCCGCGACCATCAGCAAGAACGCGCTCCGACTCAAGGGAACCACGAAGTGAACGCGATCGCCGCCTTTCAGCCGACGAGCGCTCCGCTCGCCGGCTCCTCTGACACCAACGACACCCAGCGCCTCGCGCCGGGTGCCCCGCAATTCAGCGCCGCCCTCGACCAGGCGTCGCGCGCCGAGCGTAGCCGCCGCGCGGCCGCGCACGAGGCCGCGGAGCGTGCGCAGGAGTCCTCCGACGCCGCCAACGCCGCCGATCTGACCAAGACCGACGAGCATCCGGTGGTCGCCAACGAGACCTCCGCGTTGCGCGCGATGCTCGAGCTCGCCGCGCGCGAGAACGCCGCCGCCACCAACGCCACCGTCGTCGTGAAGGACACCGCCGCCCTGCAGCCGGAGATGAAGGCCAAGGTCGAGCGCGTGATCCAGCGCATGAAGGATGAAGCCGGTCTCACGGTGAACATCGCCGAGACGTGGCGCAGTCAGACGCGCCAGGACGCGCTCTTCGAGCAGGGACGCAGCCGCTCGGGCCCCGTGGTGACGTGGACGCAGAACTCGCGTCACACCGCCGGCCTCGCGGCCGACCTCGTGATCAGCGGCGCCAATGGGAACCCGGAGCAGTACGCGATGCTCCAGCGCATCGCCGGCGAGGAGGGGCTCCGCACCCTCGGCGCCAAGGACCCCGGACATGTGGAACTCAACCTCGGCGCGCTGCAGCAGCAGGCCGGCGGCAGCCTGCTCGGCGGTGAGTTGACGCTCGCTGCGGCGGCTCCGGCCGGTG
>CAZAGK010000052.1:0-23302 GCA_964484775.1 uncultured Gemmatimonas sp. | reverse complement strand
ATCGGCTGGCACCCCGCCGAGAAGGCGGAGTGGGGGCAGGCGCAGGTCGACGCGTGGCGTACCGCGCAGCGCGCGCACGCGATCGCCAACGGCGTGTTCGTCGCGTCGCCGAACCGCGTGGGCTTCGAAGCGGAACCCGGCACCGACGGGCTCGAGTTCTTCGGCCACTCGTTCATCTGTGATCCCATCGGCCGCTATCTGGCCGAAGGGGGGACCGAGACCGAGACGCTGATCGCGACGTGCGACCTCGGCCTCATCGAGTACACGCGCCGCAACTGGCCCTTCCTCCGCGATCGCCGTATCGACGCCTACGCTCCGATCCTGAACCGCTGGATCGGATGAGCGGCGCGACGACCGCCACTCCGGTGCGCTGGCCCGCCGAGTGGGAACGGCACGACGCCACCTGGCTCGCCTGGCCGCACCACGAGCCCGATTGGCCCGGGAAGTTCGCCCCCATCCCCTGGGTGTGGGCCGAGATCGTGCGCGCGCTCCATGCGCACGAACGCGTGGAGATCATCTGCCACGACGACGCGGTGCGCGAGAACGCACAGCACTGTCTCGACATGCACGACGTGAAGCCCGAGGGCTACCGCCTGCATGTCGCCCCGACCGATCGCGTCTGGCTCCGTGACTCCGGCCCCACCGGCGTGCTCAACGCGCGCGGCGAGGTGGAGCTGGTGCATTGGTCGTTCAATGCGTGGGCCAAGTATGACAATTATTCCGACGATGCGGCCGTCGGCCGCATCGTCGCGAACGCCACCGGACTCACGAAGCACGAACCGCAGCGCCCCGACGGCCGCGGTCGCGTCGTGCTCGAAGGCGGCGGGATCGAGACCGACGGACGCGGCACCATGCTCGTCACCGAGGAGTGGCTCCTCTCCGACGAGCAGATCCGCAATCCGGGGCTCGACCGCGCCGACTACGAGCGCATCTTCCACGACAGCCTCGGCATCACCAAGACCATCTGGCTCGGCGACGGCTGCGTCGGCGACGACACCCACGGGCACGTGGACGACATCGCCCGCTTCGTCGCCCCCTGCGTGATGGTGCTCGCGCACGAGGAAGACCCGGCCGACGAGAACCATCGCCGCTCGCTCGACAATCTCCACCGCCTGAAGGGCGCCACCGACGCCACCGGCGCCCCGATCCGCGTGGTGACATTGCCCTATCCGCGCGCGGTCGTGATGGACGGACAGCGCCTCCCCGCGAGCTACGCCAACTTCTACATCGCGAACGGGGTGGTGATCGTCCCCACCTTCAACGACAAGAACGATCGCGTGGCACTCAACACGCTCGCCGAGCTGATGCCCGATCGCGAGATCGTCGGCATCAACGCCGTCGATCTCGTCTGGGGGCTCGGCACCCTGCACTGCCTCTCGCAGCAGCAGCCAGCGTCCCAAGCAGCCTCCCAAGCGGCGGCGCAGCCCGCGCGGCGCTAGCCCGTGGCGACGCCGGCCGTCCTCCTGCTGAGCGGTGGACTCGACTCCACCACGCTGCTCGCGCTCGCCACCAAGGAAGGGTACGAGGTGAACGCGCTCACCTTCCGCTACGGGCAGCGGCATGGCGTGGAGATCGACCGGGCCCGTCGCATCGCGGAGCACTACGCCGTGGCGCGGCACGTGGTGGCGGACATCGACCTGCGGCAGTTCGGCGGCTCCGCCCTCACGAGCGACATCGCGGTCCCCAAGGACCGCACCCCGGACGATCTCACGCACGGCATCCCGATCACCTACGTGCCGGCGCGCAACACGATCTTCCTGTCGTTCGCGCTCGCATGGGCCGAGGTGCTGAACGCCACCGACATCTTCATCGGCGTGAATGCGCTCGACTACAGCGGCTATCCCGACTGCCGCCCCGAGTACATCCGCGCCTACGAAACGATGGCCAACCTCGCCACGCGCGCCGGCGTCGAGGGCACCGCGCGGATGAACATCCGCACCCCGCTCCTGCAGCTCAGCAAGCGGGAGATCATCGAGCTCGGGCTCTCGCTCGACGTCGATTACTCCATGACCGTGAGCTGCTACGACCCCGCGCCGGACGGTTCGTCGTGCGGACACTGTGACGCGTGCCAGCTCCGCCTCCGCGGCTTCGAGCAGGCCGGCACCGAGGACCCTGCCGAGTACCGGCCGTGACCTACACGGTGAAGGAGTGCTTCTACACGCTGCAGGGGGAAGGATTCCACGCCGGGCGACCGGCGGTGTTCCTGCGCTTCAGCGGCTGCAATCTGTGGACGGGGCGTGAAGCCGACCGCGCGACCGCCGTCTGTCAGTTCTGCGACACCGACTTCGTGGGCATCGGCCCCGACGGTGGGAAGTTCGAGACGCCCGAAGCGCTGGCGGACCATGTGGCCGCACGGTGGCCGAGCGCGACCGGTGGGCGTCGCTTCGTGGTGTGCACTGGCGGGGAGCCGTTGCTCCAGCTCGACGCCCCCGCCATCAAGGCGCTCCACGATCGCGGCTTCTCGGTGGCCGTCGAGACCAACGGCACCCAGCCCGCTCCCCTCGGCCTCGACTGGATCTGCGTGAGTCCCAAGGCCGGCAGTGAACAGGTACTGCGCACCGGGCACGAGCTGAAGCTCGTGTACCCGCAGACGCACCCCGACGGCGATCCGGCACGGTTCGAGCAGATGGACTTCACCCACTTCTTCCTGCAGCCGATGGACGCCAAGGACGACGCCGCGACACGCGCGAACATCGAGGCCGCAGTGGCGTACTGCCTGGCGCACCCCGCGTGGCGGTTGAGCTACCAGACCCACAAGGCGGTCGGCATCCGATGAGCGAACGTCCGAACCCGGGAACGCCGGAACCACTCTGCGAGGCGAGCTGCGAGTTCACCGTCGCCGCGTCACGCCGTCTGACCGGGGTCCCCGCCGACCACCCGTGCGCCCGCCTGCATGGGCACACCTTCCTCGTGCGCCTCACGGTGCGCGGCCCGATCGACCCGGTGACCGGCTTCGTGATCGACTTCGCCGACCTGCAGCGCGCCTGGGCGCCGCTGCACGAGCAGCTCGACCACCACTATATGAATGACGTCCCGGGGCTCGGTAACCCGACCAGCGAGCGCCTGGCGCAATGGGTCTGGCGGGCGCTCCGCCCGGCCCTCCCCCTCCTGAGCCTGGTCGAGGTCCGCGAGACGGGGAACTCCGGGGTCGCCTACCGCGAGTGAACGTTCCGGGGGCTCCCGGTGTCTCACGGGAGCCTGGATGGAGGGCGGAATAACCGGGGTGAGGTTCCCCCCGGGGCTCCCATCCGCTACCTTTCCCCGGTCACCGTTGCATCCCCCGAGGACACGCCATTGCACCTGCGTCCCCTTCTGCTCGCTTCGCTCCTCTGCGGCGCCCTCGCGGCTCCCGCGGCGGCGCAGTCGCGGGCGGCCAAGAAGGTGACGCCGAAGGCACCGCTCAAGGCCCTCCTCGAGCGCGAAGTGAACAAGAAGGCCCCCTTCGCGAACCTGGCCAGCATCGCCAGCGTCTCCACGACCCAGCGCGACTCCATCGTCGAGCATGCCAACCAGCTGCTCGGCGTGAAGTACAAGTGGGCCGGCACCAACCCGGACAAGGGACTCGACTGCTCCGGCTTCGTGAAGTACGTCTTCGCCAAGCTCGGCATCAACCTCCCCCACCGCGCGGCCGAACTGGCGAAGCTCGGCGGGTCGGTGGGCAAGGACACCTCGGAGATGCAGCCGGGTGACCTCCTGGTCTTCGGCAAGGGGAAGAGCATCTCGCACGTCGGCATCTATGTCGGCGACGGCAAGATGATCCACGCCTCCAGCAGCAACCACCGCGTGGTCGAAGCGCCGGTCATGAAGTACCGGGCGCCGGGTGGGCTGCAGTGGAAGGGTGTGCGCCGCGTGATCTCGCTCGACTCCGCGGGCACCGGCGATCGCTGACCTTCGACGCGCCGCTCCGGCGCGTCCGTTCCGACAATCCGCTTCCGTTCCTGACGCGCGCGCCGCGCGGTCTTTCGGGCTGTCCGTGACGGCGGTTCGACGGCCGTCGCAAGTGCTGACGGAGCCCCGACATCGGTTACTTCGCTCGGTGGCGATTGGCAAGGGGAAACGCTCGTTTCCGAACCCACCCCTCAGGCGTCTTGCGTCATAGGGGTCGGAGCGCCAAAGTTTGTGCAGTCCCATTATCACGAAAACCGCATTTCGACCCAGCAGGACCGGGGCTCCCCCTCCGGCAGTTCACATCCTAACGAGGTGTTTTTATGGTTGGACGTTTCGTCAGTCGACTGTTCGCCGTGATGGCGTTCGTCGGGCTCGCGCAGACCGCGTCGGCTCAGACGGGAACCATCAGTGGCAAGGTCACCGACGCCTCTACCGGAGCCGCCGTGGGCGGTGCCAACGTGCAGGCGCTCTCGGGGACGACGACCGCCGCGTCGGTGATCTCTGCGGAAAACGGCACGTATCGCCTGGGCGGACTCTCCGCCGGCAGCTACACCGTCGTGTTCACCAAGCTCGGCCGCTCGATGAAGCGCGTCGAGGGCGTGACCGTGACGGCCGGTGGCACCGCGACGGTGAACGCGGCCATGAACGAAGTGGCCGCGATCCTCAACCCGATCGTGACGACGGACTCGCGCGGCGCCACGCCGAGCAAGGTCCTCGACGCGCCGGCCTCGATCTCGGTGGTCTCCTCCGAGCGCATCGCCAACACCGTCACGCCGGGTCTCTCGGGCGTCCTGAGCACCACGCCGGGGCTCTCGATCTCGCAGGGCGGACTCGTGCAGTCGAACATCGTGTCGCGCGGCTTCAACAACGCCTTCTCGGGCGCCATGCTGAACCTGCAAGACTACCGCTTCGCCGGTGTCCCGTCGCTGCGCGTCAACGTGCCCTTCCTCTTCACGGGCACCAACGACGACATCGACCGCATCGAAGTGCTGAACGGTCCCGCCTCGGCGCTCTACGGCCCGAACTCGGCCAACGGCGTCATGCACATCATCACGAAGTCCCCGTTCAAGTCGCAGGGGACGACGATCACCGTCGACGGTGGTGGCCAGGCGCTGATGCGCGGCGCCGTCCGTCACGCGGGCTCGACCGGGAACTGGGGCTACAAGATCTCGGGCGAGTACATGAAGGGCACCGACTGGACCTACAACGATCCGAACGAGCCGGCCACCTTCCCGACCACCGCCCCGACCGGGCGCGCCGGGACGCCGCTCAAGCGTGACTTCAACCTGAACCGCTACACGGGCGAGTTCCGCCTCGACTACAAGCCGAGCGACGATCTCGAGAACATCTTCACGACCGGCTACACCAAGGTCGGCAGCGCCATCGAGCTCACCACCGCCTTCGGCGCGGCGCAGGTCAAGAACTGGAGCTACTCGAACTTCCAGAACCGCTTCCGCTACAAGAAGTTCTTCGCCCAGGTCTTCTACAACTCGAACAACTCGGGCAACAAGAACCCGACCGACCTCGGCGGCACGTACTACCTCCGCACCGGCATCCCGGTCGTCGACAAGTCGACGGTGCTCGTCGGACAGGTGCAGCAGGGCTTCACGATCGCCGACGCGAAGTTCACCGCCGGCGTCGACTACATCAAGACCGCGCCGCGCTCGGAAGGCTCGATCTTCGGCCGCAACGAAGGGTCGACCGACATCCTCGAGTACGGCGCCTACCTGCAGGGCGATGCGGCGCTCACGCCGAAGCTCAACCTCGTCAGCGCGATCCGCGGTGACCGTACCGACCGGATCAACGGCACGCAGTTCTCGCCGCGCTTGGCTTTCGTGTACAAGGCCAACGAGTCGAACAACATCCGCCTGACCTTCAGCCGCGCCTTCAACTCGCCGGCCAGCTTCTCGTACTTCCTCGATCAGGTCTCCAACCCGCAGCAGGCGCCGGGCTTCGCCCTCCGCGCTGTCGGCAACCCGGCCAAGGAAGGGTGGCAGTTCGCGCGCAGCTGCTCGGCCGCGATCAACGCCGGCCTCTGCATGCACTCGCCGTGGGTGGCCGCTGGCGCCTCGTCGAACCAGAACTCCTCGGCCGCCGTCGCCTTCCCGGGCTTCATGGCCGCGCTGCCGTCGATCGTCAACGGTCTGCCGACGCTGAGCGCCACGCAGAAGACGCAGCTCACCGCCATCCTCACCGGCATCGCGCCGATCTTCAATGCGCTCCCGGCCCCGACGTCGGCCCAGCTCGGCACGATCCTGCGCGTCGGATCCACGACGGTCACCGCCGCCGACACCAAGGATCTCTCGCCGCTGACCGCGAGCTTCGACAACACGATGGAGCTCGGCTACAAGGGCATCATCAACAACAAGCTCCGTGTCGCCGTCGACTTCTGGTACCAGGTGAAGTCGGGCGTCGGCGCCCCGATCGGCCAGGCCAACCCGCTCGTGTTCTATGACCCGGCCACGCTGAGCACGTACCTCTCGACGAACATCTCCCTCGGCCTCCAGGCCCAGGGTGCTTCGGCCGCGGTGGCCAACGCGACGGCCGCGCAGTACGCCGGCGCGCTCGTCCCGCTCATGGCGCAGCTCCCGCAGGGCGCCCTGGCCTTCACCAACCCGAAGCTCGGCAACGACCAGTCGATCATCGCCACCTACACGCAGGGGCTCGGTGAGATCGACGTGCACGGCATCGACGTCGCCCTCGACTACCAGATGAACGACCAGTGGATGTGGTCGGGCACCTTCTCCCACATGGGGAAGATCATCTGGCCGGAGATCGGCGGCGCCGCGAACCCGACCACGTCGAACTCGCCGAAGTACCGCGCCACCACGTCGCTGCGCTACAACGACGACACCGACGGCCTCTCGTTCGACGGCACGGTGCGTTACAGCGACGCCTTCATGGTGAACTCGGGGCTGCTCAACTCGCTCGGCCTCCAGAACGACACCAAGCTCAACGCCGCCGGCGCGGTCGTCTATCCGCCGGTCCCGGCCTACGCCCTGATCGACCTTGGCACCTCGTTCCGCGTCGCCAAGAAGACCACCATGTCGATCAACGTCAGCAACCTGCTCGACACCCGCGTGGCCACCTTCGCCGGCACGCCGCAGATCGGCCGCCTGGTGATGACGCGCCTCCGCTGGGAGTTCTAAGCTCCACCGTTCGGCAGTTCGGACCAAGTGAAAGGCAGGCGGGCTTCGGCCCGCCTGCCTTTCGCTTTGCAGTATCTTTCCCCCATGTCGTTCATCCTCCTCGACCCTGACGCCCACCCCGTGATCGCCCATCGCGGGAACTCGGCGCATTGTCCCGAGGACACCCGCGAGGCCTTCCGCTCCGGGCTCGCGCTCGGCGCCGACGGGTTGGAGTTCGACGTCCGCCTCTCCGCCGACGGCGTGGCGATGGTGATCCACGACCCCACCCTGGAGCGCACCACCGACGGCACCGGCGAGGTCCGCGCCCATACCGCAGCCCAGCTCCAGGCCCTGGACGCCGGCGCCAAGTTCACGCACGACCTCGGGGCGACGTACCCTTGGCGCGGTCAGGGGGTACGGATCGCCACCTTCGAGCAGGTGCTCGAGGAGTTCCGCGAGATCCCCTTCATCGTGGAACTCAAGACCGCCGAGGCCGCCCCCGAGGTGCTCCGCCTCCTCCGGCGCTTCGGCGTGGAACGCCGGTGCATCGTCGGGTCGTTCATCCAGGACGCACTCGTGCCGTTCCGGGAGGCCGGGGTGGCCACCGGGGCCGCGCAGACCGATATGATCAAGCTCTACGCCCGGACGCTGCTTCCGGGAGGTCCGGCGACGCTGCCGTACCAGGCACTGCTCATCCCGCCCCACCACGAAGGGCTGCCGCTCCCCATCCGCCGGTTCGCGGCGATGGCGCGGCACGCCGGACTCGTGACCCATATCTGGACCGTGGACGACCCGCAGGAGGCCCGGAAGTTCTGGGACCGTGGGGTCAACGGCATCATGTCCAACGACCCGGCGGAGATCCTGGCCGCCCGACGAGACTCCCTGCCCAATGGCTGACGCACCACCGAAGAAGAAGAAGGTCAACTACAACAACGCCTGGGCCGAGGCGCGTGTGCTCATGTACGCGCACCGCTGGCAGCTGGCGCTCGGCTTGTCGCTGATGCTCGTGAACCGCGCCGCCGGCTTCGTGCTCCCCGCGAGCTCCAAGTGGCTGATCGACGATGTGTTCACCAAACATGACGCCACGTTGCTGATGCCGATCGCGATCGCCTCGGGGATCGCGACGGTGGTGCAGGCCGCCACGTCGTTCGCGCTCTCGCAGGTGGTGAGCCTCGCCGGTCAGCGGGCCATCACCGACATGCGCCGCCGCGTGCAGGCCCGGCTGCTGCACCTCCCGGTGAGCTTCTTCGACTCCACGCAGAGCGGGATCCTGATCTCGCGCGTGATGAGCGACGCCGAAGGGGTCCGCAACCTCGTGGGCACGGGGATCATCCAACTCGTCGGCGGGCTCGTCACCGCCGCGATCGCGCTGGGCGCGCTCTTCTGGCTGAACTGGAAGCTCACCCTCGCGATGCTCGCCGTCATCAGCACCTTCGGCGGCGTCATGGCCTACGCCTTCACGAAGCTCCGCCCGGTGTTCCGCGAGCGCGGCAAGATCAGCGCCGAGGTCTCGGGCCGGCTCGGGCAGGCGCTCGGCGGCGCGCGCGTGGTGAAGGTGTACACCGCGGAGAAGCGCGAGGAGATCGTCTTCACCAAGGGCGCGCACAAGCTCTACCGCAACATCGCGAGCACCATCACCGGCACCTCGGCGGTCACCGCCTTCTCGACGGTGGTCATCGGCGTGGTGGGCGTCCTCATGACGGTGATCGGCGGCAAGGACATCCTCGCCGGCAACATGACGAGCGGCCAGTTCGTGATGTACGTGTTCTTCGTGGGGCTCGTGACCTTCCCCGTGGTGCAGATGGCGGCCATCGGCACGCAGATCAGCGAGGCCTTCGCCGGCCTCGACCGCATCCGCGAGATCATGACGACCCCCACGGAAGATGCCGACGACGAGAACCGCGCCGTGCTCAAGAGCGCCGACGGCGCGATCGAGTTCAAGGACGTCTGGTTCGAGTACCGGAAGGATGTCCCGGTCATCAAGGGCGTGAACTTCGTCGCCCCCGAAGGGACCACCACCGCGCTCGTCGGGAGCAGCGGCTCGGGGAAGAGCACGCTGATCTCGCTCATCATGGCCTTCGAACGGCCGATGAAGGGGGAGATCCTCATCGCCGGTCGCGACCTGCAGACGGTGCGCCTCAAGGACTATCGCAAGCACCTGGGCGTGGTGCTGCAGGACAACTTCCTCTTCGACGGCACGATCGCCGACAACATCGCCTTCTCCAAGCCCGGTGCGACGCGCGCCGAGGTGGAAGCGGTGGCCAAGGTGGCGCACTGTGAGGAGTTCATCGCCGGCTTCCCCGACGGCTACGAGACGATCGTCGGCGAGCGTGGCGTGAAGCTCTCGGGCGGACAGCGTCAGCGCATCGCGATCGCGCGCGCGATCCTCGCCGACCCCAAGATCCTGATCCTCGACGAGGCCACCAGCAGTCTGGACTCGGAGAGCGAGCAGCACATCCGCGACGGCCTGCGGGCGCTGCGCGCCGGGCGCACGACCTTCGTGATCGCGCACCGGTTGAGCACCATCCAGAGCGCCGACCAGATCCTGGTGCTCGAGCACGGTCAGATCGTGGAGCGCGGGAACCACGCCGCGCTGATCGCCAAGGCTGGGCGCTACAAGGAGCTCTACGACAAGCAGTACCAGATCGAGAAGGACCAGTTCATCAATCCGGGCGAGGACTTCACCCCCGAGCCGGCCAAGGTGGTGGTGCCGAGCGGCGGCGGACGCGGCGGATTGTGAGCGCGGGGAGGGGCTCCTGGGAGCCTCAGGGAGCCTGCGGCCCCGGCCGAGGCCCCCTGAGGGCGCCAACCTCGGCCTCGGGGCCCGGGAACGCGAAACGGGGTGCCGGACCAAGTCCGGCACCCCGTTCTGCTGTCAGCTTCAAAGTAACCGTATTGCTGGTTACGGGAGCTTCTTCCCCGTCAGCTTGGAACCGTCGTTCGGCATGCTCCAGTCGCCGGTGATGTCGTCGCCCTTGATCTCCATGTTGATCACGGCTTCCGAGCCATCCGGGGCGGTGACGGTGATGGTGATCTTGGCGCCGGCGACCTTCACGCTGGTGATCGGCATCGGCGGGAAGGCGTCGCTCATGACGGCGCCGGTGAAGCCGCCCTCGGTCTTCTTCTCGATCTTGGCCGTGAGCGCCATCATGTTGCCCTGGGCGGTCAGGTTCACGACGTAGCTGCCGACGGGGTTCACATCGGCGGTCGCCGGAGCGGCCGCTGCCGGCGCGGCGGGAGCGGCGGGCTTGGCGGGATCGCTGCCCTGGGCCGAGGCCTTCTGGGCGACGACGAGCAGTGCAACGAGGGGGAGCAGACGGCGCAGATGCATTGGGGGGATCCTTGTGTGTGGAGTCGATATCAAATTGGCGCAGTCGAGCGCTCTGCGCCATTCTACGGGCAACCGGCCCCGCAGGTTCCAAACCAGTGGAGACCCCCGATGACCGACCGCGACCTCCCGATCAATCTGGAAGAGTACGAGAGCGCTGCCATCAGCCAGCTCTCGCGCATGGTCTACGACTACTACGCCGGGGGCGCCGGCGACGAAGTCTCGCTCAACACGACCCGCGCCGCCTGGAATTCCGTCACCCTGCGCTACCGGGTGCTGCGCGATGTCTCCCACCGCTCGCTCGCCTGCACCGTGCTCGGGCAGAAGCTCGACTGGCCCCTGCTCGTGGCCCCGATGGCCTTCCAGCAACTGGCGCACGCCGACGGTGAGGTGGGGACCGCCACCGCCGCCGGTGCCACCGGTGCGGGGATGGTCCTCTCGACGCTCTCCACCACCCCGATCGAGACGGTGCGCGCCGCCTGCCGCGGCCCGCTCTGGTTCCAGCTCTACATCTATCGCGACCGCGGTGCCTGCAAGGCGCTCGTGCAACGCGCCGAGTCGGCGGGGTGCGACGCGCTGGTGCTCACGGTGGACTCGCCGTTGCTCGGGCGCCGCGAGCGCGACATCCGCAACGGCTTCCATGTGCCCGCCGGCACCCCGGTGCCGAACCTCACCGGCGCCCCGCGCGACGCCCTCGCCGCGCCGGCGCAGACGGCATCGTCGCTCGCGGCCTTCGTCGACCAGCACTGGGATTCCTCCATCTCCTGGCGCGATCTCGAGTGGCTGCAGTCCATCACCTCGGTGCCGATCCTCGTGAAGGGGATCGTCCGCGGCGACGATGCCGCCATGGCCCTCGGCGCCGGCGCGGCCGGGGTGATCGTCTCCAACCACGGCGGTCGCCAGCTCGACACCGCCATCGCCACCGCGCGCGCACTCCCCGAGGTGGCGGATGCGATGGCCGGGCGCGGCGCGTTGCTCGTGGACGGCGGCATCCGGCGCGGGACCGATGTGCTCAAGGCGCTCGCGATGGGGGCCAACGCGGTGCTGCTCGGACGTCCCGTGCTGTGGGGACTCGCCGCCGACGGGACGGCCGGCGCCCAGCGGGTGCTCCAACTCCTCAAGGACGAGTGCGACCTCGCGCTCGGACTCGCAGGCTGCCGCACCCCGGCCGAACTCGGACGCGACTTCCTCGCGTGAGGGTGGCGCTGCCGGACGTCCCGACCGCAGCCCCGTTGTCCTGGCAGCAACAGTACGACCCCTTCGGCTCCCCGTTCCTCTCCACTCTGGTGGCGCTGGTCCCGGTGCTCCTGCTGCTGGGACTGCTCTCGTCGCACAGGGTGCGCGCGCACTGGGCGGCGGTCATCGGACTCGCCGCCTCGCTCGCGGTGGCGGTCTTCGCCATCGGGATGCCGGCGCCGATGGCGTTGCGCGCCGCGGCGTTCGGCGCCGCGTACGGACTCTTCCCGATCGGGTGGATCCTCCTGAACGTGCTCTTCCTGTATCAGCTCACCGTCGATCGCGGGTTGTTCGTGGTGCTGCAGGAGAGCATCGCGCATCTCACCGCCGATCGCCGGTTGCAGCTGGTGCTGATCGCCTTCTCCTTCGGGGCGTTCTTCGAGGGGGCGGCGGGGTTCGGCACGCCGGTGGCCGTCACCGCCGCACTGCTGATCGGGCTCGGCTTCCCCGCCATCGACGCCGCGGTCTACTCGCTCATCGCCAACACCGCACCGGTGGCCTTCGGCGCGCTGGGCACGCCGCTGATCGCGCTGCAGGGCGTCACCGGACTCGATCTGCGCGAGCTCTCGGCGATGGTCGGCAAGCAGCTCCCGCTCTTCTCGATGATCGTGCCGTTCTGGTTGGTGGCCGCGTACGCGGGGATCAAGCGCACGGTGGAGGTGTGGCCCGCACTCGCTGTTGCGGGTGTGGCGTTCGCGGTGCCGCAGTATCTCGTGGCCACCTATCACGGCCCCTGGCTCGTGGATGTCACCGCGTCCGTGTGCTCGATGGGCGCGCTGGCGCTCTTCCTGCGCGTCTGGTCGCCGCGGAGCATCGAGTCGCTCGTCGGTCAGGCCGGCACCGAACCGCACGGCGCGTCGCGCGTCCTCCCCACCGGTGCACTCCCCGATCGCGCCGCGGTGATCCGCGCCTGGCTTCCGTGGGCCGTACTCAGCGTGGTGGTGTTCGCGTGGGGCACGCCGCAGGTGAAGGCGTGGCTCAATGCGATCTCCGCGCCGGCGCTCAAGATCTCCGGGCTGCATGAGCTGGTGTTGCGCGTTCCGCCGGTGGTGACCGCACCCAAGGCGGAAGCGGCGATCTTCACCTTCAACTGGCTCAGTGCGTCGGGCAGCGGGATCGCCGTCGCCGCGATCATCGGCGGCGTGCTCATGGGGTGCTCCCCGCGCACGATGGCGCGCACCTACGCCCTGAACGCGCGGCGGCTCGTGCCGTCGCTCCTCACCATCTCGGCGATGATGGCGCTCGGCTACGTGACCCGGTACTCGGGGACGGACACGATCCTCGGACTCGCCTTCGCGCGCACCGGGGTGATGTATCCCTTCTTCGGCGCCTTGCTCGGCTGGCTCGGGGTGGCCCTCACCGGGAGCGACACCTCGAGCAACGTGCTCTTCGGGGGATTGCAGGTCGTCACGGCGACGCAGCTCGGCGTGAACCCGGTGCTGATGGCCGCCGCGAACAGTTCCGGCGGCGTGATGGGGAAGATGATCGATGCGCAGAGCATCGTCGTCGCCGGCGCAGCCACCGACATGCGCGGCCAGGAGGGGAAGATCCTCCGCCGCGTCTTCTGGCACTCGATCGCGCTCGCCTCGCTCGTCGGCGTGTACGTGCTGATCCAGTCGCGGATGTGAGAAGCGCCGCGCGGCATATCGCCGCGCGGCGCTCTCGTCCTGCGGCGTGACGCCTTACGGGCGCGTGCGCGGCTCCGGCTTCCCGCCCGGCTTCCACTCCGGCTTGGGGCCATCGCTCAGGATGCGCGTGGCGGCCACGGCGGCGTTGATCACGCCGGCCATGTGCTCGAAATCCGTGTGCGTGATGTCGTCCGTCACCTGGTGGTAGTCCTTGTGCAGGTTGAAGCTCGACAGCGTGTGCGCGACGATCCCCTTCATGGCGAAGGCGATGTTGTCGCTCCGCTGGAAGAAGTTCTCCGAGGGACGCTTGTCGGCGACGATCGGGATCCCCTTGGCGGCGAGCGTCTCCCCCATGTTCGAGCGCTCGTAGCCGGTGAGCCACGCGCGGCCGGGACCGCCGGCGAGCGAGTCCGGACGCCCGATCATCTCGATCTCGAGATTGGCGGCCATCTGTTCGAGCGGGATCGGCGGGTGCGCGATGTACCAGTTGGTGCCGAGGAGTCCGACCTCCTCGCCCATCGTGGCGGCGAAGACGATCGTGCGCTTGGGCTTGGGACCGGCGTTGATCTGGCGCGCGATCTCGAGCACCGCGGTGACGCCCGAGGCATCGTCGTCGGCGCCGTTGTAGATCGAATCACCATTCACGCCGGGGCCGCGCACGCCGAGGTGGTCGTAGTGCGCATCGACCAGGATGTACTCGTCCTTGAGCTTCGGGTCGCTGCCGCGGATCACGCCGACGACGTTCACCGCCGACGGCTTGCGCGCGAGCGGCACGGTGTCGAGGTCGGCGAGGCTCGCGCGGACGCGGAGGCGTTCGATCATGCGGGTCTGCTGCGGGGTCCCCGCCGGCGGCTGCGTCATGGTGATGGTGCCATCCGCATTGCGTCGGGCCGGCGGCCGCACCGGCACGCTCACCGAATCGCGCGACACCGCCACACGCTGGAAGTACCCCGAATCACCGAGCGGCTGCAGCCCCGCCTTCTTCATCTCCTCGGCGATGTAGCGCGCCGCGCGTGCACCGCCCGGCGTGGCGCTCCCGCGCCCTTCCATCGAGTCGGCCGCGAGCGCGGAGAGGATCCGTCGCGCATCGGCGGCGGTGGTCGGCTTCTGTGCCGCGAGCGGAGTCGCCAGCGGAGCGGCGAGCGTCACGACGGCGAGCAGGGTCGGAACGAGAGTTCGGCGTAGCATGGGGTCTCGGGCGGAGAGGAGGGAATTGCTGTACGCAATTTGGCACGGCGGGGCGTCGCCGCCTACCCACCTTGCCCCCATCCGTCCCAGACGCCACAATCCCCCGATGGACGCGAATATCCCCGTGCTGGGTGACGCCCTTCCCAGGCGCGGCAACTGGATCACCTACGGCATCTCCAAAGCCGCCTTCCGGCTCACCGGGTGGCGCTTCGAGGGGACGTTCCCGAATCTCCCCAAGATGGTCGTGATCGTCGCCCCCCACACGTCGAACTGGGATTTCTTCGTCGGGCTCATGGCGATGTTCGGGATGGGGATGCGCGGCACCTTCCTCGGCAAGCACACGCTCTTCCGCTGGCCCATCGGGATCTTCATGCGGTGGCTCGGCGGGGTGCCGGTGGACCGGAGCTCCTCGCACAATGTCGTCGACCAGACCGTGGACTACTTCCGCAAGCGCGAGCGGATGATCCTCGCCCTCTCTCCCGAGGGCACGCGCAAGAAGCTCCCCGCGTGGCGCACCGGCTTCTACTATGTGGCCAAGGGGGCGGGAGTCCCGATCGTCCCGGTGAGTTTCGACTATCCCAAGCGTCTGATCACGATCTTCGCCCCGCTCCTCCCCTCCGACGACAAGGAGCGCGATTTCCGGCTGCTCGAGGGGCATTACGAGGCGCGGATGGCCAAATACCCCGCGCAGTACTGACCGCCGCGGCCGGCGGGGCCGGTTCGTAGGGGCATCCCCACTGGCCGAGCCGCGCACCGGGAGCCATTCTGTAGGTATGGACGAGACCCCGCACACGCACCGTCCGAGCATCGCTGATGGACTGTTGCAGCCACCCCGCCCGGATCACATGCCGCCGCGGATGCTCAGCGATGCCCAGCTCGAGGAGAGCATGGAATCGCTCCACGCCAAGCTGAAGTCGTCGCGCCGCACACTGGCCGCGTCGTACATCGCGTGGAGCCTGGTCAGCTTCGGCATCATGGCGGGCGGTCTCCTGTTGCTCTGGTTCGGCCCGAACTCCTTCATCGACCGGATCCTCGGGGTGCGTCAGGTCAACATGACCACCACGATGGTCCTCTGGTGGCTCGCCGTGGTCGGGGTCGCCGTCGTCGGCGGCGCGATGGGCGTGCAGGCCATCACGGGCAAGGTGCGACTCGCGCACCACTGGAAGCACCGCGTGATGGAACTCGAGATGCGGCTGCAGGAAGTCGAACTGGAGAAGAAGCGCCGCATCCCGACCGCCGAACCGCCCGGCAGCGCGCGCTTCAAGCCGAACTTCTAGCGCCCGTTCGCCTCGAGGAACTCGAGCAGCAGCCGTGAGACGATCTCCGGCTGCTCGATGCTCGATGAATGTCCCGCCGCCGGCACCCGTTCGAGACGCGACCCCGCGATCCCGGCGTGGATCCGTTCGGCCTTCGCGGGGACCGTCGCCACATCCTCCTCGCCGACGACGACCAGCGTCGGGATCGTGATGGCGCCGAGTTCGGCGGCGACTCCGTCGCGCTCGATCACGCCGCGCACCGCACGGACGATCCCGCGCCCATTGCGTGAGAGACGCCGCCGCCACTCGTCGCGGAGCGCGCGCTTGGCCGGGTCGTTCAGGAAGCTGCGCGAGAAGAGGATCGGCATCACCCGGTCCACCACGAGGCCGACCCCGAACCACCCGGCGATCGCCGCGAGCAGCCGGTAGCGCGGCACATTCTCCGCCGGCTCGGGGTCGGCGGAGGTCTCCAGGAGGGTGAGGGTCCGGAGGAGCCCCGGATCGCGCGCAGCGATCCGCATCCCCACGAAGCCGCCCATCGAGAGCCCCACGAAGTGGCAGGGGCCGAGCCCGAGCGCGTGGATCAGGGCGCGGGCGTCGTCCGTGACCTGCTCGATCGTGTGCAGCCGTCCCCCGGGGTCGCCGCTCCTCCCCTGCCCGCGATGATCCCAGGCGATGCAGCGGTAGCGCCCGGACAGGGCCGCGATCTGCGGGGCGAACATCTCAGTACTGAACAAAAGGCCATGACTGAAGAGGACCGGGGGGCCGTCGCCCCCGGAATCCTCGTAGTGGATGGTCGTGCCGTTCAGCTGGAGGGTCGCCATGGCGCAACTATTATGGCGCTGGAAAGGGACTCGCGCCATCTTATTCGGGATATGGCAGTGCCGAGTACCCCCCGAAAACGCTCCGGCCGAGGGCGCCGACCGCTCCTGGTCGCGCTCGCCTACGGCCTCACCGTGGCGGCCGCCGCGGCGCTGATCGGAGGGGTCGTCACGTACAGCACCCGGACGGTGCTCTTCGACGACGTGAAGGAGTATCTCGGGGCCTCGGCGACCACCGGGGCGTCGCTCATCGCGAGCGAACAGCACGAGCGGATCGCGCAGCCCCAGCTCGACGGGACCGCCGAATACGAAGCGGCGGTCCGCCCCCTCCGCGCCATGCTCGCGGCCAATGTGTCGCTGCAGCGGGTGTACAGCGGCATCATCGCCGAGAACGAGCTCATCTACGTGCTCGATGCCCGCGCCGCGAGCGTCGGCACTGCACGCGCCTCCGTGGGACAACGTGCGCCGCTCCCGCCGATCGTCCGCGCGATGATCGCCGCCGACAGCACCGTCGTCGAGGACAGCGCGTCCACGCACAACGGCGTGCTCGGCGTGCAGGCCGCGGCGCCGTTGCGCAACGCGCAGGGGAAGACGGTCGGCGCGGTGGTCGTGACGCTGGGACTCAACCGCTACAACGGATGGATCGCGAACCTCGACCGGATCGTGATGATCGGCGGCGCGTTCGGATTGGTGCTCGCGCTGCTCTCGGGATTCGCCGCGTACAAAGTGGAGCGGTCGCGCCTCGACGCGGAACGCGAGCTCAAGGCCTCGAAAGCGGCCGCCGAAGCGAACGCGCGAGCGAAGGGCGAGTTCCTCGCCAACATGAGTCACGAGATCCGCACCCCGCTCCACGGGGTGCTCGGGATGAGCGAGGCGATGCTGGCGAGCGCGCATACCGAAGCCGACCGTCGCTCGCTCGAGGTCATCAACAAGTCGGCCTCGTCGCTGCTCGGCATCCTCAACGACATCCTGGACTATTCCAAGCTCGAGGCCGGACGCGTCGAGCTGCTCAACGCACCCTTCGATCCGCGCGCGTTGGTGGACGACGTCACCGACCTGTTCGCGGTTAAGGCCGAGGAGAAGGGGCTGGAGATCGCCGTTCGCGAGACGATCCGCGCCGAACGGTGGCCGGTGGGCGACTCGGCGCGCCTCAAGCAGGTGCTGCTCAACCTCGTCGGCAATGCGGTGAAGTTCACCGAACACGGGCATGTGCAGATCGATCTCGAGACGGTGATGATCGGGCGCAAGACCATCGCGCTGCGTCTCGCGGTGAAGGACACCGGCATCGGGATCGCGGCCGACGCGCAGACGCGCCTCTTCGAGCAGTTCCAGCAGGGCGAAGCCTCCACCTCGCGCCGCTTCGGCGGCACGGGACTCGGGCTCGCCATCTCGCGCCAGCTCGTGGTGCTCATGGGCGGCACCCTCGCCGTGCAGAGCACCGAGGGCGTGGGGACGGAGTTCACCGTCGACCTGCAGTTGCCGGTGGCCACGACGACGCGCGAAGCCCCGCTCACGCAGGGGATGATCCCCGGCTCGCGCGTGCTCGTGGCCTGCGGACTCGCGCTGACGCGGCAGAGCATCGCCGAGATCCTCGCACGCCACGGACTCGTGGCGGAGACGGTGGTGGACCACCAGGCGATGGTGAACCGTCTGCGCGGCTCGAGCTCCTACGCCTTCGTGATCGCGGACG
This sequence comes from uncultured Gemmatimonas sp., assembly GCA_964484775.1. Taxonomy (GTDB): domain Bacteria; phylum Gemmatimonadota; class Gemmatimonadetes; order Gemmatimonadales; family Gemmatimonadaceae; genus Fen-1231. Next base: position 5,139 of record CAZAGK010000052.1, on the reverse strand, counting down.
CGCCGAGCATCGGCGACGGCAGTCAGCCGCTCTTCGGCGGGCTGCGCGAGGCGCCGCCGCTGATCCTGCTCACCTCGCTGCATCACCCGCTGAGCAACTCGACGCTGAGCAGCACCGGCGCCGCCGCACAGTTGCGACGTCCCGTGCGCGAGGACCATCTGATCGCCGCGCTCGAGGATCTCGTCGCCGGTCGGCTCCGTCCGGGTGCCGTGGGGGCGCGTGTGAACAACCCGCTCCCGCCGCAGGTCTCCGACGCCACACTGGTGGCCGCCGCGCGCGCGGCGGGAGCACCGGTCATGCCGACACCGCTCCCACTGCCGACCAGGGACGCCGCCCCCGCGGCGGCGCCGACGACCGCGGTGCCGCGTCCGACCATCGCACCGATCCCGCTCGAGGCGCTCCGCCCCGATGCGATGCACGAGGGGAAGCCGCGTGTGCTCGTGGTGGACGACGTGGAGCTCAACCTCATGGTCGCGCGCGCGATGATCGGCTCGCTCGGCGCGCACGTGGTGAGCGCCAACGGCGGCGCCCAGGCGCTCACGCAGCTCCAGCGCGAACGCTACGCGCTCGTGCTGATGGACTGCCACATGCCCGAGATCGATGGCTACGAGGTCACCCGCCGCGTGCGCGGCACGAGCGGGGTGAACCAGAGCACGCCGATCGTCGCGCTCTCGGCGAGCGCCTTCGCCGAGGATCGTCAGCGCGCGCTGGAGTCGGGGATGAACGACTTCGCCCCCAAGCCGATCGAGCTCACCGGCCTCCGGTCGGTGCTCGGACGGTGGATCCCGGGCTTCACGCCCGCGCCCCCCAAGGCGGGATCCGCCTCGTCGTGAGCGGGAGTCGGCGCGAGTTCCTCAAGCGCTCGGCCATCGCGGCAGCGTCGGCGGCCGCCCTTCCGGCATCCCTTCCGGCGGCGGCTCCTGCGACCCCTCCGGAACCGCTCGAAGGCGCGGCCGCTCGCGTGGTGTTCGACGCCGCGCTGCTCGGCGCGCTGGGCGAGGCCGTGCTCCCCGAATCGCTGGGGAGCGCCGCACGGGCGCAGGCCGTCCGGGACTTCGCGAGCTGGGCCGCCGGGTATCGCCCGGTGAGCGAGGAGATGCACGGCTACGGCGAGCAGGAGATCACGTACACCGCGGCCGATCCCTCACCCGGCTGGCGTGCACAGCTCGACGCGTTGGAACTGCTCGCGCGCCGCAAGCACCGGAGGAGCTTCACCGCCATCACCGTGGAGCAGCGGCGGGGGTTGATCCGTCCGCTCGTCCCGCGCGGACGTGGCACGCGATTGCCTGCGAACATCATCGGCGCGCCGCACATCGCGATCGCCGTGATGGCGCACTGGGCCGCGTCGAGCAGGGCCACCGACCTCGCCTACGGCGTGTCGATCGGCAAGGACCAGTGCCGCACGCTCGCCGACGCGCCGCGCAAACCCGTCCCGCTCACCCGTGCGCTGCGCCCATGACGGTCCGCGTCGTCGAGAGCGACATCTGCATCATCGGGTCGGGGATCACCGCCGCGATGATGGCGGCCAAGCTCGCGAGTGAGCGGCACGCGAACGTGGTGGTGGTCGAGGCCGGCGGCTCGAGCGGTCCGCTCTCCGAGCGGTACGAACGTCGCCGCCGCTGGCAGGCCTACGGCGAGACGCCATGGCCGCGCGACCATCTCGACGACCAGAACGCCCTCGGCACCGCCTACGGCTTCTCCCCCTCGATGAACGTCGGCGGGCTCGCCATGCACTGGGGCGGCGTCACCCCGCGCTACTCGCCCGAGGACTTTCGGCTCCGATCGCTCTTCGGCGTGGGCGACGACTGGCCGCTCTCGTACGACGACCTCGATCCCTTCTATCAGGAAGCGGAGGAACGGATGGGGATCTCCGGCGAGCAGGGACCGCCGGAACTCGATCCGCGCTCCAAGCCCTTCCCGATGCCCGCGCTCCCGCTCTCGTACAGCCTGCAGATGCTGCGCGACTGGGCGGCCAAGGCGGGGATCCCGATGTGGAGTCAGCCGAGCGCTAAGAACTCGGTGCCGTATCAGGGACGCGGCGTGTGCCAGCGCTGCGACAGCTGCTATCCGATCTGTCCCACGGGCGCCAAGTACTCCCCGGACTTCACCTTCGACGCCCTCGTGCGCGACGGGCGGATCACGCTGCACACCAACACGCTCGTCCGTCGGCTGCACGCCGACGAGCGCGGACGGATCACGCACGCCTCGGCGAACGCCACCGCCGGTCCCGAGCGCGAGACCGAGTACCGCGCGCGCCATTTCGTGATCGCGGCCGGCTTCGCCTGGAGCCCGCATCTGCTCCTGCTCTCGCGCAGCACCCGTTACCCCGACGGACTGGCGAACCGCAGCGGACTCGTCGGGAAGTACCTCTGCGGTCATCGCAACGTGGCGGCGCAGATCCGCCTGCCGATGCAGCTCTTCCCGGGGATCAATGCGCAGCACTCGCTCGTCTCCAAGAAGTTCATGCGCCCGGGGAAGCTCACGAAGTATCTGCGCCACGATCTGCGGGTGTGGGAGTCGGCGTTCGGCCGCGAGCCGCGCTTCCGCAACGACAGCGGCGACCTGCTCTTCGGCGACGCGATGCTCAACGACTGGCGCACGCGTACGAGCACCGGCGTGGCGCGCGTGCGCGGCTACTATGACGTGCTCCCCGCCAAGGAGAGCGAGCTCACCCTCGACGCATCGGCCAAGAACCGGTTCGGCGACCCGATGCCGCACCTGCAGTTCCGCGACGCCCCCGAGTCGGTCGCCCTGCGTGCCCACAGTGAGGACTCGCTGCGCGCCCTCTTCCGCGAGATGGCGCGCGCCGGCGACGGCGAAGTGATCTCCAACGAATCGTCGGCGAACGACATCGGGCAGGAACATCCCGGAGGCGGCTGCCGGATGGGGAACGACCCCGCCACGAGCGTGGTGGACAGCTACGGGCGCGCCCACGACCACGAGAACCTCGTGATCGCCGGCGCGCCGACCAACGTGAGCGCGAGCTGCTGCAACGGCACGCTCACCTTCGCCGCCCTCGGGCTCCGGGCCGCGAGCGCGCTCGGCACGGCCTACCCCGCGCGACGCCCCGCGCCCTAGTCGCCCGGCGGGTGAGAACGAAACGGGGGACGGCGCTGAGCGCCGTCCCCCGTTCTGCTGTCGTGTGGCCTACGGCTTCTTGGCGGTGCCGTCCAGCCATTCGGCGACGCCGCCGTGGCTCGAGCAGGCGCCGGTGTGGTTCTTGGCGTACGACATCGTGCCGTCCTTGCACTTGGCGGTCGGCTTCCCTTCGGCGGCGGCAGGCGCGGCCTTGGCCGGGGCCGGGGCGGCCTTGGCAGCCGGAGCAGGAGCCGGCGCGGCGGCCTTCGCATCTGCCTTGGCGGCCTTCATGTCGCCCTTGGCCGGAGCGGCGTCGGCCTTCGCAGCCTTGGCGGCCTTTGCGTCCATCTTCGCATCGGCCTTGGCGGCCTTGGCATCGCCCTTCCCGCCCTTCTCGGCCTTGGCCGGAGCCGCTTCGCCGACACCACCGTGGCCGGAGCAGGCACCGCGGCCGGCCTTGGAGGTCGTGCCGTCCTTGCAGTTCACCATCTTGTCCTGCGCAGCCGCCGGCGAGGCGACGGCCATCGTCGCGAACAGCGCGAGCAACGCGATCCCGATCTTTCCGATCCGCATGTCAGTCTCCAGCTGGTTGGGGGGAATGAGCCGCCTGTGGAAGCGCCCCCAGTCTCGCACGTTCTAGACCGGGGGCGCCAGAGCGGGTACAGCGTCAGAAATTTCGCGTCGGATGTCGGATGATGAAGCTGATCTCGCCACCGTTCAGCGATCGATATGGGGCTCCGACCAGCGACGGGACCAAGGCCCCCACGCCGTACTTGAAGCCCGGGAAGTACTCCATGTCGTCGAACTTCATGGGGAAGAACACCGAGCCCAGCGCCAGCCAGCCGCGTCCGGCGCGCTCGTCCGCCGTACGCCACTTGAAGCCAAGCTCGGGCGCGATGGCGATGTGCTTGGTCAGCTGACGCGACGTGGACGCGCTGAAGATCTGCAGATTCTGCCAGCCCACCACCACGAGCGTGTCGCGCAGGTAGGTGCCGTCGATGGCGTTGAGCACCTCGGCCGAGAGGTCGCCCTTCGAGCGCCAGAGATTGGTGAAGCCGAGATGCAGGTTCGACCAGTCGTAGGCCACGTCGAAACGCACGCGCGGCCCGGCGGCGAAGATGTTCTTGCTGGCGTACTTGTCCTTCTGGAAGAGCTGGACGGTGAGCCCGCTGCTGAACACGCCGGTGCTGTAGGTCTTCTCACCGCTCAGACGCAGACGCAGCTCGTTGCCGGGCTGGTAGCGCAGGTTGGTGTCGGGCTTGGACTCGAAGGCATTGGAGATGCGGACGCTCGCGCCGGTCGAGATGCGCCAGTCGCCGCGCTTCCAGGCAGTGGTGATGCCGGCGGTGGTGCTCCAGCCGGCGCCCCAGTTCCCTTCACGGTAGCCGAGGAGGTCGTTGGAGATGATGCTCGCCACGGCGGCCTGGACGGGATCCTGCTTCGACAGGCCGGTCGGCACGCTCGTGCCGATGGCGATGACCGTGCTCGGCGTGTACTGCCAGCGCATGCGGAGCCAGGAGTCCAGCTGTCCGTTGTACCGGATGGTGGTCGGCCCCGACTTGGCGCGTGCGTCGACGTGCACGCTGTACGCGTCGAGCGAGACGGTCGGGTGCAGGATCATCTGGTACGACAGCGGGATCAGGAAGAGCTGCGACGCGTCGACGTCGCTCCCCTTGGCGAAGCTGTACCCCTGGAAATGCGAGCCGACGGCGGCACTGAGCACGACCGGATTGTCCTTCGCCGGCGGCGTGATCGGTTCAGGAGCGCCCTGCGCGCGCAGTGTAGCGCTGCCGACGAGCAACGCCAGCGCGACACGCCCGAGGCGCGCCGTGTGACGGGCGGAGGTCCGAAGTACGCTCACGGGCGATTGACCTTGACGATGATGGCCGCGTCGATGGGCGGAGTCGACTTCGAGTTCCGCGCTTCGCTCGTGGCGTTGCGGTTGTTGTTCTGCGAGTACGCCCCTTCCTGCACCTGACCCGCGCGGATCATGTCGGTGCCCGGGATGGGGACCGTCTCATTGACGGTGATGCCGATCGTCCCGTCGAGCTTGATGCTCTG
>CAZAGK010000051.1:0-23361 GCA_964484775.1 uncultured Gemmatimonas sp. | reverse complement strand
TGCAGCGAGGGCGTCGATGAAGTTGTCGACCGCGGCTTCGACGATGACGGGCACGGGAGACCTCGATCAGGCCGCTGCCGGAGCAGTGGCCTTGGGACGGAAAAGCAGGAAGAAGAGGACGAAGACCGCGAGCGCACCCATCGCCGGCACCGGCCAGATGGCCGCCCAATCGTGCGTGGTCTTGCCCGCCGCATCCACCACGGCGTGGTCGCCCACGATCTTCCCTGAGACATACGAACCCACGAAGTAGCCGAGTCCGTTGGTGACGAAGTTGTAGAAGCCCTGCGCCGCGCCGCGGATCTTCTCGCCGGCGCGCTGGTCAGTGTAGATCTGCCCGCTCACGAAGAAGAAGTCATAGCAGACGCCGTGGAGCAGGATCCCCGCCCACAGCAGCCACATCCCGCTTCCGGCGTTCCCGTAAGCGAAGGCGAAATAGCGGAGCCCCCATGCGAGCATACCGCCCAGCATCACGACCTTGATCCCGAGCTTGCGCAGGAAGAAGGGGAGCAGCAGCATGAAGCCGATCTCGCTCCACTGCCCGAAACTCTGGATGAAGGCCGGCTCCGGCGCGCCGATCTCGTTCAGGAACGGATTGGCGAAGGTGTAATAGAACTGGAGCGGCACGCACAGCAGGAACGAGCCGACCACGAAGATCCGGAAGTCGTTGTTCTTGAGCAGCTGTAGCGCGTCCAACCCGAGCGCATCGCGGACGCTGAACGGCGCGCCCGCGGCCTTCGGCGGCGTATGCGGCAGCGTGAACGAGAAGATCCCGAGCAACGCCGAAGCGCCCGCTGCGATCTGCATCGGCAGTGCCGACGCCTCGGCGTGCATCTTGCCGACGACCGTCCCGGCGACGATCCAGCCGATCGTCCCGAGCACGCGGATCAGCGGGAAGTCCTTGGCCGCGTCCGGGATGTGCTGGAAGGAGATCGAGCTGGTGAGCGAGAGCGTGGGCATGTAGCAGACGGCGTACGCGATGACGAGCGGGTAGAACTCCCCGAAGGTGGTGCGCGTGCTCACCACGTACATGAGCGCGGCGCCGACCAGATGCAGGATCGCGAGCAACTTCTCGCTCGCGAAGAACCGATCGGCGATGATCCCCATGAAGAACGGCGCGATGAGCGCCGCGATGGCCGTCGCGCCATAGGAAAGGCCGATCTGCGCGTCGGTGAACTTCAACGTCGACCCGAGATAGGTCCCCATCGTCACGAACCAGCTCCCCCAGACGAAGAACTGGAGGAACATCATGACGCTCAACTTCGTGCGGACGCCCATCAGAGTACCCGGATACGGATGTTGCGGAAGGCGAGGGACCCGGTGTGGTCACCCTGCAGTGCGATATGTCCCTTGGGCAGTCGGCCGTACTTGGGCCAGACCTTGAACTTGCTGGCGTTCACCTTGGCGAGCCAATCGGGGCTGTTCAGCTCGTACTCCAGGAGCTTCACGCCGTTGAGCCAATGCTCCACGTGGTTCCCCTTCGCCACGATCCGCGTGCTGTTCCACTCGCCGATCGGCTTCAGGTGTCCCGGGGGCGAACCGTACAGACCGTAGGCGGCACCGGCCGAGGTCAGGCGCGTCTTGTTGTCCGCCGCCAGCGAGTCGTCGAGCAGCTGGTACTCGGGGGCGGTCCAATAGATATGGTCGAACTCCTCGTTGCCGCGGTAGAAGATCCCCGCGTTGCCGCGCTGCGCGATCTTCCACTCGAGCTCGAGCTCGAAATCCGCGTACTCGCCGACCGTGACGATGTCCGCCACCGGCGTGGTCTTGGTGAGCGTCCCGTCGACGACCTTCCAGCCGCTCGGAACAGTGTCGGTCTTGTAGCCGCGCCATCCATTCAGGGTGCGACCGTCGAAGAGCGGGGTCCAGCCATCTGCGCCACGGGCGCTGGACAGCGTGGCGGGGGCGGGAGCGCCCGCCCCTCCGGTCGAGGCGGCAGGGGCACAACCCCAGGCGAAAGCGGCGAGAACGAGGCAGGACAGCGAGGTGCGTACGGTCATGCGGGCTCCGGACGAGGATAGGGCGAGAACGCGCCAAGTGAAGATGCGTCCTGCCCCGCTCCCGCGAAAGACCGAATTCCGATTCCGGTACGGGAAATCCACCCCCTCCGCTCGTCGCCCCGAACGGTGTCGAGCTTTGCTCCCCGGGCCGCCGGAGGGGGAGGGCTTCCCTCCGGCGCACTATCTGCGTTTCTTGACGAAGGCGCTCGTGCCACCGGGTCGTTGCGCCGCCCCCCAAGCTGGTCCGCCATCATGTCTGCCGAGCCGTACTTCGCCCGCGGTATCCCGATGCTCCCCGTCGCCAACGTGCGCCGGGCCATCGACTTCTTCGTCGACGTCCTCGAGTTCAAGTACGACTTCAACGCCGGCGAGTACGGCGGCGTCCGTCGAGACGCGATCGAAGTGCATTTCTGGCGCACCGACGATCCGAACCTCCCGCCGAACTCGAGCTGCCGGATCGAGGTCACCGAGATCCGGAAGCTCTACGCGCTGTACCGGGAGCGTGGGGTGATCCACCCCGAGGGCGACATCGCGGCCAAGCCGTGGGGGACGACCGAGTTCGTGGTGCTGGACATCGACGGCAACGCGATCACCTTCGTCGAGGTCTTCGGTCAGGGCTCCTGACGATCCGACGGGCGAGACGGGCGGCGCGCACGCCACTCGCCCGTCGACGCGGCCGTCGGTGGGCTACTCCCCAGCGCGGCGCGGATCGTGCGCCACACCGTCCGCACGAGGAGCCACACCAGCACCAGCGCGAGGAGCGCCGCACCCAGCGTCACGATCGGGTGCGCCCAGACGAATGCCACGATCAGCGCGACCGTCGCCAGCTCGCCACCGTTCGCCATCGCGTTGGTGATCGGCTCGGGCGAGCTGTCCACGGCCAGCCGCACGCCCAACTTCGTCGCGTGCGTCGCGAGGCCGATCGTCCCGCCCAGCAGCCCGGCGGCGAGGATCAGCGTGGGATCGCCGTTCCACGCCACCAGCACCGCCATGGCGGCGGCGGCCGGGGGGCGGATCAGGCTGTGCACGGCATCCCACGCCGAGGCCACGCCGGGGACCAGCGTCGCGAGGAACTCCACCACCGTCAGGAAGAAGGCGATCCCGACGACCCACGCTGAGCCGAGATGGTCGAGCGGAGCAGGGACCCCCTGCACCCACCCCCAGCGTTCCGCGATCCCGATGAGCGTGATCGTCGCGTAGAGGCTGATCCCGCTGGCATAGGCCAGCGCGACCGACTGGGCGAGAGTGGCGAGGGCGAGGCCCACCGCCGGCGGCTAGTAGGCGATCTGGACGCCGGCCGTGAAGACCCGGTCGGTGGTGCCGAACCCCGTCGGCGGCGCGCTGTTGAAGCGGGTCGCGTACCGCACCTTGAGACTCATGTGCTCGGAGAGCGGAGCGACCATGGCGGTCTCACTGTTGAGTCGGAAGTGCCCGCCGCTCTTCACGTCGGGGATCACTTCGGCCAGATGCTGCACGCTCGCCCGCCCGTTGAACAGGTGCTTGTAGTTCACCGCCGTGCGGGCCGCCGGAAGCTGCACCCGTTGGCCGAGCGTGTTCTCCTGCTGCGTGAGCACGCCGCCGCCGTCGACCGTGAGCGAATCCTGCTTCTCCCGGATCGCTCGCCACTGGATGCCGAGCAGCTCGTCGTACCGGCTGTTGAAGCCCGCGTAGACGTTCCGCTCGTACGCCACCGCCACGAACGCACCCACCGCTCCATTGAACGAGGCGTCGGCCCGCAGCCCGAGCCGGAGCTGATTGGCGCTCTCCTTTCCCTTCGTGCGGCCGTAGATGTACGCGCCGTTCTGCGAGTAGGTCCAGGTGCCGCGGTTGTGCGTGATCCGGTTCCCGACGCTCATCGTCGTCACATCGGTGTTCCCGGTGGCGCTCACGTAGCCGAGGTCCGCCTGCCAGTTCGTGCGCTTGGCGCTCGGCTTCTGCGCGACCGCCGTCGACACGGCACAGACGCAGGTGAGCGCGATCCCGCCGAGGACTGCCTTGGTCGCTGCGGAGACGGTGACGTTCATCGGGGAACTCGGGACGGTGGGGAGGCGACTGGGGGGTGGCCTGTGCCGCATCGGATTCTACGGGAGCGGAGGCGCTACCACAACTGATACACCGGTTGGCGGCGCCCGGTGGACAGGGACGGGCAGCCGCGCCATTTTGCTGGTGCTTCGGGCATCTCGCGCGCCCCGTTCCGAGGCTGGGCTTCCTCTGCGGCCCGACTTCGATGCACTCATCCCCCACGGAGATCGCTCCCATGATGAAGGAATTCACCTCGTTTCTCAAACAGTACGGCGTCATCGGCCTCGCCATCGCCGTGATCATCGGCGGCAAGCTCGGCGACCTGGTCAAGGCGGTCGTGGACGGCCTGCTGATGCCCTTCATCGGTGTCCTGATCCCGGGCGGCGATTGGCGCGCCTACACCACCCCCGGGCCGATCGCCTTCGAGCTCGGCCGCGTGGCCGGCGCCGCGATCGACTTCGTCATCGTCGCCTTCGTCGTCTTCTGGATCGCCAAGAAGATCATGAAGGAGGAGCAGGTCGCCAAGAAGTAGGCGCTCCAGGCAGGAACGCGGACGGGGGAGGCGATTCGATCGCCTCCCCCGTCGTCGTTCACCGTCAGACGCCTAGTGGCGCCACTCGCGGAACAGGTCGATGCCGAACTGGTAGCTCTGGCTCAGCTTGCCGATCGTGCCGCACGGATTGGTGCCGGGGTCCATCGACGCCACGGCCGCGATCCCGCGCTTCGGCCGGTACTCGGCCGCGATCCCGAACCACATCGAGGAGCTTTGCGCGGCGGACGCGCGGACGCCCCGGCAGAGTCCCGCCGACAGATTCAGGAAGCCATCGGCGCCCACGCGTCGTCCACCGGTGATCGCCAGGTTGTTCAGCACGGCGTCGATCGGGTTGGACGTCAGGTTCGCGTAGGTGTTGTTCCCCGCGACCGTGCTCACTTGCAGGCTGTTGAAGAAGGGGAAGACCGCGCCGAGCGCTGATTCGAAATAGCTCCCGAGCGACGGCAGCACGGCCGCCGTCGCGGTCTTCAGCGCGACCTGGCTCTGACCGTCGAGCGCGAAACTCGGCGCCCCGAAGAGCAGATAGCTGATGATCTCGCTCTGCGCGAGGGTCACGCCGCCATCGGTACTGGAGAGGTCGAGGTGCGGCTCGTCCGTCGTACCGGTGAGATGCGCACCGACGGTGATGTCGTCCTGTTCGGGGCGGCGGACGAGATACGAGGTCCAGATGTCGAGCCCCGCCACGATCGGGAGAGTGCCCGCGACGCGCACCACTCCGCTGTCCACGCGGAAGGTGCGCTTCAGTGCGCCCAGATCCACGCGATAGGTGCCGCGCGTCGCCTGGATCGTCCCCGAGAGATAGGGATCCTTCAGGTCGCCGCCGAGCTCGAGTGAACCGGTCAGCTGGACGTTGGCGTCCTTGGATTGCAACCGGACATCGTTGCCGAGGTTCACGCGGAGCGCGCGGAAGCGCGCGCCATTGCCGATCTCCCCCTCCTCGTAGCTCGTGCTGTCACGGAGCCGACGGACCTTCCGCTGATCCCCGATCCGCAGCGTCGCCGAGGGGAGGGTCACCGTACCGCCGATGAGCGGCTCGATCAGGAGCCCGTCGACCTTCACGTCCCACTGCGCATCGACCGACGCGACGCGCGGATCGTCGATCACCTTGAAGTTCGTCGCACCGCTCCGGAGTGCGACCTGCCAGCTGCTGTCGCGCTTGAAGACGGTGCCCTTCACATAGATCGAGTCCCGCGCGTTGTCGCCGTCGGACATGCGAAGCGTCTCGATCGTGACGGTGTCGTGTGCGAACGCAGCGTCGAGCCGGAGTGCGCGCACCGCGGTGCCGGTCCGATTCAGGAAGAAGGCGCCGTTCCGCACGTGCGCCGCTCCGGTGATCTCCCGGCGCTTCCAGCTGCCACCCAGTTCGAGACGGGCGGTGAGCGTTCCGGCGAGTTCGCTGGCCTGTGGCAGGAGCGCTTCGATGCCGGCGAGCGGTGCCGAATCGGCGACGGCGCGCACCGAGATCGGCAGGTCGAGCATGCGCTCCTTCACCGCCCGGAGCGAGAGATCGACCGGGACCTTCCCCTCGACGCGGAAGAGCTCGCGCGGGCGATCGCCGCCGCCCACGAGCTTGGCATCGAGTCGCCGGTCGGCGTACTGCGCCTCCGCGCGCAACGAGGGGACCTTCCCCTCACGGAACACCACGGAGTCGAACGAGGCGCTGAAGGTGAAGCGCGGGGCATCGCGCGTCCCGGCGAGCGCGAGCGACGCGCGCGTCATCCCGCTGAGCTCGGGTGACACCTTGCCGGTGAACGCGAACTCCTCGACCGGAAGGCTGTCCAGCACGATCGAACCTGAGATGAGGCCGCTGTCGGGGAAGAACCCCGCGACGCTGGCGGACCCGCCGGCGGTGCTGCGCAGTCGCATCGGGTCCACGCGCACATCGTTGCCGCGCACCGTGATCCCCCCCGACTTGGGGAGGGTCCAGAAGCTCGTGCCGAGGCGCAGGCCGAGCGAATCGATCGTGACGCGCGTGCTGTCGGCGTCGCGGACGGCGTGCACCGCGAGGCGGCCGTCCTCGTCGTGCTCGCTCGCAAAGGTGGCGGTCCCGACGGCCTGTCGGCCGTCGGTGATCTGTGCATCGAGCGTCACGCGCTTCATCGCCGTCGCCCCCGAGCCCACGCCACCGGCCGCGAGATGGAGGCGCCCTGACGCAGCGCTCGGAAGCCCACCGAGTCGGGCCTCTCCGACCATCTCGCGCACCGTGAGACCGTTCCAGACGATGCGCTCGGCGCCGAAGTCCGCCTCGAGCCTTAGGGTGTCGAGCGACCCGATCAATCGGCCGTTCGTCATTCGCAGCCGTCCGCCGATGGAGTCGGTCGCCCTGGGCGCGCCGAGGGTGTCGAGCATCAGCGCGCCGAGGGCGGCGAGGGAATCGACCTCCATCGCGAAGGTCAGCGTGTCGGTGGTGCTTCCGGTGCGGGCCAGCCGACCCCGAGCCTGCAGATGCATCGTCGCGCTGCGGACCTCGGCGGTGTCCACGTGCAGGCCGCTGCGGTCGAGCCCCGCTCGGATCTCACCGAATCGCACCCGCTCGACGCCGATCACGCTGGTGGTGTCGAGACGGATCGTGACGTGCGCGTCCGTGTCCGCCGGCGCCATATCCACCGCGACCGTCGCGCGACCATCGAGGCGCACGAAGGGAATGTTCTTCTGTGCGACGAAGGCGCGCGGATCGATCCGGTTCAGCGTGGCCTCGCCGCGGATCTCGCTGCGCGTCGAATCGAGCAGCGAGTAGCCGAGGAATCGCACGGTGCCGCTGTCGGCCTTGAGATGGAGATCCAGTCCCATCGTGTCGCGTACCGTGCGGACCGCGAGGGTCCCCGAGAGCGGTTCGCGGAGTGGCACGCTGACCTTGCCCCGCGTGAGGGTCCGCACCGCGATCGTGTCGAGCGAGAGGTCCGCTTCCATCCACGTCGTGCTCACGTCGCTCGCGATGCGACCGCTCCCCGTCACGCGCGACCGCATGCCGTCGCCGTCCGCGTGGTGGAGCAGAAGATCGTGGAAGGTCACGTTGGTCGTCGGGCCGTCGAGCACCAGCCGGCCGCTCAGCGTCCCGCTCAATGAGTCGGCGGCCTTCGCCACCGCGCCGAGCGTGCGGACGTCGAGATCGGTGATGTTCACCGCGAAGCCCTTCAGCCAGGCCGGCTTGCTCTTGGCGTCGATCGTGCCGTCGATCACCACGTGTCCGCCCGCGCCAGGGACGCGTCGGTCGGTGAAGGCCAGCCGCATCTCATCGAAGCGCAACGCCGAGAGCGGTCCGCCGCTCCCGCGCACCGGTCCGCTGAGCGATCCCTGCCAGACCCGCTTGGGCACCGAATCGCCGAAGATCTCACGCACGAGATCGAGGTCGAGCGGTGCGAGGTTGAGCGCCATGCCGCGGACCGCCGGGTCGCGCCCCACGAGCACGGTGAACCCGCCCGTGAGCCGCGACTTGGTCGCCCGCACGTCGAGTTCCGAGATGCCGTACGCGGTGATGTGCGGGTCGGCCTCCGAGCGCACGGTCAACGTGGCGCGCCCGCTCCCTCCGGACTTGGGGATCAGCGTGCTCGTCCACGCCACATCCTTCAGGTCGAGGGTGTCGGCATGCGCGACGATGTCCAGACGTGGCGGCGCGCCCTTGTTGAGCACCACCGTCCCCTTCGCGACGGCGTGCGTCCCCGGCAGTCGCAACGAGGAGAGATCCAGCCCGATCGTGTCGCGGCCCCACCGCACGATCCCCATCGCCTCGCGCAGATCGAGCGGCGGCGACGAGATGACGGTGCGGAGCGCGAGCAGCTTGCCGTGTCCCCCGATGCTGTCCGGATGCATCACGCGGATGCTCGCGGCGCGCAGCTGCATCGCCTCGAACCGGCGTTCCTTGAGCGGGAGCGTCACGAGCGAGTCGAGCGCGAGCACCTCGAGCCGGCCATCCCGGACCTCGGCGCTGTCGATCGTCACGTTCCAGCGCGATGGAGCCGCCGGTCCCTTCTTGGGAGGGAAGATCCGCTGCACGTTCCAGATCGAATCGCGCCCCTGCTCGATGTGCACCCGCGGACGCACCAGCACCACCCGACGGATCTCGATGCGGCGCCCGAAGATCCCGCCGAGGTCGCCGTCGAACTCGATCCGTGCGGCATCGGCGACGAGCACGCCCGCCTTGTCGCGCAGTGCCACCGAGTCGAAGACGAGATGCCCCCCGATCGCCGTGCCGGTGATGCGCTTGGCGGTCAGGGTGGCGCGCCCTTCGAAGCCGCGGTTGATGCGATCGAGCGCCATCGACCGCAGCCGTTCCAGTCCGGTATCGTGGGCCAGGAACCAGTAGATCACCCCGGCCGACGCGCCGAGGAGCACGAGCACGACGACGCCCGTCCACGCGGTGATCTTCGCGGCCCGCCTCAAAACGCGTTCCCGATGCTGAACTGGATCTTGAGGTGCGAGAAGAGGCTCGTCCCCTTCGCGGGCGTGAACGACGCCGGGCAACTCACGACGGTGGTGCTCAAGGCCAGCGCGTCGGTCGAGCCGGGACTGACACAGATCGCGCGTCCCGCGTGCCCCGCCGTGAGGTCCGCGCTCTGCAGGAAGAATGCGGGGCCCGCTTCATAGCCATACGGGTTGTACCCGATATCCACGCGGAATGGACCGATCGGCGTCTGGAGCCGCAACCCCACTCCGGGAGTGATCCGCGCGCCGGCGTTCAGCGCCGTGAACACGTCGGTCGTGTTCCACACCCGACCCGCGTCCACGAAGAGCACGAAGTTGAGCAGGTCGGTCCCGAGCCCCATCCGCGAGCGCAGCTCGAGGTTCAGCAGCCACATCGCGTTGCCGCCCGAGGGAGCGATCCGGCTGAACCCCTCCGATGCGCGCGCCAGCCCCACGCTCGGTGTCCCGGTGAGGGTGTCGAACGAGGTCACGATGTAGGAGCCCGGGCCGAGGGTGTTCTCGTCGAACCCGCGCACGCTGCTCTGTCCGCCGGAGTAGAAGCGCTCCGGCGGCGGGAGCAGGCTGAGGCTCTTCGACGGTGCGAGCACGAATCCCGCCTGCGCCCGACCCGCGAGCACCCAGTTCTCACCGAGCGACTGGTACACCGCGCCCTCGGCCATCATCCGCATGAAGTTCAGCGGGACGCGGCGCGCGACGTCGGCGTGCGCGAACTTCACCTCTGCCTGCCAGCGCGTGCCACTGGTCGGATTCACCGTGGGGATGAGCGGGTTCTTCACGATCGCGAAGCCCAGACTGTGGGTCGGGCTCGCGAGCAGAAAGGTCGGCAGATCCTCCACCCGGCAGAAGCCGAAGGGGAAGCAGGCGATCGCGCGGTCGGCGAAGGTGCTCGCGACGGTGAACCGGTACTGCGACGTGAGTCGCAGCTGCGGCGCCACCTCGCGCGACACGGAGGCCGTCACGCCGATGTCGGTCGACTGCTCGTACGCGTTCACCTGCGATCGCCGCTCGCTGAACACCGAGAACTCCGGCTGCAACGACCGGCCCAGCAGGCCGCGCAGACTGAGCGTTGCGCCGGCATAGTAGTTCAGATTCTGGCTGAACGGATCGTCGCGCACGTTCGGGCAGAGCGACGCCAGTCCGGCGGTCGGCGCCGCGACCCCGAGCTTGGAGAGTCGCAGATCCGTCTGCAACCGCTCACCATGTCCCAGCGCACTCTGTTCCACATGCATGGCCTGCACACGGAAGCAGTCGTTCGTGCCCCAGCCGCCGCCAAGTCGCGTCAGCTGGCGCTCCCCCTCGATCACCCGGACCATCATCGGCACGGAATCCTTCTCCGCCGCCGAGCGCGCGAGCACGGGCACGGTCGAGTCGGGCTGGACGGCCACACTGCGATACAAGCTCAGGTCGAACAGATCGCGCTGACTCGCGACCACCTTGCGTTCACTGTAGCGCTCACCGGTCCGGAAGCGGAGCAGGGCACGGAGGTCGGGTTCCCGCAGCGCTGCCTTGCGATTCAGGGAGTCGATGGCGATCCGGATGCTGCCGAAGTACACCACGCCGTTGGGATGGAAGACCATCTTCACGCGTGCCGACCGTGTCGCGAGATCGACGCGCGTCGCCGTGTCCGGCGATGTCGCGTTCAGATAGCCCGCGGCGCGGATCAACCGCTGGAGCGAGTCGACCGTCGAGGTGATGAGGATCGAGTCCGCGACCGCGCCGAGCATCTTGCGCCGCAGCTTCACCACATCGGCGGCCTCGGGTGGGACCGAGTCGATCTGGATCGAGTCGATCCGCAGCGGTGCCGCTTCCTTCACATTGAACACGACCGATGCGCGCAGCGGCGCGCCCCGCGTGATCTTGACCGACGCCGTCGTCCCCGGGTAGCCGCGGATCCGATAGTAATCGGCGATGCGACGCGCGTCGTCGAGCAACGAGAGCGAGTCCATGCAGGTCAACGTGCCGCTGTTCCACCCGAACCAGCGGCGGCGCCAGCTGCTCGCCTCCACATCGATGATCGCGCTCAACGCCGCACCGCTCAACGACGGATTGCCCCGGAAGTTGACGACATCCACCATCGGATGCCGCGGGGTGCAGACGCCGTTGCGCTGCGCTTCCGCACGCCGCACTCCGAGGGAGGCGACGAGCATGACGCACAACACGAATCTCCCCGGTCCTTGGACGAGGCGCGCGATCCCGGCTCTCATTATAGGTGCAACCTATCCCACGGCAGGGCCGAGCGAAATTGCCTATTTGGCCCTAGTCCTTTTGGTGGGTGCCGCCTGGAGGGGGTCCTCGGGCCACGAATGCTTCGGATACCGCCCCCGCAGGTCCTTGCGCACCTCGAAATAGCTCCCGGCCCAGAAGCCCGCGAGGTCGCGCGTCACCTGCACCGGACGGTGCGCCGGCGAGAGCAGATGCAGGGTGACCGTCACCCGTCCACCGCCCACCCGCGGCGTCTCCCGGGCCCCGAACAGCTCCTGGAGTCTCACCGCGAGCACAGGGGCCGCCGGATCCTGATAGTCCACCGCGATCCGCGAGCCGGTGGGGACCTCGAGATGAGTGGGGGCCAGCCGATCGAGCTCGCTCAGCTGCGTCCAGTCGAGCTGCGCCCGCAGCGCGCCATGCAGGTCGATCCGGTCGAGCGCGGCGCGGCGCATCACTCCCGACAGGGCAGGGGCGAGCCACGACTCCAATCGTTCGAGCAACGCGTCGTCCGACCAGTCGGGCCACCGGTCGTCCAGCGACCGCACGAAACGCACACGCTGCAACAGCGAGCGGGCCGCATCCGACCACGGCAACGAATCGAGCCCCGCGCTCCGGATCACGGGGAGCCAGGCCTCGGCGATCCGCGCCGGATCGGGCGCGTGCAACGCCCGCTCCTCGAGGATCAGTGCGCCGAGCGAGCGCCGGCGCACCGCGCGCACGGTGTCACGCTGCGCGTCGTACGAGATGATCTCCTCGCGGACGATCTCGGACGCGAACAGCGTCTCCACATCCGCGCGTGTGAGCGGCGCGGCGAGGTACACCCGCGATTCCCCCGCTGCGCCGTCGGTCTCGGTGATGCAGAGCGCCTCGGCGTCGGCGAGCGCCGAACGCTCGTCCACCCGAGCGGCGCCGCCGTTCCGCATGAGGAAGCGGCCGCGGTCGCCGACGCGCGCGAACGCCACGCGGTCCGGATACGCGAGCGCGGCGAAGCGCACCGCCGCTTCCGTGTCGTGCGCACGGTCCGAACTCCCGGCCTCGGCGCGCAGCCGTCGCGCTTCGTCGCGCACCTGGAACCAGCGGCCGCGCTCCACCCGCGCATCCTCGCCGCCGTTCGGGCGTCGCAGCAGTTCGAGCCGCGTGCGCAGATCCGGGTCGCTCACCGCCGCCTCGCGCCGCAGGATGTCGCGCTCCGCAAGCAGTGCCGCGAGATCGCAGCCATCGGCGCCCGCTCCCTGCGCGCGCGCGAGCAGCACGAGATGCGCCAGGCGCGGGTGCAGCCCCATGGCGGCCATCGCGCGTCCGTGCGCGGTGATCCGTCCATCGGCGCCGAGCGCTCCGAGCGTCGTGAGGATCGCGCGCGCCTGTCGCATCGCACCCGCGGGAGGCAGGTCGAGCCACGACAGTTCCGCCGGATCGAGGATCCCGGCCGATGTCAGCTCCAGCGCCAACGGTGCGAGATCCGCCTCCAGCACCTCGGGCGCACGGTGGGCGAGGAGTTGCCCCTCCTCCTGCTCGTCCCAGCACCGATAGCAGACGCCCGGCGCCACACGTCCGGCGCGTCCGCGGCGCTGGTCGGCGGAGTCACGCGCGACGCGCACCGTCTCGAGTCGCGTCATCCCCGTCCGCGGGGAGAAGCGCGGCACGCGACTCAGCCCGGAGTCCACGACCACGCGCACCCCTTCGATCGTCAGACTCGTCTCGGCCACCGAGGTCGCGAGCACCACCTTCCGCCGCCCGGGCACGCTCGGCGCGATCGCACGGTCCTGTTGGTCCGGAGGCATCGTCCCATGCAGCGAGAAGAGCTCGGTGTCGCGTGGCAGATCACGCGCCGCGAGCAACGCGGCGGTGCGCCGGATCTCCGCCGCACCGGGGAGGAACACGAGCACATCCCCCTCCTCCTCGCGCAGGGCCCGGTCCACCACCCCCGCGACCATGCCCTCCACGCGCTGTCCGTCGCGTCGCGGCACATGGACCGTCCGCACCGGGAACATCCGTCCTTCCGACGTGACGATCGGTGCGTCGCCGAGCAGCGCCGCCACGCGGGAG
The DNA here is from genome assembly GCA_964484775.1 of uncultured Gemmatimonas sp. Lineage (GTDB taxonomy): Bacteria > Gemmatimonadota > Gemmatimonadetes > Gemmatimonadales > Gemmatimonadaceae > Fen-1231. The sequence goes on along the minus strand of CAZAGK010000051.1, from coordinate 10,116 downwards.
CCGTCGAGCGTCGCCGACATCACCACGATCCGCAGCTCCGGCCGCAGCAGCGCGGCGCTCTGCAGCGCCAGCGCCAGCCCCAGATCGGCGACGAGATTGCGTTCGTGGTACTCGTCGAAGAGCAGGGCCGCGACGCCGTCGAGCGACGGGTCATCCTGGAGCATCCGCGTGAGCACTCCCTCGGTCACCACCTCCACGCGCGTCCGGCGCGAGACCGCGGAGTCGCCGCGCACCCGGTAGCCGACGGTGCCCCCGACGGGCTCGCCGACCAGCTGCGCCATGTGCCGCGCCGCCGCACGTGTGGCGAGTCGGCGCGGCTCGAGCATCACGATGCGCCCCTCGCCACGCCACGAGGCGTCCAGCAGGGCCAGTGGCACCCGAGTGGTCTTTCCCGCACCGGGAGGTGCCTGCAGCACCGCCCGAGGGGAGCCCTCCAGCGCCTGCAGCAGCTGCGGCATGACCGCGTCGATCGGGAGGGGAGGGAGTCGCACAGGAGAAACTTAGCGGTATCTTTCCATCGTACGCTTTCACATGCCCATGACCAATCCGCCTGAATCCACTCCCGAAGTCCCCGCCGAGTCCGTCGTGACGCCGCCGGCCGCAGCACCAGCCGATGCGCCGACCGTCCCGGTCCCGGCTCGCCGCGGCTCGCGCGACCGTCTGTTCTGGTCGCTCGTCGTCGGTGGCGTCGCCCTCGACTTCGTCACCAAGCGGATGATCGAATCGGCGCTCGTCCCGCATCTCCCCCGCAGCGTCATCGGCGACTGGCTCCGGTTCACGCTGATCTACAATCCCGGCGCGGCGATGAACCTCTCCTTCGGGGCTTCGTCGCGCGTGGTGTTCAGCGTGATCGCCTGCGTGATGTTCGTGGTGCTCTATCGGATGCTGCTCGAGACCAAGCAGGAGGATCGGACGCAGACCTTCGCGCTCGGGATGATCGCCTCCGGTGCGATCGGCAACCTGCTGGATCGCGTGCGCTCCGTGCGCGGCGTCGTGGACTTCATCGACGTCGGCATCGGCGACAGTCGCTTCTATACGTTCAACGTCGCCGATTCCTTCGTGACGGTCGGCGCCGTCCTGCTCGCGCTCCTGCTCTGGCGGCACCCTGACCCCGCGGAGTAGTCTGTTCCGCACCAACCTCACGGAGAGCTCGCACGTGTCCCAGTCGCCCCGCAATCGCCGAGACTTCCTCACCGCCGTCGCCGGGACCACCGCCGCCGTCGCCGCCACGGGCTTCAGCGCGCGCGAACTCTTCGCGCAGGCGCGCAGCTTCCCGGAGTATTCCGCGCCGCAGGGCGGCTGGGACATGTCCTGGGTGGACAAGGTCGAGAAGACCAAGCATCGCATGGTGTTCGACATGCCCGACTTCGCCGACGGCATGGCCTTCACCAACGCCCTCGTCTGGCTCCGCGGCTACAACGACGTCTACAAGACCGCCGACAGCGACATGGGAGGCGTCATCGTCATCCGGCATCAGGCGATCGCCGCCGCCGTCAACGACGACCTGTGGAGCCGCTTCAAGCTCGGCGAGCGCTCCAAGCTGAAGGATCCCACCACCGGCGAGTCGGCGTTGCGGAATCCGTTCATCAAGATCCAGGCCGGCGACAAGTTCGCCGTCACCATGGCCGAGGGCGGGCTCGACGCGCTCATCGGTCGCGGCGTCACCGTGCTCTGCTGCAACCTCGCGCTCATGCGTTTCGCGGGACAGCTCGCACGCGAGGCCAGCATCTCGCAGGACGAGGCCCGCGCGCAGGTCGCCGCCTCCGTCGTGCCTGGCGTCATCCGTCAGCCCTCGGGGATCTTCGGCGTGAGCCGCGCCCAGGAGGCGGGGTGCCACTTCCTGCGCTCGACCTGATCGCGTCGTGAGCGGGGCGAAGGACTACGATCGCGCTTACTTCGATCGATGGTATCGCGACCCGAAGCATCGGGTCGCGACCTCGGTCGATGTGGCCCGCAAGGCCGCGCTCGTCGTCGGGATCGCCGAGTCGTTGCTCCAACGGCGCGTCCGCTCCGTGCTCGACGTCGGTTGCGGCGAGGCGCCATGGCGCGCGGCGCTCCGCCGCATCCGCCCGAGCATCCGCTACACCGGCGTCGATGCGAGCCCCTACGTGGTCGAGCGGTTCGGCGCCTCACGCAACATCCGGCTGGGCACCTTCGGCACGCTGGGCGACCTCGCCCTCCGCGGCCGCTTCGACCTGATCGTCTGCTGTGACGTGCTCCAGTACATCGCCCCCGCCGACCTCGCGCCCGGACTGCGCGCCATCGCGGCGCGGCTCGGCGGTGTCACCTATCTCGAAGCCTACACGACCGCCGACGAGATCGAAGGCGATCGCCGCGCGTGGCACCATCGATCGCCGGCGGAGTACCGTCGCGCCTTCCGCGCCGCGGGGCTCACCGGCGTCGGCATGCACTGCTGGGTGGGGGACGCGCTCCGCCCGATGACCGTCGCCCTGGAACGTTCCACCGACTGACCGCATGCCCCCGCTCGCTTTCGCTCCCCGAGCCGATGGTCGCGTCGCGATGAAGGTCTGTTGCATCGCCTCGCGCGAGGAGGCGGCCCTCGCCGCCGCGCACGGCGCCGATGCCATCGGGCTCGTCTCCGAGATGCCGAGCGGCCCCGGGCCGATCCCCGAGGAGCGGATCGTCGACATCGCGCTCCACGCCCCACCAGGGCCGCATCGCGTGCTCCTCACCTCGCTCACGCATCCGCGCTCGATCGCCGAACAGGTCTATCGCTGCGGCGTCGACGTGGTCCAGCTCGTGGACAACATCGGCGACTGGAACGCGGAGCGGCTGCGCGAGTTCCTGCGGGATCGGCTGATCATCCAGGTGATCCACGTGCGGTCGGCGGACGACGTCGCCTACGCGCAGCGCGCCGCCAAATGGTGGGCCGACGCGATCCTCCTCGACTCCGGCAACCCGGACGCCACCGTCCGTGAACTCGGCGGCACCGGCCGCACCCATGACTGGTCGATCAGCCGTGCGATCGTCGAGGCGGTGCCGGTCCCCGTCTTCCTCGCGGGGGGACTCCATCCCGGCAACGTCGCCGACGCGGTGCGCGCCGTCCGCCCCTTCGGCGTGGACGTCTGCAGCCGCCTGCGCACCGATGGCGCGCTCGACGCCACCAAGCTCGCCGCCTTCGAGGCCGCCCTCTGGAGCGTCGGGTAGTATCGGCGTCCCACGCCCGGTCCGTGAGCACACCCACGGACCGGTGTCGGGCACCTTGACTTGACGCCGGATTCGTATGACCTTTCATCCGGATATACGGATGAAACAAAACCCTGTCTTCGACCGACTCACGGCACTGGCCGACCCGATCCGCGCGCGGTTGCTCCTCATCCTGGAGCGCCACGAGCTGACGGTGGGCGAGTTGCGTGCGGCCCTCCAGTTGCCCCAGTCCACGGTCAGCCGCCATCTGCGCGCGCTCGCCGATGGGGACTGGGTCGTGAGCCGCGAGGACGGGACCAGCAACCGCTACCGCATGACGGCGCGCGATCTCGATCCGGGGGCACGCAAGCTCTGGCTCACGATCCGCGACGAAGTCGGCGCCATGGCCACCGCCGCGCGCGACGCCGAACGCGTGCGCGGCGTGATCGCCGCCCGTCACACCGCCTCGCAGCGATTCTTCGCCTCGAGCGCGGCGCAGTGGGACCGCCTCCGCGAGGAGCTCTTCGGCACGCGCACGGAGCTCTATCCGATGCTCGGGCTGCTCGACCCGGACGCCGTCGTCGGCGATCTGGGGTGCGGGGCAGGGCAGCTCGCCGAGGCGATGGCGCCCTTCGTGGGCAAGGTGGTCGCGGTCGACGAGTCGAGCGCCATGCTCCGCGCCGCGCGCGCGCGGCTCGGCGCCTTCGCCAACGTCGACTTCCGGCAGGGGACGCTCGAAGCACTTCCGGTGGACGAGGAGGAACTCGACATCGCCCTGCTCTCGTTGGTGTTGCACTACGTCGCCGAACCGCAGGTCGCGCTCACGAACGCGAGCCGCGCACTCAAGCGCGGGGGGCGCCTGTTGATGGTCGACATGCTCCCGCACGACCGCTCCGAGTACCGCGAGACGATGGGACATCTGTGGCAAGGGTTTTCGCACCAGCAGCTCGACCGCTGGACGACGGACGCCGGTCTCGTCGAGTTCCGCGCCCACGCCCTGCCCGCCGCTCCGACCGCCAAGGGGCCGACGCTGTTCGTCGCCTCCTGTCGCAAAGCCTGATCCGCTCCACCCGAAGTTCACCACGCAGCACCGCACGCCGATACCTCAGCAGCACGTCACCCTTCTCCAGATCACTCCAATGACAACCGCAGCTCCCGCGCTCCATCCGTTCGACGCCGCCACGGCGGCCGGACGTCCGGCCTTCAAGGTCGCCGACATCACGCTGGCCGAGTTCGGCCGCAAGGAACTCCGCCTCGCCGAGTACGAGATGCCCGGCCTGATGGCGCTCCGCGCCGAGTACAAGGGGCAGAAGCCCCTCGCCGGTGCCAAGATCATGGGCTCGCTCCACATGACGGTGCAGACCGCCGTGCTGATCGAGACGCTCACCGAACTCGGCGCCGACGTGCGCTGGGTGAGCTGCAACATCTTCTCCACGCAGGATCACGCCGCGGCCGCGGTCGTCGTCGGCAAGGACGGCACCGTCGACGCGCCGCGTGGCACCCCGGTGTTCGCGTGGAAGGGTGAGACGCTCGAGGAGTACTGGTGGTGCACCGATCAGGCGCTGCTCTGGCCGGACGGCTCGGGCCCGAACCTGATCCTCGACGACGGCGGCGACGCCACCCTGCTGATCCACAAGGGCGTGGAGTTCGAAGCGGCCAAGAAGGTCCCGCAGCACAACCCGGTGACCGACAGCGAGGAGTACGGCATCATCCTCGACCTGCTCCGCAAGACGCTCAAGGAGACCCCGTCGCGCTGGACCGACGTGGCCGCCGCCATCAAGGGCGTCTCGGAAGAGACGACCACCGGCGTGCACCGCCTCTATGAGATGATGAAGGCCGGCGTGCTCCTCTTCCCGGCGATCAACGTCAACGACTCCGTCACCAAGAGCAAGTTCGACAACCTGTACGGCTGCCGTCACTCGCTCACCGACGGCATCCTCCGCGCCAGCGACGTGATGCTCGCCGGCAAGGTCGCCGTCGTCCTCGGCTACGGTGACGTGGGCAAGGGTTCGGCGCAGGCTTTCAAGGGACAGGGCGCCCGCGTCGTGATCTGCGAGATCGATCCGATCTGCGCGCTGCAGGCCGCGATGGAAGGCTACCAGGTGACCACGCTCGAGAGCGTCGTCTCCACCGCCGACATCTTCATCACCGCGACGGGCAACAAGGACATCATCACCGTCGAGCACATGGCGAAGATGAAGGACAAGGCCATCGTCGGGAACATCGGCCACTTCGACAACGAGATCGACATGGCCGGGCTCAAGAGCTACCCGGGCGTCGAGCGGATCAACATCAAGCCGCAGTACGACGAGTTCGTCTTCCCCGACGGCCACAGCGTCATGATCCTCGCCGAAGGGCGTCTGCTCAACCTCGGCTGCGCCACCGGCCATCCGAGCTTCGTGATGAGCTGCTCCTTCACCAACCAGGTGGTGGCGCAGATCGACCTGCACCTCGCGGCGCAGGGCAAGCCGACCGTCTCGGGCACCAAGTACAACGAGCGCGCGGTCTACACGCTCCCCAAGAAGCTCGACGAGAAGGTGGCGCGTCTGCACCTCGAGAAGATCGGCGTGAAGCTCACGCAGCTCACCAAGGAGCAGGCGGACTACATCGGCGTGCCGGTCGAAGGACCGTACAAGCCGGAAGCGTACCGCTACTAGTCGGCATCGCGGGGCCGCGCGCACACCGCGCGCGGCCCCGCGACGGCCCGACGTGACGCACGAAAGACGAAGGCCCCGCACCGATCGCTCGGTGCGGGGCCTTCGTCACATCCGGTCGGTCGCGCTAGCGATCGCCCTTCTTGTCGTCCTTGTCCTTCTTGTCGTCCTTGCCGCTCTTCTTGGCGCGCACGACGAAGGCGTAGTGGTACACGGTCGGATCGTTCCCGATCGTGTAGTTCAGCGTGTAAGTGCCGGCGACGAGGCTCTTGGTGCTCAGGTTGTACTGGTAGTTGCCGTCGTCCAGGCGGAACAGATTGCCCGGGTTCGAGTTGCCGGCGTCGTCCAGCACCGCGGCCGGGCTCAGGCTGATCGCCTTCACCTGGAGCGCGCGCGAGCCGATCCCGCGTCCCGCCTTGTTGCAGACGCGGATCTTGATCGGGAGCGTGCTCCCCTGCTCGTGGCCGCGCATGCGGCTGCCACCGCGATCGTCGTCCTCGTCATCGTCGTTGTCGCCACGGGCGGCGCAGACGCTGTACGTGATCGTGATGGTCGCGACGGCGTTGCTGCCGACGTGGTTCAGGTCGCCGGCGTAGGTCGCCGTGGCGGTGCAGGTCGCGCCGCCATTGGTGCAGTCGCCGGTGTAGGCGATGGTCGCCGCACCGGCCGGGGTGACGCTGGCCGTCGCGGTGTAGGCGGTGCCGGAGTAGACGAACGGCCCGGTGCCGAAGCTCACCGTGGTGCTGCTGGCGGCCTTGGTGATCTCGAGCGTGGCCACCGCGCTGCTGCCGCTGTGGTTCGCGTCGCCGGCGTTGGTGGCCGTCGCGCTGCAGGTCGTGCCGGCGTTGGTGCAGTCGCCGCTGTAAGCGATCGTCGCCGCGCCGACGTTCGTGGTGGCCGTGGCGTTGAAGGCCGAGCCGCTGTAGACGGCCGAGGCCGCAGCGAAGCTCACCGACGTCGCCGTCGTGGCCTTGGTGATCGTGAGCGACGTGCTCGCCGTGCTGCTGCTGTGGTTCGCATCGGCCGCCGTGGTGGCGATCGCGGTGCAGGTCGTGCCGGCGTTGGTGCAGTCGCCGCTGTAGCTGATCGACGGCGTGCCGTTCGAGCCAGTGGCGGTCGCCGTGAACGCCGAGCCGCTGTAGACCTGCGAGGCGGCACCGAAGGTCACCGACGTGGTCGTCGCCGCCGGCGTGATGGTGATCGTCGCCGAACCCGAGCTGGCGGCGTGCGTGGCATCACCGGCGTAGCTCGCGGTGGCGGTGCAGCTGCCCCCGGCGTTGGTGCAGCTGCCGCTGTAGCTGATCGACGCCGAACCGCCCGAGCTCACCGTCGCGGTGGCGGTGTAGGCCGAGCCGGTGTAGACGAACGGACCCGGGCCGAAGCTCACCGACGTCGTGGTCGGCGCCGGCGGCGGCGGACCGTTGTCGTTCGGGACCTGCGTGAGCGGCTCGTCGGCCGTCATCGAGATGTCGGCGCGGAAGTTGAAGCCCGCCACGCCGCCTTCGTCGTACACGTCGAACAGGATCTCGTTCACGCCCGTGTGGAGCTGCGTGTCGAGCCCGATCGGCGACGTGCCGACGTTGCTCGCGAACCAGTCCTGCACGATCTCACCGTTGACCGAGATGCGCCCGTAGTTGTCGGCGAGCGCCTGCAGCGCGATCGACGCGTCGGAGAAGCCGGCGGGCACGGTGAAGCGCATGCGGTACGTGACCTGCTGACCGATGCACGCCCACAGCGTCGGCGCGCAGTTCACCCAGCTGTTGGTGCCGTCGACGTAGCCCCAGGGATGGCCACCGACGAGATACGCCGGCTGCCAGGTCGCGCCACCGTCGTTCGTCCAATCGATGTTGTCGCTCTGCACGGTACGGAGCGGCTGATACTGATTCGAGTTGCCGGTCGGCCCAGTGTTGATCGGGCCACCCTCGTCGTAGCCGCCGAGGATCGCGAGCGTCTGCACATCGGCCTTCTTGCTCGTGGCAGCGACACGGACCTTCGACGTCTTGCCGAAATGGATCGTCTTGCCAGCAACGGAACCTGTGGCGACGGCGCTCGAGTGTGCGCGTGACTCGGTCCGATTCACCACCGGGGCAGCGACCGCCGCTCCGAGGCTCAGGCCGGCGACGGCACGCAACAGGAAAGTAGGACTGACAAGACTCATGAAGATCTCCGGTGGGGTGTTCTGAACCTGCGCGTTGTCAGGGAATCGACTACAAAAAGCCGGTCACTGACGTATCCTGATTAAGCAGTGCTCCGCACAACCTGTCAATGATTTTGACAGATATTCGCCAGAAATCGGTCAAATTTACGTCAAATAGCTGGAATTGGAGGATTTCGCGTCCGTCGGTCCGTCAAAAATCCAACGTGTATTAATCCGACACGTAAATTTTCTTGACTTTGACCGCACGGAGCGGAGCGGTTCGATCCGGACGTCCCGAAAACTGGACTTCCCCCCCCAGGCGCGAACCGCCGTCGGAACCGCTATCTTTGCCGTCACGGATCCGGCGTCTGCTATCACAAGGTTCCGTTTGCCGTGGTTACGCGGATCGTCCTCTCTCGGAAGTCCCCGTGCATTTCCACGCCCCCCAGGGAGCCCTACCAATGATATCTCGCAGCATCTGCCGCGCGCTCACGTCGGTCACCGCGACCGCCGCCATGCTCTCCGCCTCGAGCGCCGTGCTCGGCGCGCAGGGCACCGATCTCGAGGCGCTTCGCGCCAAGTTCCGCCTTCCGGTCCCGGAGGTCGGTCTCGCCACCGAGCAGGGCCGCTTCCCGCGCGGCGCACCGGGCACCAGTTCCGGATCGCCGATCGCCTTCGGCGCCAACTGGAACGACGCCTTCATCGGCTTCGGCCTGCAGGCGCCGGTCCGCTACAGCGCGGCCGGTGACTCCGATGGCAGCGCCTCGTTCGGCTTCGGTCTCGGCAATGGGCAGGACATCGCCGGACTCGAGGTCACCATCAACGCGCTCTCCACGGTGCGCAGCGGCGTCGGCAATCGCGTGGGCTTCGGATTCAAGGCGCACAAGATCATCGCCAATGGCTGGGGGATCGCGCTCGGCGTGCAGGGCGTGCAGCTGCAGCCGAACAGCGACGACCGCAACACCGTCTACGGTGTGGCCACCCGCAGCTGGGACCTCAAGGACAACCTGTTCGAGCAGCTGACCTGGTCGGGCGGCATCGGCACCGAGTCGTTCCAGATGGCGAAGGACCTCAACGGCGGCAAGCATGGCGTCGGCGTGTTCTCGTCGCTCGCGCTGCGGGTGAACGGACGCTCGTCGATCATCGCCGACTGGTCGGGGCAGGACCTGAACCTCGGTCTCTCGTTCGTGCCGTTCCCGAGTCTGCCGCTCGTGCTCTCGCCGGCCATCTCGGATGTCACCGGCGCGTCGAACAGCGGGTTCGTGCCGGGCGTCGGTCAGAAGAAGACCGGTCCGCGCTTCACGCTCGGTGTCGGCTTCGCGTTCCGTCTGAATCCGGGGACCCGCGCCGCGGCCGCGCCGGCTCCGGCGGAAACGGCGGAGGATCTCGCCATCGAGCGGGCCGCGATGGCCGGGCTCGCGGCCGCCGAACCGCAGCGTCGCGTCGCGGACGATCGCGAGCGTCTCGCGGCCGAGCGTGCCGCTGAACTGCGGCGCGCCGAAGAGGCCAACGCGCGCGCCGCGGCCGAACTCCGCGCCGCCGACAGTGTCGCCGCCGTCCGCCGCGCCGCCACGGCCGCGCTGGAAGCGGAGGCACGCGCCAAGGCGGCGGCCGCCATGGCTGCGGTCCGCAACGCCCTCACCGCGCCGGTCTCGGCCAGCGCGACCATCACCGCCGAACAGCGGGCGATGTACGACGCCAAGGTCGACATCCTCAAGGCCAACCCGGCCGTGCGGATCAAGATCGCCGGTCATACCGACGAGCGCGGCGCAGACGCCACCAACATGAAGCTCGGGCTCGCCCGTGCGAATGCGGCCAAGCGCTATCTCGTGTCGAAGGGGATCGCTGCCACGCGCATCGAGACGATGAGCTACGGCGAGACGCGTCCGATCGAGACCGGCAAGACCGCCGCCGCCTACGCGAAGAACCGTCGCGTGGAGTTCGAAGTGCTCGCCGGTGGCGACAACCTCGTCGCGCCCGCGCCGGCGCCCGCTCCGGCCCCGAAGCCGGCGGTGAAGAAGCCGGTGGTGCGGAAGCCGGCGACCGCTCCGGCCGCCAAGGCCCCGGCGAAGGCGCCGGCCACCAAGGCGCCGGCCAAGGCGCCGACGACGACCAAGAAGCCGTAAGCCTCCGTCGGTCGGACAAGCGAGCGGGGCCGGGCGATCATCGCCCGGCCCC
>CAZAGK010000050.1:2309-23378 GCA_964484775.1 uncultured Gemmatimonas sp. | reverse complement strand
GCCGGCGCGTGGGACCTCTCCTGGACGGAGCGGTTGAAGGGGGAATACAAGGTCGTGGTGGACAGCCCAGAGATCGACGAAGGGAGCGGCGTCGCGCGCGCCACGGTGTGGTCGCAGGGGTACACCGACGCGATGGGGACGAAGGCAAGTCAGACGTCCACCGTGCTGGTGCTGCGTCACGCGGGACTGATGCTCGCCATGAACTCCGAGTTCTGGGCCGAGTACAAGATCGGCGAGAAGCGGAAGGTGAACGACCCGGTGACGAACAAGCCGGCGCTGCGGAATCCGGTGATGCTCAACAGCAAGGAGCATGGGACGCCCGCCGAGTACGACGACATGGCGCTGGACAAGTTCATCGGGCGGGGCAATGTTGTACTCGGGTGCGGGCTCGCCTTCGAGGGCGTGGTCTACACCGTGAAGGAGCAGGACAAGGTCAGCCAGGAGGCGGCCAAGGAGAAGGCCATGCGGATGCTCGTGCCGGGGGTGATCCTGCAGCCTTCGGGGGTGTTCGCGGTGGTGCGGGCCCAGCAGGCGGGATGCTGGTTCATGCGCGGGAACTGACGGTTCCCGGGGAGTAGGAGATGGTGGGCGGTACGCTGCTCGCGATGCGGCACGAAGCGCTGATGGCGCTGCAGGGCTGGAACTACACGATCATCGGAGTCGGCGCACTGCTCGGCGTCTCGGCGGTGCTGTCGTTCATGTACGAGATCCGTGAATGGAGGGCGCGATGAGCACATGGGACGAGCTCGTGAACGCGGAGGGACCACACCAACCACGGTGGCGCGCTCGCATTCTTGCCGCGTGTCTGCTCACCCTCTCCTGCAGCGCGCCTCTCGGCCCAGGGGTGGATGCGAACGGCGTGCGCTACGGTGCTGATGTCTCGCTCTCAGGCTTGAAGCAGGACTCGGTGGATGTGCGCGTCTGGGTACACAACAACACGGCTGCGCCCAAGACGGTGGAGATGTGGATCTGCCCGAACGTGAACACGAAGGTGGCGGTGCTCGATGCGGCGCAGACCACGCGATGGACGAGCAGCGCGTGGGATGTGGCGAAGCATGGCAGTTTCGCAGGTGCGTGCGTTGCGGTGGCGGCTATGGTCTCGCTCAGCGCGTACGAGACCGCGTACCCCGATTACGCGCGCTTGAGAGTGCAGATCGCCGACATCCGCGGCGACTCGCTCCCTCCGGGCGACTACATCATCAAGATCGACGCGCTCAAACAGAAACAGATCGCGACGGCCAAGTTCACCTTCAAGTAGGAACACACACACAACGCGCCGCCCGGACATTCCCGGGCGGCGCGTTCTCGTGGTGTGACGTGCTACTGCTTGATCCCGAGCTCCGCCACCGTCCACGGCGTCGTGCGCGACGCCACCGCCGCGCGCTCCTTCGCGACATCAGCCGCCGTCACGGCGGCGCCGGTGTTCCCCCACTGGCTGCGCACGTACGTCAGCACCGCCGCCACTTCGGCATCGCTCAGCTCGGCGCCGGTGCCGTAGGGCATCATCATGCTGTTGAAGGTCGTGCCCTTCACCTTCACCGGACCCTGCAGGCCCTTAAGCACGATCCGGATCGGGATCTCGGCGGGGCCGTTCACGATCTCGGAGCCGGCGAGCGGCGGGTAGAGCCCCGGCGACCCGACGCCGGTGGCCTGATGGCACACCATGCAACGCTGATACACGGCTGCGCCATCGACACTGGCGACTTCGGCGGCCGGGGCGGCGGCCGGGGCAGCGGCGGCGGCGCTGTCGGACGACGCGCTCTTGTCACCACCACCGCACGCGGCGGCGGAGACGATGAGGACGAGCGCGGCACTGCGGAGGAACGAACGATACGACAACATGGGAGTAGATGGGAAAAGGGGAGTGGCCACTCAGGGCCGGTGTGCGACCGAACAACGCCGGGTCGCGCTCGGCGGTAGTGCTCAGGAGCGTTCCCATTACCCCCTGCGGACGCCGGGCGCGCACGCCCGCAGGGGCCCGACCGATGGGAGGCTTCACGTCGCACCGGCCGGGGGGAACACACGCGCTCGTGAGCCACACGTGATCAGCGCGTGGACACGGGCGCAGCAACGATCAGTTGTGAGGGCAACACCGCGCCGAGACGAGGCACGGGCGAGAAGCGGCCCGAGCGCCGATCAGCGAGCGCGGCTCCGCCGCGCGGAATCAGCCGCGGGTCGTCGGCGGGCCGATCGCGAAGGGAAGACGGTGCGGCCGGTCGAGGTCGACGGGCCGCACGTCGCGCTGCCGCTGGGGCTGCGCGAGAGAGATCTCGACGGGCTCGATGCCAGCGGCGAAGGTCGGAAGCACCAACGCCACCGTGCCGCAACAGGACGTCGGACAGTCGCAGCGATGCGACGACGGCGCGTCACCGTCGCCGTGACAGGGGATCTCGTCCGACGCAGTCTCGGCCGCTGTCGGAGCGGTGGCCGCCACCTCCATGTCCATCGAGGACATGTCCATCGCGCCGTGATCCATGACAGCATGGTCCATGGCGCTGTGCTCCGCCGATCCTTGGGAGACCGGCGGAGCATCGGCCTGGGACGACTCGCGAGCACTCCCATGCATCGGGCACGGACGCCACGCGGCCGGCACTGCGCTGAACGCGCAGAACCAGACCGCCAGGAGCGTCGAGGCGAACCGATGCCGGAACGAGCGAATCACGAGTCGAGAGGTGCCTGCGTTCCGTGCTACTTCGCGCCCTTCACCACGAACGCGAACGTCCCCTTCACCGGATGCCCATCGTCACCGGCCACGCTCCAGCTCGCGGTGTAGCTCCCCGCGCCGAGCGGCGTGGTGATCGCCGCGACCACCGGAGCGTCCTTCACCTTCTCGTCACGCGTGACGGCGCCGAGCTTCACGTCGCCGGCGGGGCCGGCGAGCTTCACCGTGGTCACCTTGAGCGCGACCTTCTCGTTGAACCAGAGCGAGAGCGCGGTCGGCGCGGTAGTGAGCGTGTCGTTCGCGGCCGGGGCCGACTTCAGGAGCTTCGTGTGGAAGCGGGCCGTCGAGGTCGCCGCCGAGGGCGCCGGAGCGGCGGCAGCCGTGAGTGCGATCATCGCCGAGAGGGCAACGAGCGCGCGACGAGGGGAACGCAGGAACTGCATCATCTTTACCGTCCTTTGGGCCAGGGGTTGGAGAACTTCGGATCGCGGATGAACGTGGAATCGGTGAGCGACTGCAGGAACGCGATCAGATCCTGCTTCTCGCGCGCGGATAGCGTGAAGCCGTTGATGAACTCGCTCTTGTTGGGGTTGGCACTGCCGACCCCTTTGTTCGGACCGCTGTGGATCGTGCGACCGGCGGCCGCGTAGTGATCGATCACGCCCGACAACGTGGCGATGCTCCCGTCATGCATGTACGGCGCGGTGAGCGCGATGTTCCGCAGCGACGGCGCCTTGAACTTCCCTTCGTCCTCTGCGCGCTGCGTGAACTCGCGGATCCCCGGGGCATCCTTGGGATACCCGCCCTTGCCGTCCACGTTGTACAACCCCGTGTTGTGGAACTCCACCTCGGGGATCCCCTTCCCAACGTAGTCGGCGGTGCCGGTGAAGTTGAAGCCACCGTGACAGTGGAAGCACTCCGTGCGCTCGGAGAAGAAGATCTGACTCCCGCGCCGTGCGGCCGCCGACATCGCCCCCTTCTGCCCGCGCTGCTCGCGGTCATACGGGGAGTCGGCGCTGATCAACGTGCGCTCGAAGGCGGCGATCGCCTTGGTGATGTTCGCGATCGTCACCGGATCGCCCGTTCCCGGGAACGCCTCGGCGAACAGCGGCGCGTAGATGGGCTCGGTCTTGATCCGCTCGATCAGCGCGTTCTCCTTGCCCGCCAAGCCCAGTTCGATCGGCGTCTCGCCGAACATCGGGACGAGCGCCTGCGCCTCGAGACGCTTCATCAGCGGGTTGGCCCAGGTGAGCGCCGGGCTGTAGGCCACGTTGCCGAGCGACATGCTGCCGCGCGCATGTCGCTCGCCGGTGGAGCCGACGCCACGCGGCAGCGCATCGGCGAAGGCGTGCGACTGCTGATGACAGTTCGCACAGGAGAAGGTCTGATTCCCCGAGAGGCGCGTGTCGTAGAAGAGCCGCCGCCCGAGTTCGACCTTCACCGCCGACATCGGATTGTCGGCGGGGACGATCGGTTCCGGGAACCCCTTCGGGAGCTCCCATCGCCACTCGGCGCGGCCGGCAGCTGCGCCGGCAGCGCCGCTCAGCAGGACGACGCCGAGCGCGAGGCTGCCGACGCGCAGATGGCGTCGGAGGGCGGACATCACTTGTCGCCGGCGCGGGTGCCGGCGGCCTGCGCACGGAGGAAGCGCTGCGGTCCCGCCGGCGAACCATTGAACGGCAGACCGAGCGCGGCGAAGATCGGCGCGCACGGGGTCGAGCGCAGCCCCGACATGCACACCTCGTTCGCATCCGGCGTCACGCCATTCCCGGAGAGCACGGCGGCGGCATCGGCGATCACCACGTCAGCGTCGGCGTCGAACTTGTCGAAGGCGACCTCAACACGGTTCTGCTGCGCGCAGGTGGTCGGGATCACGCTCGCGCTCCCGCTCGGCGTGCAGCCGGTGCTGCCGAGGTGGAGGACCCAGTTCTTGCCCGTGCTCGACTTGGCGTCGAAGCGCGCGAACTTGTGGCCGCTGTTCCACGCCCAGAACATGCGGGTGACGGAGAGGGGCGAGGGCTGCGTGGTGAGGTCGAGATGGTTCCGCTCGAAGGGGACGCCGATGGTGAAGCGGACACCGGTGTACTTCCCTTCGGGGACGGTCCCCGTGATCTCGGTGTGCATCGGCGCGTTGCCGTTGGAGCAGGGGCCGGTGCCGTCCTCGAAGTCGAGCAGCGCCAGGTCGCCGTTCTGATAGACGCCGTCCTGATCGAGCGTCACACTGACTTCCTTGCCGTCAGCGGTCACGAGGCGGACGTTGGAGATGTAGAGCGCGTAGTCCGACGGGGTGAGCGTCGCATTGGACTTGCCGATCCCCGAGTAGGAGCGGCCGAAGGCGAAGGGTTCGGCGCCGACCATCGGGCGGAACCGGATGGCGACTTTCTTGGGCGCCGGGGTGGCGGAAGCGAGCGACGAGAACGCGGCGACGGCGACGACGGTCAGGCACGCGTCGGCAGTACGCCGACGCACGAATGAGGCGAAAGACACGGGAGAGCTCCGCTGAATGTGAGAACGCCACCGTCCGCGGGAGCGAACGGTGTGCAGCTGGCGATTCTCAGAGGAGCGGAGGGCCGTTGCTGTAGGGGAGCGCGAGATCGAGGCGCGGCGCACGATCGACAGCGACTCGCGCCGAGGCCGGGGCCGCGTCCACCGTCGAGAGGTCGTTCGGCAGGCTGACGGCCGCCGCGACGAGTGCAACCGGCGTGCTCGTGCATCCGCCGTCGGGGCAGCAGCAGTTCTTGTGCGACTGCGGTTCGCCGGGTGCCTGTTCCGAACTCGACGATGCGTCGTGCTGCATCGCGCCCATGTCGTGCGACATGTCGTGCCCCATCGGCGTCGCCGCGGAGCCGACGGCCGCGGGGAGCGAGTGCATGGGACAGTCGTGCAATGCCACCGGCCCGCCGTTGAGGGCGAGCGACCAGAGCGCGGTGAGCGCTCCGACGAGGCGGGAGAGCCGACGAGGCATACGAGCTATATAATAACCTCCATGGTCCGGCTCGCCAGAACGGCTCGCGAGCAAAGTAACCGCTCCACCTTGGAGAGCTCCATGAACTCACTCAGCGCCTTCTGGGCCTCGCAGTCCTCCCGCATCAAGGGCGGACTGCGGATCATCTCCGCCTTCATGTTCATCTCCACCGGCACGGTGAAGCTGTTCGGCTTCCCGATGCCGATGCCCGGGGGGATGCAGCTGAACCTGCTCAGCCAGGTCGGGATCGGCGGCATCCTCGAGGTGTTCGGCGGAGCCCTGCTGCTCGTGGGACTCTTCACCCGGCCGGTGGCCTTCCTGCTGGCCGGGGAGATGGCCGTGGCCTACTTCCAGTTCCACGCCCCCAACGGCTTCTGGCCGGTGGTGAATCAGGGGCAGCCCGCGGTGCTCTACTGCTGGATCTTCCTCTACCTCTCGGCGTCAGGCCCCGGCGCGTGGAGCCTGGACGCCCTCCGGCGGCCGACCACGAAGCCCTGAACGGCACGGAAGTGTATCAGAAAGACACACCAGGGGCTGTGGACAGGATGACCGCCGGAACTCCTCTGCTGTCGCCCCCGTAGTGGGAGCGCTACAATCAACAGTTGCGGGCCAACCCGGAACCGCGTTCACCTGTCCAACCGTTCGACCCCCGCAGGATGAGGAATCGCATGACTACCCCCCGTTCGCAGACATCGACGCTGGTGTCCGTGTGCGCTGTCGCGGTCGTGCTGGCGTTCTCGCCGGCGCGCGCCACATCGCAGGCCACCACCACGAACACCAAACCGCTCACCGGCCAGGCCGGCGCCACCGCGCGCGCCAAGGCCGACTCGATTCGCCTTCCATATACGAAGGACGACATCGAGTTCATGAGCACCATGATCCACCATCACGCGCAGGCGATCGTGATGGCCAAGTGGGCGCCCACGCACGGCGCGTCGAAGACGGTGCAGACGCTCTGCGGCCGCATCATCAATGCGCAGACCGATGAGATCGCGCTCATGCAGGGATGGCTCAAGGACCGCAATCAGCCGGTCCCCGAAGCGAACCCCGCGGGGATGAAGATGGAGATGAACGGCATGACGCACATGATGCTCATGCCGGGGATGCTCACCGAGGAACAGATGCAGCAGCTCGACGCCGCACGCGGCGTGGAGTTCGATCGCCTCTTCCTCACGTACATGATCCAGCACCACAAGGGCGCCGTCACGATGGTCGACGAGCTCTTCACCAAGGATGGCGCCGCGCAGGACGAGACGGTGTTCAAGTTCGCCAACGATGTGCACGTGGATCAGACCACCGAGATCAACCGGATGGTCGGTCTGCTGTTCCAGCTGGGCTCGATGCCGTGACTTCGACGGTGCGCCCGGTCTCTTTCCCCCAAGGAGGATGTTGATGCAGTCTTCGTTCCGTTCTTTGATGGCGTTCGCGGCGGTCGTCGCGGTCGGTGCGTGCTCCACGCCCGCCACGCAGACGCCGACCCCGATGCCCGCACCGGCGGCCAAGCCCGATCCGCGCGTCGGCCTCAAGGCTGGCCTCCAGGATGCGGGTGAGGCGATCTCCAACCTGAAGGTCACCGCCAAGGTCGCGTCGCCGCCGGGCTTCCTCGGCGTCACGAACTCCGACCTCGCCTTCACCGGCAACTACGCGATCCAGGGCAACTACAACGGCCTGCAGGTGTGGGACATCTCGGATGCCAACAAGCCGACGCTCGTGACGGCGTATCCGTGCCCGGCCTCGCAGAACGACGTGTCCGTCTACAAGAACCTTCTCTTCATGTCGGCCGAAGCGGGCAACGGACGCCTCGACTGCGGCGCCGGCGGCGTGAAGGAAGCGGTGAGCAAGGACCGCATCCGCGGCGTGCGCATCTTCGACATCAGCGACCTCAAGGCGCCCAAGCTCGTCGCGAGCGTGCAGACCTGCCGCGGCTCGCACACGCACACGGTGCTCGAGAGCCCGGCCGACAAGGAGAACATCTACATCTACGTCTCCGGCTCGTCGGGGATCCGCTCCGCCGACGAGATGCCCGGCTGCGTCAGCGCCACGCCGGACAAGGATCAGAACAGCTCGCTGATGCGCATCGAAGTGATCAAGGTCCCGCTCGCGCATCCGGAGCAGGCCGCGATCGTCAACCGCGCCGACATCTTCTCCGGCCTCAAGACCACGCTCTCGCACGGCGAGACCGAGGCCGACAAGAAGGCGAGCGAGGAAGCGGCCGCCAAGGCGCGCGCCGCCGGACAGTACGTGGCGACCGTTCCCGGCATGGGCACGCTTATCGCCCCGGCGCAGTTCACGAAGCCGATGCTCGACAGCATCGCCAAGTCGAACGGCCGCACCACCGTCACCGCGGCCGACTCGGCGCAGCTGCGCGCGGGCTTCCAGGGGATCGTCGAGAAGATGGTCGGCGCCTCGGCTCGTGCCAAGAACGGCGACCCGATCTCGGCCAGCCGTCAGTGCCATGACATCACGGTCTATCCGGCCAAGGGGCTCGCCGGCGGCGCCTGCGAAGGGCACGGCATCCTGATCGACATCTCGGATCCGGCTCGTCCGACGCGCATCACCGCGGTCGCTGATTCGAACTTCTCGTACTGGCACTCGGCCACCTTCAACAACGACGGCACGAAGATCCTCTTCTCCGACGAGTGGGGCGGCGGTGGCGCTCCGAAGTGCCGCAGCACCGATCCCAAGGAGTGGGGCTCGGACGCGATCTTCTCGATCGAAGGGCGTTCGCTGAAGTTCGAAGGCTACTACAAGCTCCCCGCCGTGCAGAGCGACAAGGAGAACTGCGTCGCCCACAACGGCTCGCTGATCCCGATCCCGGGCCGTGACGTGATGGTGCAGGCCTGGTACCAGGGCGGCATCTCGGTCTTCGATTGGACCGACGCCAAGCACCCGCAGGAGATCGCCTTCTTCGACCGTGGCCCGGTCGACGGCGAGAAGTTCACGATGGGTGGCTCGTGGTCGGTGTACTGGTACAACGGCAAGATCGTGAGCTCGGAGATCGCGCGCGGCCTCGATGTGGCGCAGCTCGTGCCGAGCGAGTTCCTCACGCAGAACGAGATCGATGCCGCGAACACGGTGAAGTGGAGCTACCTGAACGCGCAGGGTCAGCCGCAGATCTCGTGGCCGCCGAGCTTCGCGCTCGCGCGTGCGTACGTCGACCAGCTCGAGCGCAACAAGTGCCTCGCCTCGGGCCGCATCTCGGCGATCCGCGGTTCGCTCAGCTCGGCGGAGCGTGCCTCCGGTCCGGCGCGCACGTCGGCGCTCGCCGCGATCACCTCGCAGCTCGACGCGGATGCGAAGGGCTCGTGCGACGCGCCGCGCGTGAACAAGCTCAAGGAAGCGGTCTCGCAGCTGGGCAACGCGATCGTTCCGTAAGCGGTCTTCTGCATGACGAAGGGCCGGGCACCGCACTGCGCGGTGCCCGGCCCTTGTCGCATGTGCGCGACGATCAGGCGATCATCTCGGGTTCGTGCACCTTCTCGACCACGGCGCCGTTCACGACGCTCACGTAGTAGACCTTCGCGCCGGCGCGCGCCGAGACCACGCGCTTGACCTCGTTGTCCTCGAAGTAGATGCCGGCGTCGTTGTCGCAGGCGTACCCCGGCTTCATCGTGCCTTCCCCGATGAGCTTGTGATACAGCGGACGGCGCCCCGCCTCGGCGTCGTAGTGCGGCGAGTGGCTGCCCTTGAGGAAGCCCATGCACTTCACGATCGAGAGCGCCTTGGGGCGCGAGTCGGTCGTGCCTTCCTCGAACCAGCAGAGCGAACCGGCGGACGCGCCGCCCAGGACGATCCCCTTGTCCCACGCCTGCCGCAGCACGGTGTCGATCCCCTGTGCTTTCCAGATGGCCTGTTGATTCAGCGTGTTGCCGCCGGAGACGACGATGCCGTCCATGGAGAGGAAGACCTCGTCCCAGCTCTGATGCTGCGTGAGGCTCTCGATGAAGCTGCGCTGCACATGCGGCTCCACGTCGAGCGGGGCGCAGTTCTCATAGAAGCGGATGATCCCCTCGTCGGCGTCGGCCGACGCGGTGGGGAGATAGCAGATGCGCGGGCGCTTCTTTCCCGAGAGCGCCGCCATGTAGCGGATCCAGGCGGTGTTGAAGCCGCCGCCGGCGATCAGGATCTTGCGCGTGGCAGCGGAGCCGGGGCGCGGCTCGGTGCTGGCGGGACGGGTATCCACGAAGAACTCTCCTGAGGTGATCCCGGAAGCGCCGAGTGTCAGGGAGCTCAGGGCCGAGGCAGTGAGGAACTCGCGGCGATCCATGCTCATGACGGGGGAGTCGGGACGTGAGGGCGGCGGTGACGTTCGGGAGGACTGTTCCGAAGCTGGCGGGTTCCCGGCGCCGAGTCAACGGTGAGGGGCGGGAGTTAACAGCGACGACGCTGCGGCGTCTGTCTCTGTGGACTCGCTCCGAAACGGCGTGAGTGTGCCGAGCCGATAGTCCCATGGACGTGAGGCGGTGACCCGATGGATCCCGTGCCCTATCTGGTGTTCCGGCAGCCCGCGCGGATCGTGCGGCTGGTCCGCGAGCTCCCTGACTGGTATCACTTCGCCTACGTCGGCGTCTGGGCGTTGTGGCGTGGTGGGCAACGCGATGCGGCACGCGCACTGCTCTGCTGGCGCCTGGTCTGTCTCTTCTCGGGGAACCCCGGCTGGCCGCGGGTCCTCGCGGTGTACCGCGGTTCGCGGATCGTGCATCGGAGCTTCGTGCTCCCGGCGCTCGGGCGCATCCCCGGGATGCGGCGTCAGGATCTCGAGATCAGCGCCTGCTGGACGGAGCCCGAGTTCCGGTGTCGGCGACTCTTCCAGCAGACCATCCAACGCATCTGCGCCGATCTGACCGGAGGGGAGCGAACGTTCTGGATGGCATGTCGCGAAGCGAACCACGCGTCGGCGGCGGCGATCGTGTCATCGGGGTTCGAGTTCGTGGGGAGCGCATCGCATATCCAGGGGCCGACCCTGTTCCTGCACCACTATGCGATGACGGAGCGCCCGGTGAAGGTGCGCGTGCGCCGCGGGAGTGCGGCGGCGATGGTCCGGGCGAGCGGAGCGGAGGTCCGTGTGCCAGATTTGCGCTGACCCTTCTCGTGACGGGAGCGCATGGCACGACGGCTGATCAGTTCCGGCTCGACGTTCGAAGCACAGATCGGATATTCGCGCGCGGTGGTGGAGGGCAAGTGGATCTTCGTCTCGGGGACGACGGGATTCGACTATGCCACGATGACCATCTCGGAGGATGTGGCCGCGCAAGCGGAGCAGACCTTCCGCAACATCGCGGAGGCGTTGGCCAAGGCCGACGCGACGCTCGCCGACGTGGTGCGAGTGCACTACATCCTCCCGAACGCGGCCGACTTCGAGCCCTGCTGGCCGGTGCTGCGGAAGTGGTTCGGTGAGGTGCGTCCCGCGGCGACGATGATCGTAGCGGGGTTGGCGGACCCGCGAACGAAGATCGAGATCGAGGTGACGGCGAGGCGGCGCTCGAAGTGACGGGGCGCGCGGCGCGTGTGGTCGTGGCGTGGTTGTTGCTCGCGCTCATCGGCATCACGTCGAGCGCTGCGATCGCCGGTGCCCAGGGGACAGGCGCCATCCAAGGACGCGTCGTCGACGCCTCCGGGCGCGGGATCCTCGGCGCGCAGATCACGCTCGCGCCGATCGGACGTCAGGTGCAGAGCGACGATGACGGCGGCTTCACCTTCAATCTGCTCCGCGAGGGTGGGTACGTGCTCTCGGTTCGGCGCGTGGGATACCGACCGAACACGCAGCAGATCGTGGTGGGGAAGGAGCGGCTGACGGTGAGCGTGACGCTCGAGCCCGTGCCGACGATCCTCGACTCGGTGGTGATCCGCGAGCGATCGTCGGGGCTCCGCTTCACGGGAGTGGTACTCGACACCGACGACCAGCCCGTGGTGAACGCCGAAGTGGTCGCGGCGGGGATCACGAACACGGTGAAGACCGATTCACTCGGCCGATTCCTCGTGCCCGGCTTGAAGCGCGGCACCCTGATGCTGCGCGTGCGCAAGATGGGATACCGCGCGTACGCGGGATCGGTGCGCATGCTGGTGGAGCGCGAGGACACGCTGCGGATGCCGCGCCTGTCGCAGCAGCTCTCGCCGGTGCAGATCGAGGAAGCGAGCGGCTACGGGATGGATGTGTGGGCGTACAAGGATCTCGATCAGCGGATGCGGTGGAAGGGGATGGGCGCGGGCGCGATCTCGCGCGAGGAGTTGGACGAGCAGGGGCGCGCGCCGCTGTGCGCGGCGATCCCGGCCACGCAGACGGCGGGGCGGTTGATGCTGAAGTCCGGCATGCTGTGCGGATTGCCGCCGCAGTGCGTGCTCATTGACGGGCGCACGCCGTTGTTGCGGTCGCTGAGCGCGATGTACGCCGACGAGGTCGAGACCGTGGAGTATTTCCCGCGGAAGAGCGACATCTCGGGGAACCTGGCGTCGCGTCGCTGCGGGAGCACCGTGCCGACGTTCGTGATCTGGATGCGGGCGGATCCGCGCGGCAAGAAGCCGTGAGTACCAAGCCGTGAGCGCTCGTACACGCATCACGATCCGTCCCGCGACAGGGGAAGACGCCGCCGAGGTGGCGCGGGTGCGGAACGCGGCGACGGCGGATCTCACCGAGCGCTATGGGACGGGGCACTGGTCGACGACCGTGTCGCCGGACTCGGTGGCCCGAGGGATCGCGACGTCGACGGTGCTGGTGGCAGTGAGTCATGAACGGGTCGTCGGCACGTTGCGGTTGCTCAAGAAGAAGCCTTGGGCGATCGACTTGGCTTATTTCCATATCGTGCCGCATCCGTTGCATCTGGTGGATATGGCGGTGGAGCCCGGGTATCAGAAGCGCGGGATCGGGCGCCAGTTGCTCGAGGCGGCGCGGCGCACGGCGGAGGAGATGGGGGCGGACGCGATCCGGCTCGACGCGTATGATGCGGCGGCGGGGGCGGGGGAGTTCTATGTGCGGTGCGGGTATGCGGCGCGCGGGGGGAAGCAGTACCGGGCGGTGCCGTTGCGGTACTATGAGCTGCTCCTGAATGCGCGCAGCGCGGGTGACGCGGAACCCTCGGGCGACTAAGTTGCTATTAATGAATGGGCCGGCCTCAAACCGGACCAATTCACCAGCGACCTCCTCGAATGACCCGCCAGATGCTCCAGTACACCCGACGCCTGCTGTTCGGTGCCGCGCTCCTGCTGGGCGCCGTCGCCCCGCGCGCCGTGCAGGCACATACCGCCATCAATACGCGAGCCGCCGCCGACACCGTCCGCGGCATCGTCTTCGATTCGCTCCTCAAGGCCCCCCTCCCCGGCATCACCGTGATGGCCGACATCGAGGGCGCGACCAGCACCACCGACGACCTCGGCGCCTTCACCTTGGTGACCAAGGGAACGATCAAGCGCCTCTCCGCCTTCGGCGAGTTCCTCGACAAGACCGGGATCGGCAGCATCAGCATCCCCCTCGGCGCCACCACCAACCGCAGCGCGGTCATCCTCGCGACGCCGTCGATCGAGACCATCCGCGCGCGCCTCTGCCCCGGCGTGAAGTTCGAGGCCGGGCGCGAAGCGATCATCTTCGGGAGCGCGCGGTCGGCGGCCAAGAATGGGACGCTGATCGCCGGCGCGCGGGTGCACGCCACCTGGGACCCCGACGCCCCCGGCGACAACCCCGACCTCGCGCGCGTGGTCGATACCAAGACCGATTCGGTCGGCAGCTACTATCTGTGCAGCGTGCCCCCGGTGGCGCCGGTGTACGTGGTGGCCTACTCCAAGCAGTACAACTCGGGGACGATCGCCGTCCCCGGTGACTCGGTGCCGCTCCGCAAGCAGGACCTCGTGCTCGGCGCCGAAGGGAAGAAGGGGACGATCCGCGGCGTCGTGCGCGACAACCGGCGTCAGCCGCTGACCACCGCGATCGTCGATGTGGACGGCGTGGAGATCGGCACCGGCACCGACTCGCAGGGACGCTTCGTCATCCCGAACGTCCCGACCGGGTCACGCTCGCTGCTCGCCCGCGCCATCGGCTACTCGCCCGTCATCATGTCGGTCGACGTCACCGAGGACGGGGGGCAGGACCTGCAGATCGACCTGCAGAAGACGGTCTTCCTCCCTGGCGTGAAGGTCACCGAGCGCACCGCGATCCCGATGCTCAAGGCCGACTACGACGAGCGCAAGAAACTCGGCTTCGGCACCTTCATCGACACCGCGCAGATCAACCCGCTGCACAACACGCGGTCGATCTTCCAGGGGCGTCAGGGGCTGATGATCGAAGGGAATCCCCCGCAGATGACGCTCTACATGTACGCCACCACCGGTTACTGCCAGCCGACGGTGAAGATCGACGGCTTCACGACCGATCTGCAGGTGCTGGTGGACTATCCCAAGAGCAACATCGCGGCGGTGGAGATCTACACCAAGGCGTCGCTCGCACCGGCCAAGTATGCGCCGATCATGAGCAGTTGCGGGTTGATCCTGGTGTGGTCGAAGGGGGCGTTCGCGCGGTAGGCGCAGTAGCGGCGAAGCACGCGCTCACGAAGTACCTTTGTGCGGGGCGCGAGGTGAGCGCCCCGCACTCTTTTCATGGGAACGAACGGTCATGGCCAAGATCGCAGAATCGGAATGGATCTGGCGCGACGGCGAGTGGCTGCCGTGGCACAGCGCGAACGTCCACATCCTCGCCCACTCGGTGCAGTTCGGATCGGCGGTGTTCGAAGGGATCCGCTGTTATCCGACCGCCAAGGGACCGGCGATCTTCCGCCTGAAAGAACATCTCAAGCGGATGTTCGATTCGTGCAAGATCTACCGCATGCCGATGAAGTTCACGCCGGAGGAGATCCTCCAGGCCACGCGTGAGCTGGTGAACAAGAACAACCTGGACACCTGCTACATTCGCCCGATGGTATTGCGTGGATACGGCGCCGCGGGGATGGTCCCCTTCGACAGTCCGGTGGAAGTGTATCTCCCCTGCTGGCCGTGGACGGATTACTTGGGTGCGGGCGCGCTCGAGAAGGGTGTGGACGCGTGCGTCGCGAGCTGGAACCGCGTGGCGCCGAACACCATTCCCGCCGTGGCGAAGATCGCCGGGAATTATCTGGGCGGTCAGCTGATCAAGATGGAAGCGTTGCTCGACGGCTACGACGAGGCGATCGCGCTCGGTCCCGAGGGGCTGATCAGCGAGGGCTCGGGGCAGAATGTGTTCGCGGTGAGCAATGGCGTGGTGTACACGCCCCCCGTGGACGGCACCCTGCTCCCCGGCATCACGCGCGACACGGTGGTGACGATCGCCAAGGATCTCGGGATCGAAGTGCGCGTGCAGCCGATGGCGCGCGAGACGCTCTACACCTCAGAGGAAGTGTTCCTGAGCGGCACGGCGACGGAAGTGGCGCCGGTGCGCAGCGTGGACAAGATCCCGGTGGGTGACGGGAAGCCCGGGCCGGTGGCGAAGGCCATCGCGGCGCGGTATCTGGACGTGGTGCATGGGCGGGTGGCGGATGCGCATGGGTGGCTCACGCATACGCGCTGAGCATCACCGATTCGCCACGGGGATCACCAACTTCTCCCCCGTATGCGTCGCCGAGTACTTGGCGACCTTCGTGTAGGTGAGCCCCGCCGCCTTGCCGGCGGCGAAGATGTCCACGTCCTTCACCCCATCGACGCCCTTGGGGTGGATCACCCAAAGCGCGCCGTCAGGCGCGAGCGACTTGGCCGCGGTCGCGATCTTCGTGAGGTCGCCCGCCTTCTCGACACCGAGCACGACCAATTCGGCGTTCTTCGCGAGCTTCGTGCGAACGGTGGCCCCGAGTGAGTCCAGTTCGGCGTCGAGCTCCGCGTCCTTGAGGTTGATCACCGTCACCGTCGATTCGGCGGTGATCCCCATCTTCTCAAGGCGGCTCTTGGGTGCCTCGGCCAGCTTCTTCGCGAACTTCGCGGCGCCGTCGCCGAGTGTGGCTTTGAGGACGCCGAGTGTGGTGGAGACGGTGACGACGTCAGCGCGCACCGTGATGTCGCGCACCGCACTGCGCGGGATGCGCACCTTCACCTCGCCGCGGAGCTGCAGCTCGTCATTGTCGAGATGCACTTTGGCGGTGCCGCTCTGCGCGGTGCCCTTGGTGGGCGTGAAGGTCGCGCGGCCGGTGAGTTCGAGTCCCATTGCTGCGTGCTCCTAGTGTCCGGTGGCCGTCACTTCGGGGGTGACCGCGGTGTCGAGTGCGGTGCCCAGCGTGCGGTGGTATTGGATCATGGTGCGCGTGAAGCCGAACACGTACCGCGCCATCAGGCGGAAGAAAGCCGGTTTCACGAAGCCGCGCTCGGTGATCGTGAGCAGGGTGCCTGCATGAGGGCCGTCACCATCAGCCGTGAGGGTGAACTCCCACTGCCCGCCGTACGGGAGCGAGTCGTCGGTGATGCGCGTGACGAGCCGCGTGGGCGCGGTGCGCTCGATGATCTCGACCGGCGGGTCGGCGGGCTGCAGCGCGCGCTCGAGGATCTTGCCCCACACCACATCGATCGGGCGTGGGTAGTGGGCGCGCACGGTGGCCAAGTGATCGCGTGGCGGGATGATCATGCGGTGCGGTCGTCGGTGTGGGCAGATTCGGCGCGCTGTTTGCGGGCAGCGGTCGCGCGGCCGGCGGCGCTGGCCAGGAGGGCGAGCCCGTCGAGGGCACGGGCTCGGTCGGACTCGGGGAGTTCGGCGAGCATGCCGTGCACGAGCTCGGGGTCGAGCACCGAATGCGCCTGGCAGACGCGCGCGCCGGCGGGGGTGAGGCGCAGCAGCACGCGACGGCGATCGGTGGAATCGGGGACGCGCGTGATGTAGCCGCGCTTCACGAGCC
This sequence comes from uncultured Gemmatimonas sp., assembly GCA_964484775.1. Classification (GTDB taxonomy): domain Bacteria; phylum Gemmatimonadota; class Gemmatimonadetes; order Gemmatimonadales; family Gemmatimonadaceae; genus Fen-1231. The sequence continues at coordinate 6,916 of CAZAGK010000050.1, read as the reverse complement.
GATCGACCGCGACCGACATGGTGCCGGCGGTGACCCCCATGTGGTCGGCGAGGGCGTTCAGGGAATGGGCGCTGAACTCGTCGAGATGGTCGAGGATCTGGATCTGCTTCTGGCTGACGAGGTCGCCGGTGAGCGGGTCGCGGGTGTGGCGGCGGTGGCAGCTGAAATAGATGCGGGGGTAGTCGCGGAGGACGGCGGCGATGGCGGGGTTCTCGAGCATGGGGTAAAGATAGGGCATATATTTTGATTTGTCAAAGCAAACTAATAGAAACCAAGAACCAAGGTGGGACAGGGGATGACGGGGGCTATGCCTCACCGGTCGGCCAGATCACCTGCTGAAGGCCGTGAACAATCGGGCACGAACCTCAGCCTGAGAAATCATCCGCCCCGCAGCGACATCAGCGATGCCCGCGTCGATCGCCGCGCGCACGTAGAACCCGTACATGACATCGTCCCAGTTCGCCGACTCGGGAAGGCGATCCAGCGTCTGCAGCGCCACAGACTTAGTGTTCGGCGAATCCGCCATAGCCCCGGACTCCTCCGATAGGGTCACTGGTTCAGTATACACAATCCCGGCCGATCAGGCCGATGCGCGCCGCCGCCAAACCCGCGGACTCCGTCGCTGATGAAGGCAGCCGCGGATCTCCACCCGATCCGATCCCACGCGATAGTAAACCGCGTACGGAAAGGTCCGTAGCAAGACTCGGCGCAGGTCCCGATGCACTACAGGGCCGGCATCCGGCATCATCTGGAGTAGCGCGAAAGTCTTTCGGAGTGCGATCACGAAATCGTCGCCGAGGCCAAAACGTTGCGCCTCGTACCATTCGAACGCATCGGTGATGTCACGGGTCGCTCGCTCAGTGAAGGCGAGCGTAACGCTCATGGGGTGGGGCGCCTCAGGCGTCCTTCCACGTCGTGCCACGAAAGCGTGGCAGTCTCGCTTGGGTCAGCAAGACGCTGGTCGAGTTCCTTTCGATGCCATTCCGGCATCGCGACTTCGTCCGGTGACGCTGCCAGACTATCCCAGACGTCTTCAACCAGCCGCAGTCGTTGCTCTGCGGGGAGTCGGAGAATCTCGTCCAAAAGCACATTCGGCGGCATATCTGAAACTCGCACGGTTCGGCCGAGAGAACAAGGCCGGCGCCTGACGGCCTAGCTCAACACCTGCCGCCGCAACCCCAGATTCATGATCCGCTGCAGCAGCTCCGGATACTCGATCCCCACCGCCCGCGCCGATGCCGCGTACTCCTCGCGGCTCGCGATCTCCGGATTCGGATTGGCCTCCAGGAAATAGAAGTGTCCGTCGGGCCCCAGGCGGAAATCGACACGCCCGTACCCCGACAACTCCAGGATCTTGTAGATCCGCTTGCTCACCTTGGCCAGCGTCTCCTGCTGCTCATCGGTGATCTCGGCCTTCGTGAACTTGATCCCGTGCCGCGCCTGGTACTCCAGGTCGTGCTTCACGCGCGCCGTGGCGATCAGCGGCACACTGTCGGGCTTGTTCTCCGCGACGAGCTCCCACGCGGGGAAACTCTGCACCCGCTCGTTGCCGAGCAGTGAAACATAGAACTCACGCCCATCGATGAACTGTTCGACGATCGCCGCCGTGCGCACGCGCTCGTGGATGAACTTCACCCGTTCGGCGAGCTTCTCGTCGCTGTCCACCACCGAGGTCTGCGCGATGCCGACCGAGGAGTCCACGGTGAGCGACTTCACGATCAGCGGGAACTGCAGCCGCGCCGGACGCTTCACCTTGGCGCCGATCGGATACACGGCGAAATCGGGGACCTTGATGCGGTGGTACGCGAGCAGCTTCTTGGAGAGCGCCTTCCCGCGCGCGATGATCATCCCGCGCGGATTGCACCCGGTGTAGGGGATCTGCAGCAGCTCGAGATAGCTCACCACGTTCTGGTCGAACAACACCTCGCCGTGGAACTCCTCGAGCATGTTGAAGACGATGTCCGGCTGAAAGCTGTCCACCGCCTCGCGGATGGGGCGCAGCTCGTACTGCACGCCGAGCATCATCACCTCGTGCCCCATCGCCTTGAGAGTGGTGAGGACGTCGTACTCCGTCTTGACCGCCATGAACTCCTGCGGCGTCAGATCCTCCTTGTTCTCGGGAGGGATCAACTGCGGATGCGTCAGCACGAGCACACGGAGCTTCTTCATACCGCGATCCACCGGTGACGGCCGTGATTGGCGATGAAGTCCATCGTGCGGGCAGTGAGCAGGACCATGAAATCGGTGAGGAGTTGTCGTTCGCGACCGACCGCGCGCAGCTTGAGCTGGCGGCAGCGGCCGATCATGTCGCCGAGTACCACGTCGAGTGTGAAAGGATACTCGCCGGTCCACTTGGAGACCACTCGGCGGATATCACTGCGGTGCCGTCGCAGAAAACTGGCGGCCGACTCGCGATCGCGGTAGCGCGGGGCGTGCGAGAAGAGACGATTGAGATCGTCGTCGTAGGTGTCGGGATATTCCTCGGAGTAAAGTGCACGACGATACGTGTAGTGCTCGAACAACGTGCGCGAGAGTTTGCGCAGCGAGTCCACATGTTCGCGCGCACGCACCGGTGGCGCCTTGCCGGCGATGTCGGCCATGAGGGCGTCCACGTACTCGAGCTTCTTGAGCGCGGGCCACCCGACGTAGCGTTTGCGCCAATCGGAGCGCGGGCGCAGCCACACGGCGAACGTTTCGGCGAAGTCCTCGTCGGGATGACTCTGTGCGTACCAGCGACGCAAGTGTTGCACGTACTTCTTGCTCGCGGGGTTCGGGCGGTACGACTCGGGATACTTGGTGGAGGAGCGTCCGAAGAGTCGTTGATACTCGCGCCGACGATGCAACTGGAACGCGTGCTGCACCGCGTGTCCGCATTCGTGCCGCATGATCTGCATGCACTCGGCGTGCGTCCCGCCCTCGACTTCGAGCAGTTGCTGGCGCTCGAGCTTGATCAGGCGCGGGTGACAGAGATAGAAGGGCACCGCGAAGCCCGGGACCTGCGCCGGCGAGAACCACTCGTCGGAGATCCAGATGTGCGGATGCAGGCGGATCTCGCGCGCGTCGAGTTCGGCGTAGAGTTCGTTGACGCACCCTTCGACCCAGGTGCCTTCGATGGTGACGCCGAGCTCGCGCAGCCGGAGCTGCATCAACCGCTCGGTGGACCAGGTGGACCAGGGGAAACGACGGCCGGGCACGGGCGCACCTCGCAACGACTTGCCGGGAGACTGCGGCGAACGAGCGACGCGAGAGCATGGTGCGAATCGGGCGGCGTGGCAAGGGGCGTGTCCGGTGGATAGGATACGAGGTGCCCGACGCCGCCCACGATCCCTACGCCGCCCTCGCGATCCCGAACTTCCGTCGGTACATCGTGGGCTTGCTCGCCTTCACGATGGCGATCCAGATCCAGGGGACGGTGGTCGGCTGGCAGATCTACGAGCTGACGCACGACAAGCTGGCGCTGGGGCTGATCGGCTTGGCGGAGGCGATCCCCTTCATCGGGATGTCGCTGTACGCCGGGCATGTGGCCGACCGGCATGACCGGCGCCGGATCGCCCTCGCGGCGCTGGCGGTGCTGGTGGGGTGCTCGGTGGCGCTGCTGGTGCTGCCGCAGTTCCTGGCGCACCGGCCGGCGGTGGTGACGCGGGCCATCTATCTGGTGATCGTGACGAGCGGGTTCGCGCGCGCCTTCCTGCAGCCGGCGCGGCAGGCACTCGGCGCGGAGATCGTGCCGCGGGCGCTCTATGGCAACGCCATCACCTGGCGGAGCGGGACCTGGCAGCTGGCATCGGTGATCGGCCCCGGGCTGGGCGGGATCCTCTATGCCGCCGGGGGGACGGTGCTCGCCTATGCCGTGGATGCCGGGCTGACGGTGGTGGGGTTGGGGTTCATCTGGGGGGTGCGGCACCGGTCGGTGCTCGAGGCGCATCACACGGAGGAGATCGCGGAGAGTCTCAAGGCGGGGGTGCGCTTCGTGTTCAAGGAGCGGATCCTGCTGGGGGCGCTGACGCTGGACCTCTTCTCGGTGCTGTTCGGCGGGGCGGTGGCGCTGCTGCCGGTGTTCGCGGCGGAGATCCTGCATGTGGGGCCGCAGGGGTTGGGGCTGCTGCGGGCGGCGCCGAGCATCGGGGCGGTGGTGACGAGTTTCGCGCTGGCGCATCGGAAACCGATGGAGCGGGCGGGGCGCACCCTGTTCAGCGTGGTAGCGTTGTTCGGGGTGTGCATGGTGGTGTTCGGCGCGAGCACCTCGTTCCCGTTGTCGGTGGCGGTGCTGGTGGTGAGCGGGGCGGCGGACATGGTGAGCGTGTTCATCCGTTCGACACTGATCCAGACGGTGACCCCGGTGCATATGATGGGGCGGGTGAGCGCGGTGAACTCGGTGTTCGTGGGGAGCTCGAACGAGATCGGGATGTTCGAGTCGGGGGTGACGGCGCAGTGGTTGGGGACGGTGCCGAGTGTGGTGTTGGGCGGGGTGGCGACGCTGGTGGTGGTGGGGGTAACGGCGTGGCGGTTACCGGCGCTGCGGCGTCTGGGGCGGATGGACGAGGCTCGGCCGACGAGCCTGGGCGAACCCCAGCCGGCGGTGTCGGGGTAGTAACGGGGCAGAGGGG
>CAZAGK010000050.1:0-2299 GCA_964484775.1 uncultured Gemmatimonas sp. | reverse complement strand
GGCCCGGGGCGCGGCCTCCGCGCGGGGGCCACCCCCCGCGGGGGGGGTGGGGTTATTACCGGGCCCGTGGGGGAGGGCGCGGCCCTTCCGGCCGTGCGATATTACATCCATATGATGACACTGACATTCAAGGGCGCGTCCCGCGTGCTGGGACTGGTCGCCTTCCTGATGGTTCCGCAGCTCGTCGCCGCACAGCAGAAGGCGACGATGCCGCGTCGCGCGCCCGAGGCCAAGCCGGTGCAGCGGTTGAGCGTGATCGAGGGGGCGGTGACGGACACCAACATGGTGCCGTTGGCGGGCGCCGAGGTGCAGGTGGTGCGGACGCCGGCCAAGCTGCTGACGACGAGCACGGGGAAGTTCAAGTTCACCGATGTGCGCGCGGGACAGTATCTGCTGATCGTGAAGCGGGCGGGGTATCGTCCGGCGTCGGCGGTGATCGACGTGCCGACGGGTGACACGCTGCGGCTGACGTATGCGTTGGAGCGTGCGGCGCAGGGGTTGGCGCCGGTGGAGATCACGACGCGTCGGCAGTCGTTGAAGATGCAGGAGTTCGATCAGCGTCGGAAACTCGGCGGCGGCGAGTATTTCACGGCCGAGGATCTGGAGAAGCGTGCGGCGATCCGGTTGTCGGATGTGCTGCGTTATGCGAAGACGATGACGATCATGCCGGACGCGACGAACAACAACGTGGAGATCGCCTTCTCGAAGCGCGAGGGTGGCGGGTTGAACGTGAGCGGTGTGGCGTACTGTCCGATGCAGGTGTATCTGGACGGTATCCCGCTGCCGAGCGGTTTCCCGATGGATCTGTTGCCGGCGCCGAAGATGGTGTCGGGGATCGAGGTGTACAGTGGCCCCGCGACGGCGCCGATGCAGTTCGGGGGGAATGATCGGCGGTGCGGGATGGTGTTGGTGTGGACGAAGGATGGGACGTACTGAGGGATTGTTGATCGAGAAGTGGAGCGGGGCCGGTCGCGATAGCGACCGGGCCCCGTGCTGTTGTTCCTTGACGAATGGAACTTGGATCATCGTTCACGTGATCAGCGCTCACCGGTTGCCAAATGCCCCTGTGCGATCAATGCGCCACCTTTCTCCATCGAAGTGCAGCCTCACCAGTAGGAGGGGCAACTCCCAGCAACAACGATGAACAGCGATGATCGCAACAAGGCGATCGTTCTCTCCGAGCATCCCGAGAGCCGCGTTGTCTCGTTCGACAAGTGCAAATGTGATCGATAGCGTGTCCGAGTCGGCCATCGACCGACGGGTGGTCTCATCTTCTAACATCAAGTCAATTTGTCGACTTGCCGCGACCTCAACCAAGCCGGGCTCCATCTGAAGTACTACCGGTGCGCCGTGCACCGTAGGAGTAATGCCCTGTACGACATGCAATGATCTGTCCAGGCGTATCGTGACATTCGAACGCTCAAGTCCAGGCAGTGCATTCCAGTCGACCCCGGAAACGAGCGCTGCAGGAATGCCGCCAAGCTCGATCGACATTGCCGCCGTCGGACGCAATGTCGCGGCCCTCGAGCGCACGACACAGGATTGTGCGACGAAGCATAGCGCGGTGACGGGAATCGCTCGTTTCCAATAGGTATTCATCGATGTTCTCCGGACAAAGGCTAAGGTAAGCGTGGGCTCGCATTCCTTGCGGGCTGCCAAGTGACGCCGATCTTTGCGCCGAGCTGATAGATCGGGTCGAAGGCTGCCTCGTTGTGTTGGTACATGAAGCCTCGCTGCTCGACACCTAGCGCATGCATCAATTCGTGCGTCACGATCCACCACGTCGGCGCGGCAGAAGTAGGCCGAATCACACTGATTGTCGCCGTATTCATCGCGATATCAATCCCAAGAAAGTTCGCCTCGTCCTCCAGTCTTTCGGCGCGGTACTGCCAGCGGTCTCCAGATGGCATCCAGGCCGCGTAGGTATAGCTGCTGGAGCCTTCCCCTGAGCGTGGCACAACGTCATGCACCCAAGAAGACTTTCCAAGCTGATACATCAGGTCAAGTAGTATCGGGTTGTCGAGGGCAGCAATGTCGATCGCATCCTTGAATGATGTCGATCCGCGGATTTTCAAGCCTCCTCCCATTGCATCGACGAGGTGACGCTTGATGCTTCTGCAAAAGCTCGCGAAAGTTCCCTCGTACTCATATTCAATGCTCACAAGCCCGGACGCCGCTTGTGCGTCGGTACATTCCGTGAGACCCGTCGGATCCAGTCGGTTCACCGGATCGTTGCTCACATAGGCATACGGATTGATCCCCCCCGCGAGCCCGATCGGGTCCTCGCTCACGAACCGCT